>NZ_JBEPLY010000004.1:0-450804 GCF_040545495.1 Martelella mangrovi
CGCTTCTTAAGTCTCTTTGGTAAGCCCGAAAGCTCACCGACAAAGCCGCTCGCCACGTTTCTCTTTCTTCATTATAAAATTGTCCAAATAACCGATGTGAAGATCATCACATCCAAACACCATTCCGCGTGCCAAAACCCTGAAGTTCAAACACGTCAATCAGCGAAGCTAATCGGCGGAAGTGAAGTCAACATCGTTGGTCGCGAGAGCGACCGTCGACCCCGTCGGTGATGCGCATATAGGGTGAAACGTCCTTCGAAGTCAACACGTGATTTTCAAAAAAAGCAAAAAAGCGTCATTGTCCGGAATTCCGGGTTCGCAATTCGCCCTTTATCGCGATGGGTGCGAAATGCTGGTATCACGGGCGGAAGCCATACGGAGCGGATCATGCATAATCTCATTACCGATATTTCCGGCATAAGCGTCGGCCATGCGCAGGACCGTCAACTGGCCTCCGGGGTGACGGCTATTGTCTTCGACCGGCCTGTTATTGCCTCGGGGCTCTCGCTTGGTGGCGCACCCGGCAGTCGCGACCAGCTGCTGCTCGATCCCGCCCGCAGCGTTGAGACCGTGGATGCATTTGTGCTGTCGGGCGGCTCGGCCTTCGGGCTCGACGCCGCCGGCGGCGTGCAATCCGGCCTTCGTGCCGATGGTCGTGGACTGGCGCTTGGATCAGCCCGCATTCCGATTGTCCCCGGCGCAATCCTGATGGATCTGCTGAACGGCGGCGACAAGGACTGGGGTTTGCACGCCCCCTACCTCAAGCTCGGCTACAACGCCTATCGGGCAGTGACCCACGGCGCCTTTCCCCTCGGGACGATTGGCGCGGGGACGGGTGCAACGACCGTCAATCTGAAAGGCGGGCTTGGTTCGGCCAGCGCCGAGACAGCTGACGGCTTTCGGATCGGGGCGCTTGCCGCGGTCAACGCGATGGGGAGCGTGACCATCGGGGACGGGCCGCACTTCTGGGCCGCTCCACTGGAGGACAATGGCGAATTCGGGGGACTTGGGCACCCGGGCGCCATTTCGAAAGACGCAGCAAAGCTGAGGATCAAGGGCGGGCCGACCACGGCTACCACGCTCGGCGTTATCGTCACCGATGCCCGTTTGACCAAACAACAGGCCTACCGCCTGGCGGTCATGGCGCATGACGGCTTTGCCCGGGCGATCCACCCGGCCCATCTGCCGTTCGACGGCGATACGGTGCTGTCTGCGGCGACCGGCGAAAAGCCGGCCCCCAACGATCTTGCCTTTGCAGAAATCTGCCTTGAAGCCACGCGCACGATGGCGCGGTCCATCGCGCGTGGTGTCTATGAAGCAGAAACGCTCCCGCAAAGGGGAGCGCTTCAAAGCTGGAAAGACAAATTCGGGAAGGGCTAGCCCTTATTGCGCGGCGTAACCACCGCCAATCGCGACATTGAGCGCGACGAAATCACCCGCCTGCTGTGCAATCGCATCGGCAAGGCTCGCCTCGGCATCCGACACGGCGCGCTGGGCATCAAGCACATCCAGCAACGAGGTTGCACCGTCACGATAGCTCGAGGTCGAAAGTTCCAAAGCGTCTCGGTAGGAGGCAACCGTTGCCCGCAATGCCGAAACGGTCCGCCCGTCGCGCGTGACGACGGCGAGCGCCGATTCCACTTCCTGAACGGCGTTGAGAACCGTCTGTTTCCAGGTGAGATAGGCTTGGCGGGCTTGCGATTCGGCGCTCGAGAGGTTGGCGCGCAGGGCGCCACCGTCGAAAATCGGCAGGCTGAGTGTCGGGCCGAACGACCATGACGTCTGCCCCGCATTTCCAAGAGAGCTGTCGGTGACGCTTGCCTGCAGCGTACCGCTGAGCGAAATCGTCGGGTAAAGCTGCGCTTCGGCAACCCCGATATTGGCCGTTGCGGCAGCAAGATTACGCTCGGCCTGGCGAATATCCGGACGGTTGCGGATCAGATCGGCCGGCACGCCGGAGGACAGACGCGCATGGGTCACCGGGATCGGCTTCACCTTGTTCATCTGGTCGATCAGCGTCGCTGCCGGCAGGCCCATTAGCGTGGACAGTGCGTAGACCTGCTGACGATAGGATGCTTCAAGCTGCGGAATACTGGAAAGCTGCGCGTTGACGAGACCTTCCGACTGCACGACGTCAAGCCGCGAGGCCGCACCGGCATCAAGCTGGAACTGGGTCAGGCGGAAGGTTTCACGGCGGCTTTTCAGATTGGAACGGGCGATTGTCAGGCGTTCCTGATAAAGCCGTGCGTTGATATAGGCATCAATCAGGCTGGATATGAGCGTCAGCTTGGCGACATCGGCGCTGGCATAGGCAGCGTCAAGCTGGGCCACCGCCGCTTCCCCCGAACGCTGATAAAGACCGAAGAGATCGAGAACCCAGGAAATCGGAACCGATCCGCCGAAGGTATTCGACGTCTTGCGGGCCTGAGGCGACGCGCCGTCACCGCCGGCACCCGCACCGGTATCGTAACCCTGCAGATTGACCTGCGGATAACCGCCCGCCGTCGAAGTGACGACATTGGCCTCGGCCTGGACGATCGCCTCGAGCGCCTGAAGAACCGAAAGGTTCTGCGCCATGCCGGCATCGACATAGGAGTTCAGCAGCGGGTCATTAAAACTCTTCCACCAGGCAACTTCCGTGACATCGCCCACGCTCTGGCTGCTGCCTTCGGAAAATTTGTCCGGCAATGCCGTTTCCGGCGCCACGTAGTCCGGGCCGACAGCGCAGCCGGCCAGCAGGAGCAACAGAAGCGGTACGGGGGTAACGCGGCTCAACACCATGGTCTCAATCCTGTCATCTCGGCACGTCCGAACGGGACGGCCTACCCTTACTGTTTTAGACGCCGGCACGAGGCCGGCGCAATATCGTTAATTTTGTTTTAAACGATCTGTTGCTCTTCTGCCGATTTGTCTTCCTTCTTGCCGATGCCCATAACCCGGCAAACGGCGACGAAGAAGGACGGCACGAAGAAGATGCCCAGTGTCGTTGCCGCCAGCATGCCGCCGAACACGGCAATACCGATGGCGTTCTGCGCGGCAGACCCCGCACCGGTTGCCAGCACCAGCGGCGTCACGCCGAGGATGAAGGCAAGCGAGGTCATGATGATCGGCCTCAGACGCATGCGGGCCGCGTGGACTGCCGCATCAAAGAGCGAATCACCCTTGTCGCTTTGCTCGCGGGCAAACTCGACGATCAGGATCGCGTTCTTTGCCGCAAGCCCCATGGTCGTCAGCAGCCCCACCTTGAAGTAGATGTCATTGGACTGACCATCGAGATTGGCAGCGACGACCGCACCAAGGATACCCACCGGCACTGCCAGAATGACCGAGAACGGAATACTCCAGCTTTCATAGAGCGCGGCAAGGCACAGGAACACGAACACAATCGACACCAGGTAGAGGTAGGCGGCTTCGTTACCGGAAATCACCTGCTGCAGCGACATATCCGTCCAGGCCACCGTAAAGCCGCCGGGTGAAGCTTCGACCTGCGAGATCAACTGGTTCATGGCCTCGCCAGAGCTGAAGCCCTGATTGGTCGAGCCCTGAATATCGACTGCGGTGTTGCCGTTATAATGCGACAGCGACGGGGCACCGGTTGTCCAGTCGATATCGGTGAAGGCCGAGAACGGCACCATTCCACCGCTCGAATTGCGGGCATACCACTTGTAGATATCCTCGGGCTGCATGCGATAGGGCGCATCGCCCTGCACGTAAACCTTCTTCACCTTGTCGTTCAAAGTGAAGTTGTTGATGTTCGTGCCCGCATAGATCGTGGACAGCATACCGGTGGCTTCCGCAATGCTGACGCCATAGGCACCGGCCCGCTGCTCATCGATATCGATCAGCATCTGGGTTTCGTTCGGCAGCGTATCGGTACGAACCTGGGCGGCGATACCGCCAGTGTTCATCTGCTGAATGATGCGTTGCGTGGTGGCAAGCGTTGCCGCCTGGCCCTGGTTGCCGCTGTCGACCACAAAGCCGGTCCAGCCGGTCGACTGACCAAGACCCGGAATTGCCGGCGGTTGAACAACATAAACCTGAGCATCACGGACATGCGTGTAGAAATAACCGTTGGCACGCTGGGTGACTGCCGCTGCCGTCAGATTTTCCGCCGTCCGGTCTTCGAACGGCTTCATCTGAATAAAGGCCATGGCATAGTTCTGTCCCTGCCCGGCAAACGAGAAGCCCAGCACGCTGAACACGGCCTCGACGGCATCGGATTCATCGTTACGGAAATAATTCTCGACCTGCGTGGTAACGGCCTGTGTACGGTCCGTCGTTGCACCTGTCGGCAGATTGACGAGCACGAACAGCGAGCCCTGATCCTCATCCGGCAGGAACGATGCGGGAAGCTGTACGAAGTAGTGATAAACACCGAACAGCAGAACAGCGAACACCGCAAAGACGATGATCGGAACCTTCAACAGGAAGCTGACGGCCCGAATGTAGCCATCGGTCAGGCTGTTGAAGCCGCGGTTGAACATGCCGGAGAGACCGCGGTCCTTCTTGGTCGGATCCACGGGTTTCAGCATGGTGGCGCACAGTGCCGGCGTGAAGATCATCGCGACCAGCACCGACAGGACCATCGCGGCAACGATCGAGATCGAGAACTGGCGATAGATTATACCGGTGGAACCGCCGATGAAGGCCATCGGAATGAACACGGCCGTCAGCACCATCACGATACCGATCAGCGCGCCGGAAATTTCACCCATCGATTTCTGGGTGGCTTCCTTCGGCGGCAATCCGTCCTCATGCATGATGCGTTCGACGTTCTCCACCACGACGATGGCGTCGTCCACCAGAAGACCGATCGCCAACACCATCGCGAACATGGTCAGCGTGTTGATCGAGAACCCGGCAAAGGCCAGAACGCCGAATGCGCCCAACAGCACGACCGGCACCACAAGGGTGGCGATCAGCGTCGCCCGAAGGTTTTGCAGGAAGATCAACAGAACGAAGAAGACGAGCACGATCGCTTCGAACAGCGTATGCACAACCTGTTCGATCGACAGTTCCACGAACGGCGTCGTATCATACGGATAGATGATCTCGACACCTTCCGGCAGCGTCGGCCTGATGGTGTCCATGAAGTCGGTTACGCGCTCCGACGTCTGAACCGCGTTGGCACCATTGGCAAGCTCGATCGCAAAGCCGGCGGCCGGGGAGCCGTTATAGAATGTGCTGAACTGATAATAACGCTGACCCAGTTCAACCCGCCCGACATCCGAGATTGTCACCGTCGCACCGTTTTCGGTGGTCCGCAGGATGATGTCTTCGAACTCCTTGACGTTTTCCAGCTGGCTGGAAGAAACGGCGGTGATGGAGAGCTGCTGCCCCTTCAGTGAAGGATTGTCGCCGACATCACCAACAGCAACCTGCTGGTTCTGCGCCTGAATGGCGTTGGAAACGTCGGAAACCGTCAGATTGTACTGATTGAGCTTGTAGGGATCGAGCCAGACGCGCATCGCATAGGGCGTATAGAAGCCCTGAACGCTGCCGACACCGTCAAGTCTGGAAATGGAATCGTTGATATTACTGTCGATGATGTTGCCGAGATCGGCCGGCGAATAATTGTTGTTCTTGTCCGTCAGCGCCACCACCATCAGGAAGCTCGACGACGAACGATTGACCGTAATACCGAGATTGCGAACGATATCCGGCAGCTGCGGTTGCACCAGTTGAAGCTTGTTCTGCACCTCGACCTGGGCGATTTCCGGATCGATGCTCGGCCCGAAGATCACCGAAATCTGGGCCATACCGGGGCTGGACGTCGACGTCAGGTAGAGCATGTCGTCGAAGCCGGAAAGACCGTCCTCGATAACGTTCGTCACCGTCGTCTCGACCGTTCGCGCACTGGCGCCGGGGAAGGTTGCCGTCAGCGAGATCGTCGTCGGCGCGATCTGCGGATACTGGGAGATCGGCAGCTGCGAGATGCCGAGACCGCCGATCAGCATGATCACGATGGCGATCACCCAGGCGAAAACCGGTCTGTTGATAAAGAAATTAGCCATTCAATATTCCTCGAGCGCTTGGGTTCCGGAGCCTGAACACCTTCACGCTCAACCGTTTCCGCCAGATGCCGATGAACCCGACGCATCGCCGCCGGAGCTTGAGCCGGACGAAGCGCCCGAGCCGGAATCCGCATCAACGACAACGCCCTCTTCATTGATCTTCACCGGTACGGGCGTGACGTCGGTAACGCCGCCGACCAGACGCTGGAAGCCATCGACGATGAGACGGTCACCATCGGAGACCTTGTCGGTGACCAGCCAGGCGTTGTTGGAAACTTTCACATTCTGGAAAATCCGCGTCTCGACCTTGTTGTCGCTGGTCACGAACATGGCGGAGACCTTGCCGCCGGCCTCGATCTGGGCGGCAAGCTGCGGAATGAGGAAGCCTTCTTCCTCGGCAACCGTCAGCGTGGCGCGCACGAACATGCCGGGCAGCAGAACATTGTCGGGATTGTCGAAGACGGCCCGCAGATTGACCGTGCCGGTCGATTCATTCACCGTCCGCTCGGAAACATCGAGATGACCGGCAACCGAATAGTCGCTGCCATCGTCAAGCTTGACGACAACCTTGACGCCGGAAAGGTCCTGCTCGCTCTTGAAGTCCGGATATTTGCCCGACGCGCTCAGAACCTGCGCGGCAGATTCATACATGTCGACATAGATCGGATCGAGCTGGTTCAGACTGACCAGCGCCGAAGAGGACGACGGCGAAGCCAGGTTACCGATCGAAATATTGGAAACCCCCAGAACACCGTCAAACGGAGCGGTAATGTCGGTATGACCGAGATTGATCTCCGCCGTCTTGACCGCTGCCTTGGCTGATTCGACGTCGGCCAGTGCCTGTTCGTAGGAGGTCTGGGCGTCGGTCAGCTGAATTTCGGTAGCACCCTGATTGACGATCCGCTTGTAGCGTTCGTAATTGGCCTCGAGGCCCGGCACCGTGGCATTCGCCTTGTCGAGCGAAGCCTGAGCCTGCGCGAGATTGGCTTCGTAAGTATCCTGCTCGATCTGATAAAGCAGGTCGCCGGCCTTCACGAAAGCGCCATCCTTGAAGGCCTTTTCGGTAATGATACCAGTAACCTGGGGACGGACTTCGGCGGAACGATAGGCCACCGCACGCGCCGGAAGCGTCGTGGTGATCGGCACCGTCTGCTTTTCAAGTGTAATAACGCCGACCTGCGGCGGCGGCATCTGTGCCCCGCCCTGTTGTTGCTTACCGTCATCACTGCACGCGCCGAGCGCAACTGCAAGAACACTAACAACGGCAATCGGAAGCTTGCGCGACAGCATGGGCACCTATCCAGAAAGTAAGATCAAACAATGGGCACTTTCTTAACACAATCCCGATCGCACAGAAACTCAATATCTCGCGTACCGAAACAGGCTGCGAAAGCTCGCCAGATGACGAATTCGTTTTGGTGACGTATCGCAGATAACGTCACTTTACAACGCGATTTTTCAATCCGCCGTCAATTAATCCAACAATTAATTGCGTTTTATCAACCAGTGTTGCGGGCGCGGCACAGGCAATCATCCGCGGGTTGAGCACGCATCCCAGCATGTCGACGATGGCCGATGCGTCGAGCGCGGGGTCCCCTGCGCCGTAGATCCCGGCCTCCATTCCCTCTGCTATCAGTGACGAAAGCTTGTCTTCAACAAGGCGGCGGTAAATCCGCCCGCCCTTGGAAGGATCTTCCAGCACCAGCGGGATCATTTCGAAAAGATACTGGTTTTCCCGCTTGTCGTGAAGGTGCTCGCGCGCAAGCCGGGAAAGAAAGACGACCAGACGCGTGTCCGGCGGATCACTCGGATCCTCGACGGAACAGCGCTCGGCAATACGGCGGGCATGGCGATAGGCAATCGCGCGCCCGAGCGTGAGCTTGCTGCGGAAATGCTTGAATACATTCGCCGGCGACATGCCAAGTTCGCCGGCAATATCGGCTATCGAAACCGCACTGTAGCCGCTTGCACGAAACAGACGTTCCGATGTCTCAAGGATCGCCTCCCGTGTTTCTTCGGCCGATCGCCTTGGTTTACGCATCACTCCCCTCCCCAATGCGCCTCCGGATAATAGGCCGCAAGGTTGGCGCGCACGCGGTCCTTCACGCTGTCGCCGCTTTCATCGGGAACGAAGCGTTTGCCGGTGATCATCTCGAACGCCCGGGCATAGACGCCCGAAGCCGCTTCGATCACATCCTGCGGGATTTCCGGAATTGGATCCGAATAGGGGTCGCAGCGCGCCACCACCCACGACCGGATGAAATCCTTGTCGAAGCTTTCAGGCCGTTCGCCAGCGTCAAACCGGGCCTGATAGCTTTCGGCCATCCAGTAGCGGCTCGAATCCGGCGTATGGATTTCATCGGCCAGCAGAAGATTGCCTTCGCGATCAAGGCCGAACTCGTATTTCGTATCGGCAAGGATCAGCCCCTGCCGCGCCGCCAGTTCCTGACCGCGCGCAAACAAGGCCAGCGCCTTTTCCGAGACCTCGTCCCACCGCGCCTGGCTCAAAAGACCGCGTTCGACAATCTCGTCTGCCGTCAGCGGCTCGTCATGCCCGCCATCGAAAGCCTTGCTGGTCGGCGTGATGATGGCTTCGGGCAGTTTTTCATTGTCGCGCATACCATCGGGAAAATCGAAGCCGTAAAGCCTGCGTTCACCGCGCTTGTAACGGGTCAATACCGAGGTATCGGTCGTGCCTGCCAGATAGCCGCGGACGATGATCTCGACCGGCAGAATGTCCAGCCGCTTGCCGACGACGACATTCGGGTCAGGATAGGCGACGACGTGATTGTCGGCGATATCGGCGGTGGCATCGAACCAGAAGCGGGCAATCTGCGTCAGAATTGCCCCCTTGTGGGGAATGGAAGCCAGAACCCGGTCGAAAGCGCTGATACGGTCGGTCGTGATGATGATCCTGCGCCCGTCCGGCAGGTCGTAGTTCTCCCGCACCTTGCCCTTGTAATAGCCGGGCAGTTCGGGGAAAAATGCTTCGTCGAGAGTGCGCAAGAAAACGTCCTTCAGTCGTATCGGTGAACCGTGGCTCTGTTGCAAAATGTTGCAAAGCCGTTCGACCCTCATTACAGATTGTTCACCTATACGGCAATCATATTGAGTAGTGAACGTATTGCCCGCGTTCCGGGGTTCGGCAGCTTTCATGGACATCATTCCCTCGCTTCCCGTATTCCTCGCCTTTTCGGCGGCCACGCTGCTTCTGGCGCTGACCCCGGGTCCCGACATGACGCTTTCGATCAACAAGGCGCTGAAGGAGGGGCGGGCCGCCGGCCTTGCCGTTCTGGTCGGCACCAATCTGGGCCTCTGCGTGCACACAATGCTTGTCGCCTTCGGGGTTTCCGCCCTGATTGTCGCCTCGCCGACCGCCTTCATGATCCTGAAAACCGGCGGCGCCGCCTACCTGTTCTGGATCGCCGTCATGGCAATCCGAAAGGGCAATAATTTCGTGCTGGAGGCGGAAGCCCGGACCGAACGCAAGCGCAATCGGATCAGGGCGGCAATTGCCAACGGGTTCTGGATCAACCTCCTGAACCCGAAAGTCATCATCTTCTTCATGACCTTTCTGCCGCAATTCGTCGATGCGGGCGATCCGAATGTCACCGGCAAACTGCTGTTCCTCGGTTTCACCTTCATCGTCGTCGCGCTCCTGCCGACGATCGCCATCGTTGTCGCCGCCGACCGGCTTTCAGGCTGGCTGATGGCGCATAAACGCGTGCTGCGCGGTATCGACTACCTGTTTGCCGGCGTGTTTTCGCTATTTGCCGTGAAGATATTGCTGACGCAGGGGCGGTAGAAAATCGGACGACCGGTCCGAGCCACCCGATGTGCCTGTGCCCTGTTTCCATCTCCCGGCTTTACGATAACCGACGTTGACTTTTGACGCCGCTGCATCACCCTGCAGCGATGACAGAAAAAAATACGGTTCAAAACGAAACGTCGCTGGTGGGCGGCAGGTCCACCGTCTCGAAGGCAGGCAATATCGTCTTCCGGCAGTCGCAACCATCGTCCGAAACGGTGATGGCGTTGTTGAGGCATCTCGAATCCGAAGGGTTTGACGCCGCGCCGCATGTCGTCGGTCGCGGTTTCGACGAAACCGGCCGGGAAATGCTTTCCTTCGTCGAAGGCGAAAGCATTCACCCCAATCCATGGCCGGACGACGCCCTGCCGCTTATCGGACGCATGTTGCGCAGACTGCATGAGGCAAACGCATCGTTCACCCCGCCGGACAATGCCCAATGGCGGCCGTGGTTCGGGCGCCAAATGGGACGCCCGAGCGTGTTGGGACATTGCGATACCGGTGCATGGAACATCATCGCCCGCAACGGCTTGCCGGTCGCCCTGATCGACTGGGAGAATGCCGGGCCTGTCGACCCGATGATCGAGCTTGCCCAGGCATGCTGGCTAAACGCCCTGCTGTTCGACGATGACCTCGCACGGTCGTTGCACCTGGGATCTGTCGAGACGCGCGGCCGGCAAGTGCGATCACTGCTCGATGGTTATGGGCTGGCCACATCACGCCGAAAAGGCTTTGTCGGCCTGATGCGTGACTTTGCCATTCGCGACGCGGCCAATGAAGCGATTGAAGCCGGGATTACACCGGAAACAACGGATGCCTCAGCGCTTTGGGGTATCACCTGGCGAACCCGCAGCGCCGCATGGCTGGTAAGACACCAGACCGTGCTTGAAAGCATCATCGAAACAGACGCCTGAACGATAAGCCGCGCTACGGGCAGGCGACCGGCTCTCCCCCTGCCCAGGTCTGCATTTGGCCGGCAGCATCAAGGGTTTCGCTCTCGGTGACCCTGAAACATTGCCCTATGGACAGAACCATCAGGGGACTGTCCCAGTTGGCTGCTGCCTCTCGGACATTGACCTGCCACTTGGCTTGCAGAATGGTGTCCGGCTCCGGGGGACTGTGGATCGGCGAGCCGTTCGCGAGAGTGAAGTTGATGCCGTCGGCATTGCCGACGGCGTTGAGATACCCGACCGCGACCCAGCCTGTTGTCACATCGGCCGCATCATCCGGTCGTGGAGAATCCTCTTCTACATTCGCGATCAGCCGGATGAAGCCTTCGATTTCCTCTTTGTTGACCGCGCATTTTTCGGGGAACAGGTTGATCCTCGCCGTCAGCTCGCTGATGTGAACGGTCTTGTTCTCGAACTTGGCAGAGAGCCTTTCCACGAAGCTGGCGCAGGTGGTTTGGAAGTCGAACTCTTGCTTGTCATCAGCGCGGCGGTCGGCGACCAAAGCAAGAATGATCCCGCCCAATAGGATGCTCACAAGAGACGCAAGCTTAGAAAGTGTATCGAGCATGTGTATCTCCGTTTGAGACCCGACATTATTCGACATTGTGACATTGCGCCGAAAATTTCACTCGCGGTGTTTGCGAACCCGCCACTGATCTCCCGACTTTGGTAGTGATCTGACTGGCCGATCGGTCAGATCGCAAGGCGTCCATTCGGACGCCAAGAGGTCACCTTAAACCATTGAATTTGCGCAACGTGCCTTTCGAAAACTCACCCCTTAGTTTTCGGGCCGTTGTGCCTGCAGGACGTCCGAAACAATAGCTCGTCCAGCGGTGGACGGCGTCAACCTTCCCCACAGACGGGGACAGCAATCAAATATAATGCGAAGAGATAAATTCGGAAAAATATACGACAATTCTCTTCTGCTAGACACAACCTAAAATAGCAGAAAAAATACACAACACAACCACATAGAGGCAAAATTTATGTAGCGGCGGCAAGAAAACAGAAACAAGCCTCGAAACTCCGTTTGCTAACCATCTCAATCGCCGTGGTTGGCGATCATCATCGCCTCGTAGGCCATGCGCTCGGTCTTGCGCATCCGTTCCGATTCCGACTTCAGCTGGCCGCAGGCCGCCAGAATATCGCGGCCGCGCGGGGTGCGGATCGGCGAGGCGTAGCCGGCCTGATTGATGAAATCGGCAAAGCGTTCGATGGTCTCCCAGTCGGAACACTGGTAGTTGGAACCGGGCCAGGGATTGAACGGGATCAGGTTGATTTTCGCGGGGATGCCCTTCAGCAGGTTCACCAGATCGCGCGCGTCTTCGAGACTGTCATTGACGTCCTTGAGCATCACATACTCAAACGTGATCCGGCGCGCATTGGAAAGGCCCGGATAATCCCGGCAGGCTTTGATCAGCTGCTCCAGCGGGTACTTCTTGTTGATCGGCACCAGAATGTTGCGCAGGTCGTCGCGCACCGCATGCAGCGAAATTGCCAGCATGCAGCCGATTTCCTCACCGGTGCGATAGATTTCCGGGGACACGCCGGACGTCGACAGCGTGATACGGCGCTTCGACATCGACAGACCGTCTTCGGCAGACGCAATCAGCAGCGCCTTCTTCACATGCTCGAAATTGTAAAGCGGCTCGCCCATGCCCATCATCACGATATTGGTGACCTTGCGGTCGGATTCGGGAATGAAGGCGCCGTTGGGCGCATCGCGATTGGGAAAATCGCCGAGCGCGTCGCGAGCAACCAAGAGCTGGCCAAGGATCTCCTCGGGTCTCAGATTGCGCACCAGGCGCTGCGTGCCGGTGTGACAGAAGGAACAGGTCAGCGTGCAGCCAACCTGGCTGGAAATGCACAGCGTGCCGCGGTCTTCCTCGGGAATGTAGACCGTCTCGATTTCCACCGGGCGGCCCGCACCATGGGCCGGAAAACGCAACAGCCATTTGCGGGTCCCGTCGGTCGAAATCTGCTCGGTAACGATTTCCGGCCGCGCGATGTCGAAGGCTTCCGCCATTTTCGCGCGCAGGTCCTTCGCCATGTTGGTCATTTCGGCAAAGTCGGAGATCCCGCGCACATAAAGCCAGTTCCAGATCTGGTTGACGCGCATGCGGATCTGCTTGTCCGGCACACCGATCGATGACAGCGCCTCGGCCATTTCCGGCTTGGAAAGACCGATCAGCGTGTTCCCGACCGCCGGTTTCCGGCGGGGTCTGGCACGCTGGGCGTCAAGATCGATGGTTTCGACAGCGGACATTGTCGGGCTCCCGTAAAAACGCGGACTACAGGTATTCGTCGCTTTCACCGGCCCTTCGTTTCAGGGACCCGGCGATACGCCACCTGCAATGTAGAAAAAAAGAACTTGCTCTTCAGGCTTGAACGGCGCCGGAACGAACACGACACCAAGCATTTGCGGCGAGCCTATAACACGGTTGTCGCCCGGCGTCATCCCTTTCGCCACATAGCTGTCCCGCCCGCGCCACATGACCGGCAACAAAAAACCCGGCCGAAGCCGGGTCGATTGCAAAAGCGGGACTGCCGTTACTGGCAGGCGCTGATCTTGTTGAGCGCTGCGGTGATGCCGATCAGCGAATAGGTGTGGGTGGTATTGGTGCCCCGTGCCGAAGTCGCCTTAACTTCCATCGTGCGTCCACCCTTCATGGCGGCAACCAGCGCCGGCTCCTGCGCAGCGTTTTCAAGCCAGCCGCCGCGACCCTTGTGGTACATCGGGAAGCTCTTGCCATCGACGATGACGTCAATGGTCGAACCGTCGCGCAGGTTGTACCCCATCATCGCCTGCGGTTCGAGCGATACGTTCTGCCCCGGATATTTGGTGACCACGAAGAAATTGTCGCCATGATCGACATTTGCCGGTTCCTTCTTGGCCGGCACCGAAAGGACATAGCAGACCTTTCCGGCGTCGGAATTATAGGAATAGGCGACCCAGGCGTCGAATTTCTGAATCGGAGTCGGCGTCTGCGCGGAAGCGATCGAGGCGCCGGTGAACAGAATGACCAGTACGAGGGCGATTCTTTTTGCAAACATAAGATCCTGCCGATTTTCTCTGCTGCCGCCGGCCCCTGCCCTTTAAAAAAGGGCCAGACCGATACGTTACGAATTTGTTCATCTAGATACGCAACCGAGGTTACCAAAATCTCAACACCGTGTGGATTTTCGCTCACCGCCCGGTCTGCGCTGCCGGATTGGTTGTGGCACGACAAATGCCGCCAATCACGGCAAGATTGCGGCAGACGACGTGCGATGATGTGTCATTGGTCCCCGAGCGTCGTCAATGCCGCATCTGCACGGTCATAATGCTCTATTCTCATATTTCTGCGGATCATCGTCAACGCCGCCGTCAGCACGGCCAGATCGTCGGTAAAACCGACAAACAGGAAGATATCCGGTATGAGATCGGCGGGCATGACAAAATAGGCAAGCGCGGCATAAAGCACGGCCCGCGCGCCAAGCGGGGTTTCGCTGTCTGTCGCACAGTAATAGGCGGCGACCGCATCACGCGCAAACGGGATATGCGAGGCCGTCTTGCGCAGCTTGCCCCAGAAACCCTCGCGCACCGTGCGTTCGTTTTCGGCCCTGGTTTCCTCGTCGCCGGGCTCGAGGATGTCGCCATATTTGATATCGCTCATGATCGGCTCCTTCGCTCCGAAATATAGGTCAGAGCGGCCAATGTTCAAACGTCGAACCGGCTTGCCGCCTTGTCCATGATGCCGGCCATTTCGATATCGCGGGCGCTGATGCCACCGGATGAATGAGTGGTGAGCGAAACCCCGACCCGGTTATAGACATTATTCCACTCGGGGTGATGATCGAGCCGTTCGGCGGCCAGCGCGCATTCGCTCATGAAAGCAAAGGCCTCGCGAAAATCGGCAAACCGGAAATCGCGGGAGATTGCGGTCTCGTCTTCCGTTACCGACCAGTCCGCATGCGATTGCATGGCTTCGTGCAGCGCTTCAGGTTCCAGTCGGGCATCATTCATGGCATTGTCTCCGCAAACGTCAAAATCACGATACTTCACTAAATTGCGTAAATATCATGGCACAACCTGACAACCACTCCGTTCTTTTCGTCTGCAGCGGCAATATCTGCCGTTCGCCGCTTGCCGAGGGCGTGTTCACGCATCTTGCGCAGGGCGCCGGCCGCAGCCGCGACTTCACCATCGATTCCGCCGGCATCGGCAACTGGCACGAGGGCGAGCTGCCCGATCCGCGTTCGCGCGCCACGGCGAAGCGCTACGGCTTCGACATTTCCGGCCAGCGTGCACGCCAGATCAGGCCGGCGGATTTCAGCCGGTTTTCACTCATCCTCGGCATGGACAGCGCCAATATGGCCGCGCTGAAACGTCTCGGCGGGGCCGATCCAAAAGCCGAAGTCGCGCTGTTTTCAGATTACACGCTCGGCAAGAAACAGGATGTCCCCGACCCCTATTACGGCGGCGATGACGGGTTTGAAACCGTCTACCACATGCTCCTGGCCGGCTGCCAGTCGCTGCTGTCGAGACTATAGGCGTCGCTCGGATCGTAAAGGTCGAAGGCCTCTTCCACCTGGTAGGGGCCGCCGCCGACCGAATCGCGCGACGACATCAGCACGAAGCGCCCGACTGTAAACGGCAATGTCTGGAAATTGCCACGGGCGGAAAGATATTCGACCACATCCTGCACCTTTGTCCCGCGCAGCCGCGCCAGCGTGACATGCGGGGTGAACTTGCGCGGATCGGCCCTGAGACCCAGCCGCTGACAGATCCTGTCGATTTCGCCCTGCAGCGCGAAAAGCTCCGGCGCGGGGGACACGCCAGCCCAGATTGCATGCGGCTTCTTGTTGCCGAAGGCGCCGGTTCCGGTAAGGCTGAGCTGAAAGGCGGGGCGCTCGATCCGGTCGAGCCAGTGGACGACTTCGTCCGCGGTGCGGAAGTCGACATCTCCGATGAACCGCAAGGTGATGTGGTAATTTCCCACATCGATCCAGCGGGCCCCGGGCAGGCCGCCGCGCAACAGCGAAAGACTTAACGCCTGTTCGCGCGGGATTTCGAGGGCGGTGAAAATTCTCGGCATGGCGAGCTCCCCGAATCTGCTAGTGACCCCTACAGCGAATCATCTAACCCGCACTGAAGCAAGCGTTAATTTCACTCCTCCCCGATTGTATCGATGAAAGCCTCCACTGACGGCAGCGAATTTTCGACCATCACTTCAACGCCCCCGGCATTGGGGTGCATGCCGTCTGCAAGTTGCAGTTCGGCATTGGCGGCAACGCCATCGAGAATGAAGGGATAAAGTGGAACGTCGAATTCCGCAGCCAGCGCGCCATAGATCGGATTGAACGCTTCGGCATAATCCGACCCCATGTTCGGCGGCGCCATCATGCCCATCAGCATCACCGGAATATCACGCCCCTGAAGGCTTTCGATAATCGCGGAAAGATTGCTCTTCACGTCCTGCGGGGCAATACCGCGCAGCGCGTCATTGGCGCCGAGTTCGAGGATCACGCCGTCCGTGCCGTCGGGCACCGACCAGTCGACCCGCGCCAGACCGCCGCTGGTGGTATCGCCGGAAACCCCGGCATTGGCGATTACGACATCGTAGCCGGCATCCGTCAGCGCCGCCTCAAGCCGCGCCGGATAGTCTTCCCCTGCCCCCAGCTCGTACCCTGCAACCAGGCTGTCGCCGAGCACGACAAGTTCGAGCGGTTCACGCGCTTTTGATGGCGAAGCCGCCACAAGCGCCGCAAGAAATGTAAAAACAATCGGCGCTGTCGCTTTTAATCGCATCATCAGGCTCCTAAATCCTTCTCAATCGCGTTTTCCGGTCCATCCGGCTTGCCGGCCCGTATTGCCTATATGTGTTTGCTCCGCCGCCGATTTCAAAGCAGGAAGATCATTTGTCCGAAAATCTCATCACCCTCGACAATGCCCACCTCACCCTCGGCAAGGGTTCCGCCGCCGTTCATGTGCTGAAAGGCATGTCCGTTGAAATCGGCCGTGGCGAATCCGTCGGCATTCTCGGACCATCGGGTTCGGGCAAATCGACATTGCTGATGGTGGTCGCGGGACTTGAACGGCTCGACAGCGGCGAAATCACCATTGACGGCACCGCGCTCACCGGGCTTTCGGAAGATGCGCTTGCCGCCTTTCGCGGCGAGAATATCGGCATCGTCTTCCAGTCCTTCCATCTGATCGCCAACATGACGGCGCTGGAAAACACCGCCATTCCGCTGGAACTTGCCGGCCGCGCGGATGCCTTTGAACGCGCAAGGGCAGCCCTTGAGAGCGTCGGCCTCGGCCACCGGATGACGCATTATCCCGGCCAGCTTTCCGGCGGCGAACAGCAGCGCGTCGCCATCGCCCGTGCGCTTGCGCCGGAGCCGGCCGTGTTGATTGCCGACGAGCCGACCGGCAATCTCGACGGCGACACCGGCACCCAGATCGCCGATCTTCTGTTCGAACGCCAGCGCGAAAGCGGTACCACACTGGTTCTCGTCACCCACGACCCGGCGCTGGCAGCGCGCTGCGACCGGCAGGTCCATGTCCGTTCCGGTGAAATCGTCGGTCACGAGACCACCGGGGCCGCCAACTGATGCAGGCAAACCGGCTGAACCTCTCGCTCGCCCTGAAATTTGCGCTGCGCGAAATGCGCGGCGGCCTTTCCGGCTTCTACATCTTCCTTGCCTGCATTGCGCTGGGCGTTGCTGCCATTGCCGCCGTCAATTCCGTCTCCGATGCCGTCAATGCCGGCATTGCCGAGCGCGGCCGGGAAATCCTCGCCGCCGATATCCGCTTCGAGCGCGACAACGAGGCCTTGACCGGCGACGAACTCGCCTATGTCGAAGACCTCGGCACGCTGTCGCAATCGGTAACGATGCGTTCGATGACCAGGCTTCCCGACGGCTCCGACCAGTCACTGGCCGAGGTCAAGGCCGTCGACGGTCTCTACCCGCTCTATGGCTCCGTGATTTCCGATCCGGCGATGCCGCTCGAAGATGCGCTGGGCGAAGGTGATGACGGCCGCTACGGCGTGCTTGTCGCCCCGCTTCTTGTCGACAGGCTCGGCCTTTCCGTCGGCGACAGCCTGCTGCTTGGCAGCGCCGAACTCAGGGTTTCCGGCACGCTCGAACAGGAGCCGGATTCGCTTTCCGAAGGCTTTGCCTTCGCGCCGCGCATTCTGATCGACCGCGACGCGCTTGAAGCCTCCGGCCTCGTGCAGCTCGGCAGCCTTGCCGAATATGCCTATCGCGTCCGCCTGCCCGCCGCTTCCGATCCGAATACGGTCAAGACCGCAGCCGAGGAAGCCTTTCCCGATGCCGGCTGGTCGGTGCGCGTCAGCGATCGCGCCGCACCGTCCTTGAGCGAAAATGTCGACCGGCTTTCGGAATTCCTGACGCTCGTCGGCCTTGCAACGCTGATTACCGGCGGCGTCGGCATCGCCAACGCGGTCAGCGCCTATCTGGAAAGCCGCAGGCGAGCGATTGCAGCCTTCAAATGCCTTGGCGCGCCGGCCACTATGGTTGTCGCCATCTATTTTCTGCAGATCATGCTGGTGGCCCTGATCGGCATTGTGGCCGGTCTCGTCTTCGGCGCGGTCATTCCACTCATTGCCCTGCCTCTCCTGTCCTCGCTGCTTGAGATCGCAATCCCCGCGGCAATCTTCCCCGTGGCCCTGCTGATCGCCGCCCTTTTCGGCCTTCTGACCGCGATCGCCTTCGCCATCCTGCCGCTGGCCGCCGCCCGCGACGTGCCGGCAACAGCGCTTCTGCGCGAACACGGCTTCGACGAAGGCGGACGCCCGGCATGGTCCTTCGTGGCAGCGGCAGCCGTCACGCTGGCCGCTCTGGCCGCGCTTGCCATCTTCACCGCCGACGAGCGCTTCGTCGCAAGCGTGTTCCTCGCCTCCGTCGCCGGCGCCTTTCTAGTGCTGCGACTGGTGGCCGTCGCCATCAAATGGCTGGCCCGGCGGGCGCCGCATCCGCGCGCGCCCTCGCTCAGGCTTGCCATCGGCAATATCCATCGCCCCGGCGCGCTCACCGGTTCCGTCGTGCTCTCGCTTGGTCTCGGGCTGACGCTGCTGGTGGCGCTGGCGCTGATCGACGGCAACCTCAATCGCGAACTCTCCCGAACGCTTCCCGAGCGCGCCCCGGATTTCTTCTTCGTCGATATTCAGGGCAGCGAGGTCGACGGTTTCCGTGACCTGATTACACAGGAAGCACCGGAGGGCGAACTCTCGCTGGTGCCGATGCTGCGCGGACGCATCCTGGCGCTGAACGACACACGCGCATCCGAATGGGACGCGCCGCCGGAAGCGCGCTGGGTGCTGCGCGGCGACCGCGGCATCACCTATGACGCCGACCTGCCGGAAAATTCGACACTCGCCGAGGGTGAATGGTGGCCCGAAGGCTATGACGGCGAACCGCTGGTCTCCTTTGCCGCCGATGAAGGGCAAGAACTCGGCCTCAAACTTGGCGACACCGTCACAGTCAGCGTGCTTGGCCGCGAAATCACGGCCAGGATTGCAAGCTTTCGCTCGGTGGAATGGGAATCGCTGTCGATCAACTTCGTCATGGTGTTTTCGCCCAACACCTTCGCCGGCGCACCGCATGCCTGGCTGGCAACGCTCACCAATCCCGACGGAAGCACCGAAAAGAACGCCGAAATTTTGGGCGCTGTGACCAGAACCTTCCCGACGGTCACCACGATCGAGGTGCGCGCTGCTTTGGAGATTGCCGGAGAACTCGTCGGCCAGCTTGCCACCGCCATCCGCGCAGCCGCCGCCATTGCGCTGATTGCCTCGGTAATGGTGCTGGCAGGTGCGCTTGCGGCCGGAAACCGCAGGCGCGGCCATGACGCGGTGATCATGAAGACACTCGGCGCCACCCGCCCGGCGCTGATCCGCGCCTTCGTCTATGAATACCTGATCCTCGGCGCCATGACCGGCATCTTCGCGCTCGTCGCCGGCTCGGCTGCCGCCTGGTATGCGCTGACACAGATCATGATGCTGCCGTTCGCGCTGCTGGCCCCGGTCGCGCTTGCCACCGTTGGCGGCGCCATCGTGGTCACCGTCGCCATCGGCCTGTTCGGCACATGGCACCTTCTGGGCCAGAAGCCTGCGCTTTATCTGCGGGAGTTATGACGAGGATAAAACAGCCGGCGAGGGCATTGGTGACGGCTGCCAGCCCGTTGACGCCCCTCTCCTCTGTGTCATCCTCGGGCTTGACCCGAGGATCCAGAGCGACACGACGTGACGTAGTGAAAGAGTTCTTTGTTTCAAAGACTTGAACGAAATGGATGCTCGGATCCAGTCCGAGCATGACGCCGTGGGATGGATGACCGACTACCTCAAAAAGCCTGTCGGTATTCCTGCGCGGCTATCTGTCGCGGCGCAGGGTTTCCATCAGTTCTTCGTTGCGGCGGTCGGCGTGATAATTCTGCACCGCGAAAAGCGCCCACAAAGCCGCGACCGGCCAGCCGATCAGCGTGAGCTGGAGGATCAGGCAGATAATGCCTGAAATCGGCTTGCCGATGGTGAAAAACGAAAGCCACGGCAGAATGACGGCAATGAAATAACGCATGAAAGTGTCCTCTCTTTGAGCCTGTCCTGCGCATCAAGGGGCCGGACGATTTTCTGCTACATGGTGCAGGCGCCGTCGTTTTTGGAGATGCGAGGCCCGATTCTTACGAAATTTTGAGGAACGCCTGTCGCTTTTCGGGCCACCATGCCTTGTATCCTATTGCCGAACCTATCATATTATCGTCAGGCTTGCTGGAGCCCCCCAGCGGCGCCTGGGTTTTGCGTATGCCGCATTTTCCCGACACCGTGATCAACGAGGGGCTTTTCTAAGAGGAAATTGATGGCTGATCTTCGTAACTATCAGAACCGCGCGCAGGCGGGAGCGCACGCGAGTGCTGAAATCGATCAGGGCCTGCGCACCTACATGCTCAACATCTACAACCTGATGGCGCTTGGCCTGGTGATTACGGGCGCACTCGCTTTCGGGCTGAGCACGCTTGCAACCACCACTGATCAGGCCGCTGCCGTTGCGCAGCTTCCCAACGGCATTCTGCTGACCAGCGTCGGCGCCGCCGTTTACGGAACGCCGCTCAAGTGGCTGATCATGTTCGCACCGCTGATCGCATTCTTCTTTCTGGCTTTCCGCGTTAACAAGATGAGCGTTTCGGCTGCGCGCACGTCCTTCTGGGTCTATGCCGCCCTGACGGGCCTGTCGCTGTCGTCGATCTTCATCATGTACACGACGGCCAGCATCGTACAGACCTTCTTCATCACCGCCGCGTCCTTCGGTGCCCTGTCGCTTTACGGCTACACCACCAAGCGCGATCTTTCGGCAATGGGCTCGTTCATGGTCATCGGCCTGTTCGGCATCCTGATTGCCATGGTGGTCAACATCTTCCTGCAGTCGAGCGCACTCAGCTTCGCTGTCTCCGTCATCGGCGTTCTCGTCTTTGCCGGCCTGACCGCCTGGGATACGCAGAAGCTCAAGGAAATGTATTATGAAGGCGACGGTGAAGTCGTTGCCGGCCGCAAGGCCGTCATGGGCGCCCTGACGCTCTACCTCGACTTCATCAACATGTTCCTGTTCCTCCTGCGTCTGCTGGGCAACCGGAACTGATATCGCAGAAATTCAATCGATCGAGGCGGCCTTCCGGGGCCGCCTTTTTCATGCCCAAACCCCTTTAGCCGGCCGCTTGCCCATGTCCATCACGATCCGCCCCGCCACATCCGACGACATCACCACCATCACCGAGATCTATGCGGAAAGCGTGTTGAACGGCACCGCCAGCTATGAGCTTGAACCGGCGGCGCCTGCCGAGATGCGCGCCCGGATGGACGCGACCATGGCCGGCGGTTTTCCCTATATAGCCGCCGTGGAGGCGGACAGTTTGCTGGGCTATGCCTATGCAGGCGCGTTTCGCACCCGCCCGGCCTATCGCTGGCTTGTGGAGGATTCCGTCTATATCGACCCCCGGGCGCGTGGCAGAGGCGTCGGCAAACTGCTGCTTCAAACCCTGGTGGAAGAATGCGAAACGCGCGGCTTCCGGCAGATGGTTGCCGTCATCGGTGGTGCAAGCCCGGCCTCGATCGCGCTGCACAGGACATGCGGTTTCACCGATGCCGGCCGGTTGACCGGTACCGGTTTCAAACACGGACAATGGCTCGACACGGTGTTCATGCAGCGCCCGCTTGGCGAAGGCAATGCCTCCGATCCGCTGCCGCTTTCGCTCTGATCCGGCCTATTTCTCGACGAGTTTCAGCTTGCGGTCGAAGACCTTGAGCACCTGACGCAGATCGTGGCCGCGTTTCAGCACCATGCCGGCGGTATTGGTGACGCTGAAGGCGCCCTGCTTGGACGCCAGTTTCGGGTTCTTCTCGATCCGGTAGAGCGGCATTTCGCCGGAGCGCTTGAAAACGGAAAAGACCGCCTTGTCCTTCATGTGATCGAGGGCGTAGTCGCGCCACTCGCCGTCGCCCACCATTCTGCCATAGACCCAGAGGATCGCGTCGAGTTCACGCCGGTGGAATGTGACGGGCAATGGCTCGGCCTTCTGGCCGGGTCTGAACTGGGCGATTTCGACGACATTGCTGCCGTCCGTCTCTTGCTTGCGTTGCGTATCCGGCTTTTGCACCATGCTTTCCCGCCTCGCATCCTGATTACAGATAAATGACAGTCTGCCCGCTTCAGCGAGAATTGCAAGGGCGCGCTTTCACCCGTTTCACCATGGCGGGCCAATAATTTGTTAACCCAAACGGCTTATCAATTCGGCAAGGGTTTTCGATCAGTTCCAGTAGTGCGTATCCATGTGTTCAGGCATCCCAAAACCGCTGACGTCCGGTGCGTTGGAAATGCGCCCGGCCATTTCGTGCCGTGCTGACGGGCGAAAGGCGGCGGATCGATGAGCATCATCCGCAAGGACCTCGGACCAAGACCCCCTGCCCGGCTGAAATCGAAACTGTCGGTGGTACGCCCCGGCAAGACCGTGCCCGATCTTCGCCTGGAACTGAGAAGCGGCGGCGAATTTTCCATCTTCTCCGATGCTCCGGGGGAGCTGGAACACACCATGGAGCGGCTGGGCGATCAGGCCGTTGAACCAAATCCCTTCCAGACATTGCCATTTCTGACCGGTCCCTCTGGCAGGGCCGATGCACAGACGCGACTGGCGCTGATCGAAGACAGCGCCGTTGCGGCCGGGGCCGGCCATCTTGCCGCGCTGATGGGGTTTTCGGTTGCCGGCGCGAATTCACACCTTGTCGCGTCGGCAGCACCCGGTGGCTATCACGCCCCGCTGATCTCGCGCCACCGCCCGATGGCAACGCTTGACCAGCTGTTCGAAGCTCTGGCGGGCTCTCTTGCCAATCTGCCGGGCGTGATTGCCTTTCCCGGGCTTCTGGCTGACGGCGCTTTCATGCGTTCAGCGCGCGCGGTCGCTGCTGCGCGCGGGCTTGCCTTCCGGGTTGCAGGCGCATGGCGCGGCCACGCATTGTCCGGGCGGATCGACCCGACCAGCGGGCTTTCCCACGCAGACCGCGAAGCCTGGCAGGCCAATCTCGAAAAATGGGAAAACCTGCAGAAGAAGGGCAGGATCACCTACCACGTTGCCCGCAACCCCGCCGAAATTTCCGCAGCGCTAGAAGAGCTTTCACTGCTCTGCGACACCGACGAGCACACCAGCCGGTGCGCGGCATGTTTTCCCGCCGTCAGACTGCTTTCCGAGCGCGACCGGATCAGGCTGCATGCGCTTTATATTGACGGACAGATGATTGCAGCCGCGCTCCAGCCGCTTCATCGCAGCGAGGCCTGGGTCTGGCAGGTCATGGTCCGGCCCGACATGAGCGACAAGGCAATCGACGAGCAGCTGATCATGCGTCTGACGCAATGGAACCTGCGCGATGCCAATATCGCCATAACCCGTGTTGCGCCCGCAGCCGGTCCGTTTCTTGCGGAGCGGTTCTGGCCGGTGGACGAGGGTTATGCAAGCCTGCTCGTAGCATTGCGCCCCGGCATGGAGCGCGCGCTCGACAGCGTGGCCGCAACCTATGAAGACGCCGGGACGCAGTACCCCGGACATCAAACCGAATAACAGTATTGCATTGCGAAAACAGCTGGCAGCGGCTGCCATGGCCCTGACCCGGGGTCAGGAGCAGCTTTTCAGCCGCGATTCCTCGGGCCGGTTCATCAGCGCGAAAATGTCGATATTCTGAAGCAGCGGATGGAAACCATCGTCGTCGCCGGCCTCGATCAGAACGTCGAGCGGCACGACCGGCGCGACCATGGGGCCGTTCCAGCAGGCGGCATCGAGATCAACCGAAAAGCCGGGTTTGGCGCCGCCGGCCTGGCGGGCGGCCGCCATCTGCTCCTGCTGATCCCTGAGCGCCAGAGCATCGGCGGGCGAAAGCCGCAGCACCGTCAGGTGCTGACCGGGCTTGCGGAACTTTGCCACGTCGGCTTCCTCCGCAGCGGCATTCGCGCTCACCAGCGTATAATCGTGACTGATCTCGCCGGCGCCGGATTTCTGGTAAACCGTCAGTACAATCTCGTTCGTCGGCAGCTTCATCTCCTCCGGCGCCAGCACCGCAATCCTGAGCGACGCGGGATTGGCCGCGATCGGCGACGGAATGGTCGTCGGCTTGGCGCCCGACAGGAAATTGAGCGAACAGGCCGAAAGCAGGGCGAGACCGGAAGCAGCCAGGAGTGTCTTGAAGATTGGCATGGGCATGATCGGGCGGGTCACAAACATGGTTAATAATCATTCATCCTATCGGGGATAGCTTAAGGGCCGGTAAAGAGTCAGCCGCTGCTTGTGGCCGATGGCGCAACAGGCGCGGACGAAAACACGCCGTGCATGCGTCATACCCTGCTTGACATTAATAATTATTGTTTTACGATAATTTTATATTGTAATATAAGAGGCACTTCGATGACCCCGACCAACTCTCCCGCCCTTTCGCGGCTATGCGGCCGCATGAAAACCCTGACCCGGATCATTCAGGCCGGGCTTGTGGCCGGCCTGGCCTACGCCGGCTGGACGGCCCTTGCCGGGCAGGACAGGATTTCGGCCTTTCTGACGGATGCGCTCGACCTCTCCGTTGCCGCAACGCTCACACCGGCGACGGGACTGGCGCTTGCCGCCCTTACGGTGATGTTCGCCGGGCTGGCGTTTTTCGGGCTGCAGACCGTCTGGCAATTGTTCGACCGGCTTCAACACGAAACGCCATTTTCCCATGCGGTTGCCGCACTTTTGCGTCGCGCTGGCCTGATTGCGCTTGCCGGCGCTGTCGCCAGCCTTTTTCTCACACCCGTGGCGACACTTCTGGCGACACTCGCCAATCCGCCGGGCAGCCGCACGCTTTCAGTCGGTCTCGGCAGCGACCAACTGATGCTGTTTCTGCTCGCGGGACTTCTCTTCGTGATGGGGCATGTCATGGTGCTCGCGACATCGATGAATGAAGATTATGAGCGTTTCGTCTGACCCATGCCGATCATTGTCAATCTCGATGTCATGCTCGCCCGCCGCAAGATGCGGGCGAAAACCCTTGCCGAACATGTCGGCATCACCGAGCAGAACATCTCGCTGCTGCGCTCGGGCAAGGTCAAGGGCGTACGGTTCGAAACGCTTGAAAAGATATGCCGCGCGCTCGATTGCCAGCCCGGTGACATTCTGGAGTATCAGCCGGACGAACCCGGCTGATCCTTATCCCCGCTCGGGGTCGCAATTGCCCCGGGCGGCAGATCAAAGCCCGATTTCGTGGGCATAAGGCGGGTTGGCGCCGGCGCGGGAGACGGTGACGGCAGCGGCCTTTGCGCCCAGCGCCAGGGCATCCGCGATTGCCTCCGGCGACAGCGTTTTGACCTTCTCCTTGGTCAGCAACCCGGCGATATCGAGCGATGCCAGGATACCGGCGTCGAACGTATCGCCGGCACCGACGGTGTCGACCACTTCGACCTTTTCACTTGGCACCTCGACCTTGTGTTCGGCGGTATAGCCGATCGCCCCGTCCGCGCCGCAGGTGATGACGACAAGGCTTGCGCCGGCCGTAATCCAGTGGCGGGCCTTGTCATCGAGCGAACCTGCGAGACCGAACCAGTCCAGATCCTCGTCGGAGAATTTCACGATGTCCGATTTGGCCGCCATGCGCTCGATCCGGGCACGGTGACCCGCGGGATCGGTAATAAATGTCGGACGGATATTCGGGTCGAGCGAGATCACGCGGGCTTCGGCCTCGCGCATCAAAAGCGCTTCATAGGTGGAACCGCAGGGTTCGGGGATCAGGCTGATCGCGCCGAAATGCATGGCCGCGCAGTCTTCGCCGATTGCGGGCAGGTCATCCTCGGTAATCATCCGGCCGGCCGTATTCTCATCGTAAAAGGCATAGCTTGCCGAGCCGTTGACCAGCTTGACAAAGGCGAGCGTCGTCGGCCGGTCGGAAACGGCAACATAGGAATGATCGACCTTCGACGCGTCGAGTTTCTCGCGAATGATATCGCCCATCAGGTCGGACGATATGCCGGAGAAGAACCCGGTCGGTCGGCCAAGCCTGGAAAGCGCGACCGCCGTGTTGCACACGGCACCGCCGGCATAGGGCGCAAATGCCGGTTCACCCTTGTCGGTCTGACGCGGCAGCATATCGATCAGGGCTTCACCACAGCATAAAATCATTCTCTTCTCCCGTTTTTGTTCCCGCGCCTGTCGTCCCGGCCTAGACGATCAGTTCCTCAAGGCCGCCGCGGGCCCGCGACCATTCCATCGGATGATCGAGAAACGCGCCGACGGCATCAAGCGTTGCCTTGTCGGCCAGCTCTTCCTCGCGTGCGACCGCAAGAACGTTCTGCCATGTCGCCAGGTAATGAAGCTCAACGCACCCTTCCCGGAAACGTTTCTCGGCCTGTTCGAAAATATCATAATAGAACAGAGCCATGCCGTGTTCCACCAGTCCGCCGGCAGCGCGGATGGCATTGATGAAGTTGAACATGGAGCCGCCTGCCGTGGTCAGGTCCTCGATCACCAGAACCCGCGCCCCGGCTTCCAGATGCCCTTCGATCTGGGCGTTCTTGCCATAGCCCTTCGGCTTCTTGCGCACATAGATCATCGGCAGTTCCAGGCGATCGGCGAGGAATGCGGCAAAGGGAATGCCCGCCGTTTCACCGCCGGCGACGCAGTCGAATTTCTCGAAACCGGCATCACGCAGCACCTTGGCCGCGGCAAAATCCATCAGCGTGGAGCGGATGCGCGGATAGGAAATCAGCTGCCGGCAGTCGATATAGACCGGACTGACCAGACCGGAAGCAAGCTTGTAGGGCTCATCCGGGGAAAAATGGACGGCGCCGATTTCCCACAGCATGCGGGCCATCAGTTCGCCCATCACTGCGGGGTCGGCAAAACTTGCTCTGCTCATCTCAACAATCCTCTTTGTCTTTGCGCCGTCACGACCTTGCAGGGTGCGGGAGTGACACTCTCTTGCAAGACACAATCTGTCGGCGCACGCCGCCGCCGGGGC
This sequence comes from Martelella mangrovi, assembly GCF_040545495.1. Taxonomy (NCBI): domain Bacteria; kingdom Pseudomonadati; phylum Pseudomonadota; class Alphaproteobacteria; order Hyphomicrobiales; family Aurantimonadaceae; genus Martelella; species Martelella mangrovi. The sequence continues at coordinate 27,293 of NZ_JBEPLY010000004.1, forward strand.
GGCCGTTTCCGTTCCGGCCCTGAGTTGAACTGTCGGGGCCGAAAAATCAATCGGAGCCGGTATATTTCATCATGCCGAATGGCATACCCGCCACCATAGCGGAACGCCGGATGGCCGCAATGACGGATATTAAATCGTTTAAAAAACTTTTTGCCGCTGCTCTAGACTTCCATCGAATATCCGGCTCCGCGCACGGTGCGGATCACATCCGGCATCTGCGAGAAATTGAGCGCCTTCCTCAGCCGGCCGACATGCACGTCGACGGTGCGCTCATCCACATAGATATCATGCCCCCAGACACCGTCGAGAAGCTGCGCGCGGGAAAACACCCGCCCCGGAGACGTCATCAGGAATTCCAGAAGCCGGAATTCCGTCGGGCCAAGCCGCACTTCACGCGCCTTGCGGTGAACCCGGTGGGTTTCGCGATCAAGCTCGATATCGCCGCATTTCAGCACGCTGGAGAGCACTTCCGGACGGGCGCGGCGCAGGATCGCTTTCACACGCGCCATCAGTTCCGGCGTGGAAAACGGTTTGACGACATAGTCGTCGGCGCCGATCGCAAGCCCGCGCACCCGTTCGCTCTCCTCACCGCGCGCCGTCAGCATGATGATCGGCAGGCGTTCGGTTTCCGGCCGCATTCGAAGGCGGCGACAAAGCTCGATGCCCGACACCCCCGGCAGCATCCAGTCGAGCAGAAGAAGGTCGGGGACCCGCTCCTGCAGCCGGATTTCGGCCTCATCGCCGCGCATGATGGTCTCGACCTCATAGCCTTCGGCCTCGAGATTGTAGCGCAGCAGAACGCTGAGCGCTTCCTCGTCTTCAACAACTGCTATCTTCGGCACCATTGGGCTGATATCTCCCTCGTCTCAAATGGCTTCAGACATCATCGGAACCGACGGCAGGGGAATTGTCGTCCTTCGGACGTTCTCCCTGCGGCTGGGCGCCTGTCGCGATGTAGTAAATCATCTCGGCGATGTTGGTGGCATGATCGCCGATGCGCTCGATGTTCTTGGCGCAGAACAGAAGATGCGTGCAGGTGGTGATATTGCGCGGATCTTCCATCATGTAGGTCAAAAGCTCGCGGAACAACGAGGTATAGATCGCGTCGATCTCGTCATCACGCTCGCGGATCGAACTCGCCTTGTCGGCCTGGCGCGTGGTGTAGGCATCGAGCACTTCCTTCAATTGCAGGAGCGCCAGTTCGCACAGATGCTCGATGCCGTGGGCCAGCTTGCGTGGCACGCCGGTGCCCTGCACCGAGATCACCCGTTTGGCGGTGTTCTTGGCCATATCGCCGACGCGTTCGAGGTCGGCGGCGATGCGGATGGCGCCCATGATTTCGCGCAGGTCCGCAGCCACCGGCTGGCGCCGGGCAATTGTGACGATTGCCTTCTCGCCGATCTCGCGCTCCGCTTCGTCAAGCGCCAGATCGTCGGCGATCACCTTTTCGGCAAGCTCGGTATCGGTGTTGACGAGGGCGGAGACCGATTCGCTGACCATTTCTTCGGCCAGGCCGCCCATTTCGGAAATGCGGCGCTGGAGGTATTTCAGCTCGTCATCGAATGCCGTCGAGATATGCGAGGGGGCCATGTTCTTTCCTTTCCTGGCTTGAGCGTGCGGCAGCCGCCCCTCAGCCGAAACGTCCCATGATGTAATCCTGGGTCCGCTGGTCCGCGGGATTGGTGAAAATCGTATCGGTATCGTTCTCCTCGACCATATGGCCGAGGTGGAACATCGCCGTGCGTTCGGAAACCCGCGCGGCCTGCTGCATGGAGTGCGTCACCATCACGATGGTGTAGTTCTCCCTGAGGTCGGAAATCAGCTCCTCGACGCGGGCCGTTGCGATCGGGTCGAGCGCCGAACAGGGTTCGTCCATCAGGATCACTTCCGGGCTCACCGCAATGGCGCGGGCAATGCAAAGCCGCTGCTGCTGACCGCCGGAAAGACTGGTGCCAGGCTCGTGCAGGCGATCCTTGACCTCATTGAACAGACCCGCCTTGATCAGGCTGGTCTCGACGATCTGGTCGAATTCCGTGCGGTGGCGGGCAAGACCGTGGATACGCGGCCCGTAGGCGACATTCTCGTAGATCGACTTCGGGAACGGGTTGGGATTCTGGAACACCATGCCCACGCGCGCGCGCAGTTCCACCACATCGATCCCGGAGGTGTAAACATCCTCGCCGTCGAGCGTGACCGTGCCGGTCACCCGGCAATTGTCGATCGTGTCGTTCATCCGGTTGAGCGTGCGCAGAAAGGTCGACTTGCCGCAGCCCGACGGGCCGATCAGCGCCGTGACGGCGTTCTCGCGAATGTTGAGGCTGACATCGAACAGCGCGCGCTTCTGCCCGTAATAGACGGACACCGCCTGACCGGCCATCTTGTATGTGTTTTCGCTCATCGTCTTTTTCCAAGCCTTTTTGCGGTCATATTCATCCATCGCCTACCAGCGCCTTTCGAAACGGCGGCGCAGTATCACCGCCGTGACATTCATGAAGATCAGGAATGCCAGAAGCACGATAATGGCGGCAGAGGTGCGCTCGACAAAGGCGCGTTCGGCCTCGCCCGCCCACATGTAGATCTGCACTGGAAGCGCTGTTGCCGGGTCAAGCGGGCCCGCCGGATAATCGGCCACGAAGGCGACCATGCCGATCAGAAGCAGCGGCGCGGTTTCGCCCAGCGCCTGGGCAAGACCGATGATCGTTCCCGTCAGAATTCCCGGCATGGCCAGTGGCAGGACATGATGGAACACCGCCTGCATTTTCGAAGCCCCGACCCCCAGCGCCGCCGAGCGGATCGAGGGCGGCACCGCCTTGAGAGCTGCCCGCGTCGCGATGATGATCGTCGGCAGCGTCATCAGCGTCAGCACCAGCCCGCCGACCAGCGAAGCCGAACGCGGCAGGCCGAGGAAGCCGATGAACACCGCAAGCCCCAGAAGGCCGAACACGATGGAGGGCACGGCCGCCAGATTGTTGATGTTGACCTCGATAAGGTCGGTGAACCGGTTCTTCGGCGCAAATTCCTCAAGATAAATCGCCGAGGCCACGCCGATCGGCAGTGCCAGAAGCAGGACCACGCCCATCATGTAAAGCGTGCCGACAAAGGCCACGCCGATCCCGGCGGCTTCCGGCCGGCTGGATGCGCCATGGGTGAAAAAGCCGGTGTTGAAGGACTTGTTCAGCCGTCCCTCGGCCTTCAACTCCTCCATCCACTGCAATTGCCGGTCGGAAACCCGGCGGCTTGTTTCCGGCACGGAAAGGTCGATCTGGCCCTTGTTGGCGGAATCGATATCGGCGGCAGCCAGAAGCCGTACATCGACGGTCTTTCCGATGACGGAGGGGTCTTTCAGCACCACATCGCGCAGCTCCACCCGGCTGCTGCGGGAGATCATCCGCATCGCCGCGCGCATTTCAGGGCCGTTTGCGGGATTGATGGCGAGCGTGCGGGCAAGCGCCTGGCGCACCAGTTGCGGATAATCGGCCGTCAACAGCAGCCGCGGGTTTTCATCGCGCGCGCCATCGGGATCGATCACCGAGGCTTCGAAGGTAACCGGCAGGGTGATGGTCGTCTGCTGAAACGCGGTATACCCCTTGCCGGCAACGGAAAACAAAAGCGCGCCCAGAAAGAAAATGCCCACGCAAATCGCCAACAGGCCGAAAACGCGGAAACGACGTTCGGCCGCGTTCCGGCGTTTGAGGGACTTGCGGCGCCTTGCGGCAATCGCCCGGCTTCCTCCATCCGTTCCGGTCGCGGTGCGGACTGTCTCGGTCATGCGTACTGCTCCCGGTATTTGCGCACGATATAGAGCGCATAGACATTGAGGCAGAGTGTGATCACGAACAGCGTGAGGCCAAGGGCGAAGGCCACGAGCGTCTGCGGCGTGTTGAATTCCAGATCGCCGGTCAGCTGGTTGACGATCTTGACCGTCACCGTCGTCATCGGCTCCAGCGGGCTGAACTGCAACTGCGCGGCAACGCCGGCGGCCAGAACCACGATCATGGTCTCGCCGATGGCGCGCGAAGCCGTCAACAGCAGAGCGCCGACAACACCGGGAAGCGCTGCCGGCAACACAACGCGCTTGATGGTCTCCGACTGCGTGGCGCCAAGGCCGAGCGAGCCCTTGCGCAGGCTGTCGGGAACCGCGTTGATGATATCATCGGACAGCGAGGAGACGAAGGGGATCAGCATGATGCCCATGACCACGCCCGCCGTCAGCACCGACTGCGCCTCGATGAAATTGCGATAGCTGCCGGTAAAAAGCCCGTTCAATTCTGCGGAAATGTCACGCAGCAGCGGCCCCACCGTGACAAGGGCGAAGAAGCCGTAGACGATGGTGGGAATGCCCGCCAGCACTTCAAGCAGCGGCTTGGCGATCGCGCGCAGTTTCGGCCCGGCATATTCCGACATGTAGATCGCCGCATAAAGCCCGATCGGGACGGCAACCGCCATGGCGACGATGGAAATGTAAAGCGTACCGGCAAGCAGCGGGATCAGCCCGAACTGCCCGGTTGCACCGCTCTCACCGGCGGCAGCAAAGCGCGGGTCCCAGACCGTGCCGAAAAAGAAATCGGCCGGCGGCACCTGGGAAAAGAACCGCAGGGATTCCGTCAGCATCGACAGCACGATGCCGACCGTTGTCAGGATCGCGATGGTCGAGGCGAGAACAAGGGCTGCAAGCACGGCCTGTTCGACGCGGTTGCGCGCGTGGAAAGACGGCCTGACCGCACGATAAGCAAGGCCGAGCGAGATCAGCGCCATCGCCAGCGCCGCAACGGCCATGGCCGCGCGCGATGCGGCGGAAAGCGCATTGAACCGCTCGGCCGAAGACAGCACGAAAGGCCGGGGCGAAGCGGCAAGCGGAATGCCGTTTGCAGCAAGGACAGCGCGCAGCGCGCCCGCATCCTCATCGACGCGCGCCCGGGCGTCTTCCGGCAGCTGCCGCAGGCCATAGGCCACGGAAATCACCGTATTATAGGTGAGGCTCTGGGCCGCGGCCGGCTGCTCCTGCACGCTTTCGGGAAAGTCGCTGCGGATCTGTGCGCCGATGACCAGCGGACTGACCACCATCCACACCGCCATCAACAGCACGGCCGGAACGATTGCAGCCATTGCCACGAAGCTTGCATGGTGGGCCGGCCGCGAATTCAGCCGTTTCAGGCTTTCTCCGGCAAGCGCATAAGCCTTGGCTCTTGCCGAGAAATAACCGGCAATACCAAGCCCGGCCACAATCGCCAGTATGATCAAAAAGACATGCATTATGTCGTTCCAGACCGTCCGGGATTTCCGGACCCTTGTTTCCGGCGGTCCTCAAAAACATGGACACAGCCGGGTGTTTTATTCCGTCTTCGGCAGCGCCTGCCCTAATCTTCAGGCGAAACCGTTGCTTCCTCGAATGCGGCAAGAACCGCCGCGCGCTGTTCCTCCGATGCCGGCACAAGGCCATATTCGGCAAGCGGCCCGTATGGACCGGCCATGGCGTCCGACAGGAAAAAGGCAACATATTCCCGCAACCCCGGAATGGCCCCGACATGCGCCATCTTGACGTAGAAGAACAGCGGCCGCGATACCGGATATTCGCCCGACCCCACGGTTTTAACCGAGGGCGTGACACCGGAAATCGTCGCCACATTCAGCTTGTCGGCATTGTTGTCGTAAAAGGACAGGCCGAAGACCCCGAGACCGGTCCGGTCGGCCACCACCCGGGCGAGCGTCTCCGTATAGTCGCCGTCGATCCCCGGCGCCCGCCCGTCCCTGCGCACGGCGATACATTTGTTTTCGCCCTGTTTTTCGCCAAAGGTCTCCGTCAGAAAAGGCAGCGCGCCGGCTTCCGCGCAGCCGACGGCCAGCACCTTTTCCTCGAAGACTTCGCGCGTGCCGTGCTTTTCTCCGGGAATATAAGCCTTGATTTCGGTGTCCGGCAACGCGGGATCGATCTCGGACCAGCGGGTATAGGGGTTTTTCACCAGCGCGCCGTCAATCACCAGTTCGGCGGCAAGCGCCCGGTAGAGATCAAGCGGCGTCAGCGCCATCTGCGGCATGGATGCATCGGTGGCAAAGACAATGCCGTCATAGCCGAAAACCACTTCCGCGATCTCGGTGACACCGTTTTTCGCGCAGTTTTCAACCTCACCCGGCCGGATCGGCCGCGACGCATTGGCGATATCGATGGTGCGCGGGCCGACACCCCGGCAAAATTCCTTCAGACCGGCGGAAGAGCCGCCGGATTCCACCACCGGCGTCTTGTAGTCGGGATAGATCTCGCCAAAGGTCTCGGCAACGATCTTGGCATAAGGCAGGACGGTCGATGAACCGGCGATCTGGATCTGGTCACGCGCCTCGGCCGGCCCGATGGCGAGAAGCACAGCGGAAAGCACAACAGCCGGCAGAATGAAAAACTTCATGGCGCATCCCTTGCGGGTTACATGCCCGCACCGTTTCAATCGATGCCCGGGCGGGGCCGCCACGAACCGGCGGCATTGATCTGGCCCGGTTTTATGTCATTTTTGATTCAGTTTTATGACAGTACAAATTATTGTTTTTTATATCATATTTTAAACAGTCAGAAACGGACGGTAAAGGTCGTTCCCTTGCCGACGGCAGACTTGACCACCAGACGCGAGCGATGGCGGCTGAGGATGTGTTTCACGATCGCAAGCCCCAGCCCGGTGCCCTTCTTCGAGCGGCTGTCGGCCACCGAAACCCGGTAGAAGCGTTCCGTCAGGCGCGGCACGTGTTCGGCGGGAATGCCCGGACCATAGTCAACGACGGAGACTTCCGCCGCCCCGTCTTCCCGCGCCTTGAGATAAACGTCGACCCGGCCACCCTCGGCACCGTATTTGCAGGCATTTTCGATCAGGTTCTCGAACACTTCCAGCAATTCGTCATTGTCGCCGTTCACCGTGACCTGTTGTTCCGGCAGGAAAAGATTGATCGCGACGTTCAGGTCCTCGGCAAGCGGCAGCAAGCCGTCACGCACATGTTCAAGCAGCGTATTGAGCGTGACCTGCTGCTCCGGCGAAAGATGGGCCTTGGCCTCCAGACGCGACAGCGACATCAGGTCATCGACAAGCCGGCTCATGCGGGTCGCCTGATCGAGCATGATCGGCAGAAAGCGCTCCTGCGCCTTGGTATCGTTTTTCGCCGGGCCCTGCAGGGTTTCGATATAGCCGCGCAGCGAGGCAAGCGGCGTGCGCAGCTCATGGCTGGCATTGGCGACGAAGTCGGAGCGCATGCGATCGATCCGCCGCGCCTCGGAAATATCGCGCAGCACCAGCATAAAAACCGGCGTGTCATCCGCGCCGCCGGCAACCGGCGCAACCCGCACGAGGTAGACCCGCTCGGAGGGCAGCCGTTCGGAATATTCAATCTGGTTGGTGTGGCCGTTGGCCAGCGTGTCGCGGATGATATCGAGCACGCCCGGCGCGCGCATGCGGGCGGAAATATGCGACCCGAGGGGAAAACTGCCGAACGTGCTGCTGGCCGAACGATTCTGGAACAGCACGGATCCGTCTGCGGCAAGCAGATATACGGCTAGGTCGATCTCATCGAGGAAGCGCGGCAGATCGCCGAAATCAGCCGCATTCTCGCTCGGTTCGCGTTCCTGCTCCTGCGGTTCCGGTTCATCACCGGCCGGCGAACACGATGCCAGCGCCGCCGCAGATACGGCGAGCCAGCCGACGACGGCGGCAACCGGCGGGGCGAAACCGAAACCGACTGCGGCAAGGGCTGTGGCGGCGGCCACCAGCAGAACAAGCCGCGCGGCCAGCGCGCGGACCGCAATACTTCTGACCGTCTGCTCCAGCCTGCCCACCTGATTCCCTCAAAACTTATGCAAGTTGTGTTGCATATACGCCTTTTGTGACAGGAATATTCATCAACACACGAAAATGCCGACCATTCAGTCAGCCGCGCGCGCACGAATGGCGAAGATGTCCAGCGGTGCTCCGCCCCCGGTGAGATCGCTGGAAATCATCATCTGCGTCGGCAACACCCCGCCCTGGCTCGGATCAAGCCGAATCACGAGGCTTTCCCTGTGGGCGCTCGGCGTGAAACGATGACGCTGGCAGCCGTCGATCGTGCCATCGGCACAATAGATGCCGACCGATTGTCCGCCGCCATCCGGCGCCAGCACGCTTGCCTCGATCAGGACCGGACCGCTCTCCAGCATTTCCCTGACGGCCGGCGGCAGGTTGATGCTGACGGCGCCGGCATCACCGCCCGCCTGCGCTGCGATCTGTACGGCCGGCACGCCATCAACCGTGACATTGTCGACTTGCACGGCAGAACCTGCCGCAAAGCCGGTCTCCGCGCCCGGCTGGAAAAGGCCGGTCCAGCCCGACGCCCCCTCGAAATCCTCAGCTTCGATACGCGGCGCGGGATTGGGCACAGCCGTATCGAGGCTGTCCGGGTCAAGCGCGAAATTCGAGCTGACCACCCACCAGCCGCCGAACACCAGAAATGCCAGAACGATAACAAAGATCAGCAACCTGGCGAACCGGCCGCGCTTGCGCGGGGGGCGCTCCGACCTTTCCGCCCGGTGTGCCTTTCGGTTTTTCTTCGGCCGCTTTTTGCCGGACGCCTTGAGTGTGCCGCCGCCCGGCCGCCGCTCCTCTGCCGCAACAGCCAGATCGTCAATCGCCGAAAGCTCTCCGGAATCGAGATGGCCGCTTTCTGTACTGTCTTGCGTCGAAACCGAAAAATCGGCCTCGGTAAAATCCGTCTCCCGCCGTTCGGGCGAGACAACCGGACTTTCGGGATAATCGAAATGCGCTTCCGGTTCCGCACGCAGGCCGAAATCGCCGATCTGCGGCTCTGCCGGGCGCGCGTCCTCGAAAGACGGTTCCTGCGGTGCGTCCGGTTCGGGCGCCGCCGGGCTTTCCGGCACGCGACCGACGGCGAAGGGATCGTCGAAGACCACCGGCCGCGGCGACCGCGCCTCGCGGGCCTTGCGGGCGGCTTCCGCCTCCTCGCGTTCTATCGCCGTGATGATTTCGTCGAGGCGGTGGCGCTGGCGCGCGACGGCCTTGCTGTCGGTAATGCCCTGCTTGGCAAGGCCGCCTTCAAGAGCCTGCCGTGCGGACTGATAGATCCGTGCCCGCTGGTTGGCATCCTCCCGGTCAGTGCTTTCCAGCGCTGTTCTTATGGCTTGTTCAAGTCCGCTCACAGTTTCATCCCGTTACGTTTCACGAGGCTTTCTCAACGCTATTGACAGTGTTTCACCCTGCTGATCAAGGCCAAATAGCGCGTCCGACCCTGACCGGTTATGGTGCCGGTCGACGATGCTTCAACGCCGCAGCACTTCAAAGCGTTGCAAAACTTCGCGAAAAATGTCTCCCTTGGGCGATATTCCGACGCACGATAATCCGTGCGAACGAGACCCGAGGGATCCATGTCGCAAACTTTCCGCCTTGATGACCTGATGCAGATCGCCCGTGAGGACGGCCGGATTGTGGCCGAGGACGCCGCCGCGCGTCTGGGCGTCACCGTGCAGACCATCCGGCGCGACCTTTTGAAGCTCTCCGAAGCCGGCAAACTGACCCGCGTTCACGGCGGCGCAGTGCTGGCATCGGGCACCAGCAATATCGGTTATGATGACCGGCGGGCGCTCTATACCGACGAAAAGGCGGCCATTGCGGCAGCCTGTGCTGCCGAAATTCCGGACAATGCCGCAATCTTCATGAATATCGGCACGACCACGGAAGCCGTCGCCCGCGCCCTGCTCGCCCATCGCGACATTCTGGTGGTGACCAACAACCTCAATGTCGCCAACACGCTGGTCGCCAATCCCGATTGCAGGATTGTGGTCGCCGGCGGACAGCTACGGCGCACCGATGGCGGCCTCGTCGGCACGCTGGCCAACACGATCGTGGAACAGTTCAAGTTCGATCTGGCGATCATCGGCTGTTCGGCGATGGATGATGACGGCGACCTGCTCGACTTCGATATCATGGAAGTCGGCGTCAGCCAGACGGCCATCAGACGCGCGCGCCGCACCTTTCTGGTGGCCGATCATTCGAAGTTTTCGCGCTCGGCGCCGGCGCGGATCGCTTCGCTTGCCGATATCGACACCTTCTTCACCGACCGCAAACCCTCCCACGACCTGGCGTCGCGCTGCACCGCCTGGAACACGCGGGTTGTCGTCGCCGGATAGCCCGCACCGCCAGCACCCGTCCACATCCGAAAGCCGCCGTAATCACCCGGTTCGGATGACAAGGATGTTTTTTGATTTACGTACATCATTTTTCACGCTATAGTCCGCCCAACGAGGACCGGACAAGGTTTCGGGCAGCAATGCCCGCCCCCGGTGAGGAGCGAAACAAACCAGGCGGACGAGATGCGCCCTACCGTACACGACATTGCTGCCGAAGCCGGCGTCAGCCTTGCCACCGTTGACCGGGTGATGAACGCGCGCCCCGGCGTGCGCGAAAAAACCAGGCTCAAGGTGGAACAGGCGATCGAGAAGCTCGGCTATGTGCGCGATGTCGCGGCCGCCAATCTGGCCAAGGGCCGGAGCTATCCCTTCACCTTCATTCTGCCGTGCAACGACAATGCCTTCATGGCTGAGCTGCGTTCGGCCGTTATCCAGGCCGATGCCCGTGGCCGGGTCGAACGCACCCGGATCACCATTGTCGACGTACCCGCTTTCGATGCCGAAGCCCTGGCCGACGCTCTGCTTGCCGCTGGCGAGAGCGAGACCGCCGGCATTGCCCTCGTCGCCATCGAAGCCGATCCCGTGCGCGCGGCGGTCCGCTCGCTCACCGAGCGGGGGATCCCGGTCGTCACCCTCGTTTCCGATCTGGAAGACAGCACGCGCGACCATTATGCCGGTGTCGACAACCCTTCCGCCGGCCGCACCGCGGCAACACTGCTCGGGCGCTTTCTGGGCCCGCAAAAGGGCACTATCGGCGTGCTGGCCGGCTCGCTTTCGGTGCGCGACCACCAGAATCGCTTCGACGCGTTTTCCGAGGCCATGGAAGCGCATTTCCCCGGCCTTGCCATTCTGCCGCCGATGGAAGGCCGGGACGATGCGTCCCGGGCCCGCCAGCTGGTTTCAAAGGCACTTGCCGAAAATCCGGACATGATCGGGCTTTACAGCCTCGGCGCCGGTAATCGCGGCCTGATTGCCGCGCTGGAAGAGGCGCGCGAAAACGGCCGTGAGGTTGTCACCATCGCCCACGAACTTTCGCCCCATTCACGTGCAGCACTGGAAAGCGGCCTCTTCGATGTCGTGCTCAATCAGGATGCCGGGCATGAAGTGAGAAGCGCCATCCGCGTGCTCAAGGCCAAGGCCGACGGGCTTCCGGTGATCGCCGCACAGGAACGTATCCGCATCGACATCTTCATCAAGGACAATCTGCCCTGAAGAGGCGGAGAAACAAGGGAGAAGCAACCATGTATCTCGGGTTAGACCTCGGAACGTCCGGTCTCAAGGCCATGCTGATCGACGACGCCCAGACCGTCATCGCCAGCGCCGACGCACCGCTGACCGTTCAGCGTCTTCATCACGGTTGGTCGGAACAGAACCCCGCCGACTGGATCGATGCCTGCAAGATTGCCGTCGACCGTCTGGCCGAGCGCCATCCGGCAGAGCTTGCGGCGGTGAAGGGTATCGGCCTTTCCGGCCATATGCACGGCGCAACGCTGGTTGACGCCGGCGGCAATGTCCTGCGCCCCTGTATCCTGTGGAACGACACGCGCTCCTATGCGGAAGCTGCTGCCCTTGATGCCGATCCGCGCTTTCGCGCCATCACCGGCAATATCGTGTTTCCGGGCTTTACCGCGCCGAAACTGGTGTGGGTGAAGAACAACGAGCCGGAGATCTTTGCAAAGGTCGCCAAGGTTCTGCTGCCGAAGGACTACCTGCGTTTCTGGCTGACCGGCGAATATATTTCAGAAATGTCGGATTCGGCCGGCACGTCCTGGCTCGATACCGGCAAACGCGACTGGTCGGATGAACTTCTGGCCGCCACCGAACTTCGCCGCGAACAGATGCCGGCGCTGGTCGAAGGCTCGCAGCCCGGCGGCACGCTGAAACAGACGCTTGCCTCCGAATGGGGCATGACAGGCCCGGTCGTCATTGCCGGCGGTGCGGGCGATAATGCGGCCTCTGCCTGCGGCATGGGCACGGTGGCCGATGGCGCTGCCTTCGTTTCGCTCGGCACGTCGGGCGTCCTGTTTGCCGCCAATGACCGTTACCTGCCGAAGCCCGAAAGCGCCGTTCACGCCTTCTGCCATGCCCTGCCCGCCACGTGGCACCAGATGGGCGTCATCCTGTCGGCAACCGATGCGCTGAACTGGTATGCGAAGGTGACCGACAAGAGCCCGGCAGAGCTTACGGCCGAAGTCGGAGACACGCTGGTCGCCCCCACTGATGTCACCTTCCTGCCTTACCTTTCCGGTGAGCGCACGCCGCACAATGACGCCGCCATCCGCGGCGCCTTCATCGGGCTTGCCCATGAAAGCGACCGTGCGGCCATGACCCGCGCGGTCATGGAAGGCGTCACCTTTGCGCTGCGCGACAGCATGGAAGCGCTGAAGGCGGCCGGCACGGACCTGACCCGCATTACCGCCATCGGCGGCGGCTCGCGCTCGCGCTACTGGCTGAAATGCATTGCCACCACGCTGAACCTGCCAATCGACATTCCCGCCGACGGCGATTTCGGTGCGGCGTTCGGCGCGGCCCGCCTCGGGCTTGCCGCCGCCACAGGTGCCGATCCGCGCAGCATCTGCACCCCGCCGGAAACGGCGGAAACCATTGACCCGGAGACAGCCCACACGGCTGCCTTCGAGGCGGCCTATCAGCGTTACCGGGCGCTGTATCCGGCCATAAAACCGCTTTCCGGAAACTGATACGCAGACCGGGCGCTGGCATTGTCCAGGGTCCGGAAATCTGCGGATAACAACAGACTGAATGGGAGTTACAAGATGAGCACCGGCTTTTTCGGCGACGTCACCAAGATCCAGTATGAAGGCCCCGAAAGCGAGAACCCGCTTGCCTTCAAATATTACAACCCCGACGAAATCGTCATGGGCAAGCCGCTGAAGGAACATCTGCGCTTCGCCATTGCCTACTGGCATTCGCTGGCATGGGAAGGCGGCGACCCCTTTGGCGGCCGCACCTTCGACCGCCCGTGGTATGACGGCGGCATCGACAAGGCCAAGCTCAAGGCCGATGTCGGCTTCGAGCTGTTCACGCTGCTCGGCGCCCCCTTCTACTGCTTCCACGACGTCGATATCCGTCCGGAAGGCGCGAACTTCGCCGAAAGCACAAAGAACCTGAACGAGATCGTCGACTATCTCGGCCAGAAACAGGAAGCAACCGGCGTCAAACTGCTCTGGGGCACGGCCAACCTGTTCACCCACCGCCGCTTCATGTCGGGCGCCTCGACCAATCCGGACCCGGATGTCTTCGCCTACTCGGCAGCAACCATCAAGACCTGCATGGATGCCACTAAGAAGCTCGGCGGCCAGAACTATGTTCTGTGGGGCGGTCGCGAAGGTTATGAAACCCTGCTCAACACCGACATGGGCAAGGAACTCGACCAGATGGCGCGCATGCTGCACATGGTGGTCGAATACAAGCACAAGATCGGTTTCGAAGGCACGATCCTGGTCGAGCCGAAGCCGCAGGAACCGACCAAGCACCAGTACGACTACGATGTCGCCACCGTCTACGGCTTCCTGCAGAAGCACGGGCTGGAAAAGGAAGTGAAGGTCAATATCGAGCAGGGCCACGCCATCCTCGCCGGCCACACCTTCGAGCATGAACTGGCGCTCGCCCGCACGCTCGGCGTTCTCGGTTCCATCGACATGAACCGCAACGACTACCAGTCCGGCTGGGATACCGACCAGTTCCCGAACAATGTTCCGGAAATGGCGCTGGCCTATTACCAGGTTCTGCTGAACGGCGGCCTTGGCACCGGCGGCACCAATTTCGACGCCAAGCTGCGCCGCCAGTCGATCGACCCGGCCGACCTGCTTTACGGTCACATCGGCGGTATGGACAGCTGCGCACGCGGCCTGAAGGCTGCGGCAAAGATGGTCGAAGACGGCGCTTTGCAGAAACCGCTCGACGAACGTTACGCCGGCTGGAACGGCGAAACGGCCAAGAAGATGCTCGCCGGCGAAATGACGCTGGAAGACATCGCCACCATGGTCGAGAAGGACGATATCAATCCCGAGCCGAAGTCCGGCCGTCAGGAATATCTGGAAAACATCGTCAATAAATACGTCTGATCATGCGACAGATGTGACGTGTACACGAGGACCGGGGCGGGAAACCGTCCCGGTCCTCAGCGTGTCGGCAAACCTCTTTTTCCGTTCTGCGCCAACGGAATGATACCGTTCAGTCCACGCCTGTGATGCGGAGTGCGCGACTGTCGCTGTCGACAATGTCATCCATTGCACGTTCCAGCGCATCGCGATCATCGGCACCGCGCAACATGCGGCCGGCCAGCCGGTCGAAGCGGCCCCGGGCGATGTCGGCAATCAAGACTGCGGCGTTTGAAGGCGGAACATTGATATTGTCGTCAAAAAGCTGTTTGACGTCAGGTAGATAGGTCTGGCCCGCCTCGGTATTCAGCTGAAGCTCCGTCATGCTTGTGCGCACGAGGCCCGGATCGACGGCAAAGGCCCGCACGCCGCCGTTTGCCGTCGTGTCGTTCAGGCTTTCGGTAAACCGCATGATGCCCGCCTTGCTCGACGCATAGCCTGAACCGTGCGGGAAACTCGTGCCTGTGCCACCGCCGACGAGATTGACGATGCGCCCGCTGCCGCGCGAGAGCATATCGGGAGCCGCGGTCCGGCAGGTGTGAAACACGCCGCGCAGATTGATCTCGACATCCTGCCACCAGATATCCGGATCGCACTCCCAGATGGGACCGAATGCGCGGAACGCACCGTGATTGTTGACCAGCAGATCGACCGGGCCGAGATCCGCGCCGATTTTCGCAAAGACAGCTTCCACGGCCGTGCGGTTGACAAGGTCGACGGGGTACGCGCGCGCTGTTCCTCCCTCCGCCGTGATCATGGCGGCCGTTTCGTCGATTTCGGATTTTGTGCGGGCGAGAACGGCAATTTTTGCGCCGGCGCGCGCCTGATGCAGGGCAATTTCCCTTCCGATTCCGCGACCGCCTCCAGTCACGACGCTGATCGTTCCTCCCAGGTCAGCCATACCGGCCCTCCTCTTTTCCCGGTTCCTTGCAGCCATTGGTCAATGGCGCATCGTCAAGCTGGAACAACAGACATGCGATTGCAAGCCCGTGAGGGAGAACGCCGGCAGCCCTGCCGTCATCAGGCAGGCAGCGGGAGGAGAAGGTTACGCTTCCAGTTCGACATTCGACAGCGGACGCGAGCAGCAGGCGAGGATGTAGCCTTCCTCGATCTCGTCGTCGAGAATGCCGCCATTGTGCTGCATGTCGACCTTGCCGGATTTGCACATGGTGCGGCAGGTGCCGCAGATGCCGCTTTCGCAGGACGACGGAATGCGCACCCCGGCCTTGCGGGCGGTCTGCAGGATGGTGAAGCCGGCTTCCGCTTCCACTTTGACCCCGGAATCGGCGAACTCGATCATGAAGGATTCGGCTTCCTCACCGCTCTCGCCGATGAACACCGTCGGCTCCGGCACTTCCGGCGTGAAAGTTTCCTCGAAATAATTGTTGGCCATGTCGAAGCTGGAGACTTCCAGCGCGTCGCGTACCGTTGCCATGAACGGCGCGGGACCGCAGCAGAACACCCGCCGCTCGAGGAAATCCGGCACCAGAAGGGCGATCTTGGCGCGGTCGATCAGGCCCTTCAATCCCGACCAGAGCTGGGTGCGTTCCAGCTCGGAAACGATGAAGCCGAGATTGAAGAACGGCATGTAGCGCGCCTTGTACTCCAGCTCCCAGCGGAAGATGATGTCGTTGGGCGAGCGCGCGCAGTGAATGAAGGCGATATCGGTATCCGGGTTGCGGTCGCCCAGATCGCGCGTCATCGACATCATCGGCGTGATGCCGGAACCGGCGGAGATGAACAGATATTTCTCTGCCGGATGTTTTACATAGGAGAAGTCGCCGAGCGGGCCTATGGCTTTGATCTTCATGCCGGGATGCAGATTGTCATGCATCCAGCGCGTGCCGATACTGTCCTTCTGCGCCTTGACCGAGACCGCGATGGTAAACGGCCGCGTCGGACTGGAGGAGATCGTGAATGTGCGCATAATCGGCTCGGGGCCGACCGGCAGTTCCAGCGTGATATACTGGCCCGGCAGATACCGGAACCAGATGTTCGGCTCCTCCGCCTTGAAGGTGAAGGTCATCACGTCGGGCGCTTCCGGCGTCCACGCGACACATTCCAGCATGTGTTCGCGGCCGTTCCAGGGCACCATTTCATCGATATGTTTGAACGGCTGCGGTTTTATCATGTCAGGCGACGATCGAAAGCGGTTTTTGGGCATCGGTCAGGCGGTTGATCGATGTGTTGACATACCATTCGACGAACTGCATCACGCCACCCTCGTCTTCGGTCGAATAGGGACCGGGTTCATAGGCCGGCGAGCGGATGCCGCGCGCGTTTTCCTCGACGATCTGGCGGTCCTGATCATTGGTGAAGGTCCACACATGGGTGAGGTCCTCGACGTCGTAATCAATGCCTTCGACCGCGTCCTTGGGCACCAGCCAGGTGGTGGTGACTTCCGTTTCCTGAGGCCCGCGCGGGATAACCCGGAAGGAGATGGCGTGGTCGCCGAGGAAATGGTTCCAGGTCGTCGGATAGTGGAACAGAAGCAGCGCGCCAATGCCGCCGGCGCCGGTCTTCTCGCCCATATTCTTCTTCACCGCCGGCTTGCCGGACATGGTGTAGCTTTCCGCTCCATCGATCAGCGGCATGCGGGTAACGCGGAACTGGCCGTCGGGGCTGAGGAAGAACCGCGCCTCAAGCCCGGCCTGTTCGCAATGGGCCCAGTGCGCGAGGATTTCCGGATCGTCCATCATGCCCTGCACGCCGGTGACCGAAGCGGCCTCGGGATAGGTGCGGCAAAGTTCGGGATGATTGGCGGCGCAGTGATAGCATTCGCGGTTGTTTTCCCAGACCAGCTTCCAGTTGCCCTTCTCGATGATCGAGCTTTTGAAGGCGACCTTGGTTTCCGGGATATTGTGGGGCGCGAGATAGGGCGCGATCTTCTGGCGCAGCGGTTCGATATCGGGCGCGACATCAGCCAGACAGATGAAGATATAGCCCTCGATGCTTTCGCAATGGATCGGCTTCAGGCTGAATTTCGACTTGTCGAAATCCTCGCCCATATGGCGGACGAACTGCAGCGTGCCGTCAAGGTCGTAGGTCCACTGGTGATAGGGGCAGACGAGCTTGGCGCTGGTTCCCTTTTCCGCCGAGCAGACCCGCGAGCCGCGGTGACGGCAGGCATTGTGCAGCGCCCGGATCTTCTTGTCGCGCGCTCGCGTCAGGATGACGGAGTATTCGCCGACCTGAACGGTCATGTAATTGCCGGGCCGCGACAGTTCGCAGTCGTGCCCGACAAACAACCATTCGCGGTAATAGAAATTTTCCATGTCGATCCGGAAGATATCCGGGTCTGTGTAGAAAGGCTGCGCCAGGGAAAAACCATCCCGGCGGTTCTGCAACTGTTCAAGCATTGACTGACGTGTCGTCATGGCGGCCTCGCAGGAGAAAACGAGCAATTAAGGCTGCATTAAATCATCGCGCGCGCTGGCCTTGCATCTCATGAGCGACATGACTTTCGAAAATGACGACACCGGCATGACGGCATCTGCCGGATCGCACTGAACTGTTGCGATGGCGCAATTCGGCGTTATCATGAAGTGCATACTTGCATATTAGTTTGCTGACGAACCATCGCAAAGCTCTGGGAGGACAACTGCATGGACAGGAAAAACAGGCATTTTCACCTGAAACGCGCCACGGCCACGGCCGCCGTGATCATCGCCGCAATGGCTCCGGCGATCGCCGCCGATATGTCTGACCCGGACGATACGATGTTCAGCATCGAGGGCTACGCCGCCGTGGCGAACGTCACCGGCGGCGGCGTTTATCCCGAAGACGACCCGCGCTATATCAAGGTATCCACGGCAGAAGAATTTCTCGCCGCCCTTGCCGGTATTTCGGATGAGGACAACGAACCCTACCGCGTCATCGAAATCACCGGGGATCTCGACCTTGGCTATGCGGCGGCGGGCGGCGACGCAACGGCGGCGAAATATCCGTTCTTCACGGCCCACAATCCCGCGCTTGCCAATCCGCTGCTGATGAAGACCGGCGTTTCGAAGATCAACATCACCGGTTTTGACGGGCTGACCATCTATTCGAAAAACGGCGCCCGCATTCTGCATGCCGGTTTCAATATCGATGACGGCAGCAATCTCATCATCCGCAACCTCGTCTTTGACGAGTTCTGGGAATGGGACGAGAAAACCGGGGGCGACTACGACGAGAACGACTGGGATTACATCACCATCGGCAATTCCAAGGAAACCACCGTCGGCGGCATCTGGATCGATCACTGCACCTTCTACAAGGCCTATGACGGCATCGTCGACATCAAGCGCGGCGCGTCCAATTCCGCCGATACCGGATTTGATACGCAGAAAGCCAACGGCATCACCATTTCCTGGTCGCAGATCCTGCCCGGCAGCGGCAACCCGGATTTCATGAAAGGACAGTTCGACTATCTGGAGCAGAACCGCGGCGACTTTCCGTTTTACGATTTCCTGCGCTCCTTCATGAGCGAAGACCAGATCATGGAAGTCGAAACGCCGGTCAAGAAGGGGCATCTGATCGGCTCGTCGAGCAAGAAGGAAAAGCCCGGTTTCACCGTCACTCTGGCGCATAATTATTACAAGGACCTGCAGGACCGCATGCCGCGGCTGAGAACCGGCGACGTGCAGGTCTACAATCTCTATGCGGATGTCGCCGATGTGCGCGAAACCATGGTCTGGTTCGACAAGCTGATGGCCGACAATCCGGACAAGGCGGCAAAGCTGAAAGGCGACCCCTACAAGCTGAAGCTTTACACCAACGGTTCGATCTCGACCGAGGGCGGCGCGGTCATGGTGCGCAACAGCATCTACAAGGGCGTGGAATGGCCGCTGAAAAACAACCAGTCGAAACCGGACGATCCGACCTATACCGGCGCCATCGAAGCCTTCAACACCCGCATGGAGCTTCTGGCCGGCGACGACGCCGAGCGCCTGCCGGACCCGATGGGCTCCTACACCGATGATCACGGTACGGAATGGATCTGGTGGCAGGGCGACAGCGGCCTTTCCGGCACCCCGCTCGGGCCGCTGGATGCACCGGCGATCCCGTTCAAGTGGAACAATGGCGAGCCGCCCGTGCCGAACAATCTGGTCGATACCGATCAGGTGGAAGACCTTGTGACATCCTATGCAGGGGCCGGAAAGATCGACCTGACCGCAGACCAGTGGATGACCCCGGTTCTGAAATAAGGCTGGGTGAAACCGGCGGCGCTCACCCTTCGGCGGCGAGCGCCGTCACCTCGATTTCAATTTTGTATTTCGGATCGATCAGGCCGCATTCGATCATTGTCGCCGCCGGCGGATTATCACCGAAGGTTTCGGCAAGAACCGGCCAGCAGGCAGGAAAATCGGCGGCATCCGGCAAATAATAGGTGACCCGGACGACATTGGCGAAACCGGTGCCAGCTTCGGTCAGCGCCTTGCCGATGGCTTCCAGTGCGGAGCAGCACTGACCGGTGACATCTTCGGGAATATCGGCGCCCTGTGCCGTCGTGCCGGCGACATGGACAAAGCCGCCGGCCACCACCGCACGGCAATAGCCGATTTTCTGTTCATAAATCCCACCCGAGCTGATCCGTCTGATTGCCATGAGAAAATCCTTTGTTGTGTCGTGCCTTTGTTCTAAACGGGAAACGCTCAACGAAGAACAGGTTTGTCATGGCGCGGATTATCGATATCGCCCGGGAGGAAGACATTGCGCTGGCAGAAGGCCGCAGACTTCTGAACCAAGGCGAACTCGTGGCCATGCCGACGGAGACGGTCTACGGGCTTGCCGCCGATGCCACCAATCCGGACGCCATTGCGAAAATCTATGCCGCCAAGGGGCGTCCGGCTTTCAATCCGCTGATCTGCCACATGTCGGACCTTGCGATGGCGGAAGATTATGCCGTGTTTTCACCGCTCGCCCGCCGTCTCGCCGAGGCATACTGGCCCGGCCCGATGACGCTGGTGTTGCCGCTGAAAGAAAACGCAGGTATTGCGCCGGCGGCAACGGCAGGCCTGCCAACGGTCGGGGTGCGTGTGCCGAAGGGCTTTGCCGGCAAGCTGATTGCCAGGACCGGTCGCCCGCTGGCCGCCCCCAGCGCCAATACATCCGGCAAGATCAGCCCGACCACCGCCGCCCATGTCGAAGCCGACCTTGGCGACAGGCTGCAGCTCATTCTCGATGCGGGACCGGCTGAAGTCGGGGTAGAATCGACCATTTTGAAGATCGAAAACGACGCCATAACCCTTCTCAGACCGGGCGGCATCGCAGCCGCAGAGGTCGAGATGCTGACGGGTCGCCCCGTCCTGCGCCCGGCCCGCAAGACAGCCATTGTCGCGCCCGGCATGATGGTCTCGCATTACGCCCCGACGGCCACCGTGCGGCTTGACGCGACACGGGTGGAAGACGGCGAGGCGCTGGTGCTGTTCGGCCCGCAGACAATCGAAAACGCATACGCCGCGCGCGCCACCTTCCAGCTGAGCGAAACGTCCGACCTTGCGGAAGCGGCAAGCCGGCTTTACGACACGATGAAACTGGCAGATGCCAGCGGCGCACGCGTCATCGCCTTTGCGCCGGTTCCCAAAGACGGTATCGGCGAGGCCATCAACGACAGGCTTTCGCGCGCTGCCGCGCCCCGGAAGGAAGACTGACCGCATGACCACGCCCGCCCCCGAACTTATCGCCCGGTTTTCCCAGATTGTCGGCCCGGCCCACGCCCTGACCGAAGCCGCTGATATCGAGCCTTACCTCATCGAAAACCGCGGCCTTTACCGGGGCCGGACCGTGCTGGTTCTCAAACCCGGCTCCACGGAAGACGTCTCGGCAATCCTGAAACTGGCGAGCGAAACGAAAACCCCGATCGTTCCCGCCGGCGGGCGCACCGGCCATGTCGGCGGCCATGTGCCGCGCGAGGACGGCGCCGACATCGTGCTGTCGCTGGAGCGCATGGACAGGATCCGCTCCATCAATGCCGCCGGCGGTTACCTCATCGCAGATGGCGGCGCAATCCTTGCCGATGTCCAGAAAGCAGCCGACGAGGTTGACCGGCTGTTCCCGCTTTCGCTGGGCTCGGAGGGCTCGGCCCGTATCGGCGGCAATCTTTCCACCAATGCCGGCGGGACGGCGGTGCTGGCCTATGGCAATATGCGCGCGCTCTGCCTCGGGCTGGAAGTGGTGCTGCCGACGGGTGAAATCTGGAACGGGCTCAGAAGCCTGAAGAAGGACAATACCGGCTACGATCTGCGCGACCTGTTCATCGGCGCGGAAGGCACGCTCGGCATCATTACCGGCGCCGTGCTGAAGCTTTTTCCCAAACCGCGCGGCCATCAGGTCGCCTTTGCCGCGGTCGAGACGCCGGAAAAGGCGCTCGACCTGTTCAACCTCGCCTCCAACCGCTGCGCCTCGGCGCTGACCGGTTTCGAGTTCATGGCCCGCATGGTCTTCGATTTCACCGTCAAACATACCGAAGGCGCGCGCGACCCGCTGGCGACAAAATATCCGTGGTACACGCTGATCGACGTTTCGACCTCCGACAGTCAGCAAACCGCCGACCAGATGCTCGAAGCCCTTCTGGAAGAAGCCTTTGAGGCAGGGCTGGTGGAAGATGCGGTGATCGCCAAATCGCAAGGCGAGATCGATGAATTATGGCACATGCGCAACACCATGTCGGAAGCACAGAAACCGGAAGGCGGCTCCATCAAGCATGACGTTTCCGTGCCGGTGTCGGACATTCCCGCCTTTCTGCACGAAGCGGATGCAGCGGTGATGAACGCGGTTCCCGGCGCGCGCATCTGCGCCTTCGGCCATCTCGGCGACGGCAATATCCATTACAACATCTCCCAGCCGGAAGGTGCCGACAAGGCGGAATTCATGGGGCGCTGGGGCGAAGTCAACAAACTGGTCCACGCCATCGTGTTGTCGCATGGCGGTTCGATTTCCGCCGAACACGGCATCGGACGGCTAAAGCGCGACGAACTGGCCGAGATCCGCGAACCGATCGAAATCGACCTGATGCAACGCATCAAACACGCCTTCGACCCCGCCGGCATCATGAACCCGGACAAGGTGCTGAAAAGCCGGGGCTGAGTGCCCCGGCTTCGGCAAATGCCATCAAATCGGAATCAATCCGGTTGCGATGCATAAAACAGGCCGCGCCGGGCGAATGTCCTGCGCGCGTTGACGAACATCACCGCGATGGCAACACACAGCATGGCGACATCGCTTGCAGGTGACGCCATCCACAGGCCGGTTTCACCAAACGCAAACGGCAGGATGAAGATTAGCGGAATGGTGAAGAAATAGGTGCGGCCAAGGCTGATCACCGCCGCATTCGCCGCCTGACCGATCGCCTGAAAATAACCGGACAACACCATCAGCGGACCGACCAGAATATAGGCGGCGCTGATGAAGCGGACGATCTGGGCTGCCCCGGCGATGACTGCGGGATCGGACACGAAAAGCGCACTCAACGCCGCCGGCGCCAGTTGAAACACCGTTTCCACCAGAAGCCCGTAGCAAAGCCCGGCGCAAACACCGATGACCAGCGTGCGGTCGGAACGCTCGAACGCCCGCGCCCCAAAATTATTGCCGACAATCGACTGGCAGGCGAAATTCAGCCCCATCAGCGGCAGGAAGGCGAAGGTCAGAAGACGCGAGGCGATGCCATAGGCGGCAATCGTCACATCGGCATTATCACCGCTCCACAGCTGAATGCCGACAATATAGGAGCCCGCCGACAGGCTGACGCCGACGAGCGCCAGCGACGAGGGCAGACCAAGCGCCAGTATCCGCCCCCAGGCCTCCGTTGCCGCAAGGCCGGTTTTGCGCCAGAGCGCAATCGGGGTGCGGCCGGAAAGCCTGAGCATGATGACGAAGACAAGCGCAATCGCCTGCGCGGCAAGCGTGCCGATGGCCGAACCGGCAACGCCAAGCCCCATCATGGCGATGAAAACATAGTTGAAGCCGATATTGGCGAGCGTGACGAAAACCCCGATCAGCGCCATCAGGCCGGGTTTGCCCTCGGATCTCAGCGTATCGCCCTGAACGCCGATGAAAAACTGCAGCGGCGAGCCGAAGACCATCAGCGCAATATAGATATCTGCCATTCCGGCAAGCCCGCTGTCACCGCCCGAAAGCCAGCCGACCAGCGCACGCCCCCCGGCAAGATAGAGCACCATCAGCGTAACGGCCGTAACGATCGCCAGCAACGTCGCCGACTGCATGGCCGATTGCGCACCATTGTGATCGCCCGCCCCCAACCGGCGCGCCAGAATGGAGGCCATGCCGGACGAAACCAGTGTGGAAAGCGCGTTGATGGCCATGAACAGCGGAAAAACGAGCGTGACGGCGGCCAGCGCCTTCGCACCGACATAGACCCCGAGAAAAATGGCATCGACCACCGTATAAAGCCCGCTGACCAGCATCAGCAGAATGATGGGTGCCGCCGTCTTGAAGAAAAGCGGGCCGAGCGCCCCGGCAAGATAGGGATTGGCGCGGGAAGAAGACGTGTCATCCATGGTGTTGTCCTTCATGGACACCCGAAAAACGCAATAACGCGCCGCAGGAAAGGCGCCCGCATTACCTTGAAGCTTCGAGTGCCGTTTTGGGAAAACAACCAACGAAGACCATGTCTGACTTCACCATCGCATATTCAGCGCGCGGGCGGCAGGCGTCAGCAGCCGGGCGCAGATAGCCCGGCAAACCGAGCCAAGTCAAGAAGAAGAACGTGGGCCTGCTTCAGCGTTCAGACTGCTGACAAACCTCTCCGTTTAAGAGGCGTCATCCTCGGGCTTGTCCCGAGGATCTAACCACCGTTCCACACGAGCGGCGTTGGCGTTTCGTAGTATATTGTATTTAAACAGATTTTCATTCGACACGCTTGTCGCATTGATGCGTGTTTAGATGCTCGGGACAAGCCCGAGCATGACGAATGTGGGGGAAGCAACCTTTGTCAGCAGTCTGAGGCGACCTCAGTCCTTCGCCTCTTCCCGCGCCACGGCGCGCCAGCCGATATCGCGGCGGCAGAAGCCTTCGGGCCAGTTGATATCCTCGATCAGCTCATAGGCATGGGTCTGCGCTTCGGTGACGTTGTGACCAAGCGCGGTGATGTTCAGCACACGGCCGCCATTGGCCACCAGCTTGTTGTCGCGCACCGCCGTGCCGGCGTGAAACGTGCGGGCTGATTCCGTATCCTGCGGCAGGGATTTGATTTCGCTGCCCTTCTTGTAGGAACCCGGATAGCCTTTGGTCGCCATGACCACGGTCAGCGCGGTCTGGTCGCTCCATTCGGCAGAGGCCTTGTCCAGCGTGCCGCCGGCGCAGGCGTCCAGAATATCGAGCAGGTCGCTTTGCAGCCGCATCATCAGTACCTGACATTCCGGATCGCCGAAGCGGGCATTGTATTCGATGAGTTCGGGGCCCTTTTCTGTAATCATCAGCCCGGCATAAAGCACGCCCTGAAACGGGTGGCCCATTTCGGCCATGCCGCGAATGGTCGGCTCGATGATTTCCGCCATGGTGCGGGCGATCATCGCAGCGTCCATCACCGGGGCCGGGGAATAGGCACCCATGCCGCCGGTATTCGGCCCGGTATCGCCGTCGCCGACAGCCTTGTGGTCCTGTGCGGTGGCCAGCGGCAGTGCGTTCTTGCCGTCCGAAAGGCAGAAAAAGCTCGCTTCCTCGCCCACCAGAAATTCCTCGACCACGACTTCCGCGCCAGCAGCGCCGAATGTGCCGGAAAAGCAGTCGTCGATGGCGGCCAGCGCTTCGTCATTGGTGCGGGCGACGGTCACGCCCTTGCCGGCGGCAAGCCCGTCGGCCTTGATGACGATCGGCGCACCGATTTCGCCGACATAGGCCTTTGCCTCCTCGGCATTGTCGAAGCGGCGATAGGCCCCGGTCGGAATATTATAGCGGGCGCAGAGGTCCTTGGTGAAACCCTTCGAGCCTTCAAGCTGGGCTGCCGCTTTGGTCGGGCCGAAAGTCCTGATGCCGGCAGCCGTCAGCGAATCGACGAGCCCGTCGACCAGCGGCGCTTCCGGGCCGACGACAACGAGCGCGATATCCTTCTCGCCACAGAAGGCGACGATAGCGGCGTGGTCGGCCACATCGAGCGCAACACATCTGGCATGGTCAGCCATGCCGGGATTGCCGGGGGCCGCGTAAAGTGTCGTCAGACGCGAAGATTGCGAAAGCTTCCAGGCCAGCGCATGCTCGCGCCCGCCCGAACCGATCAGAAGGACATTCATGGGGTTCGCTCCAGTTGTCACCTGCTGGCGGTTGGGTAAGCAGGCAAGCGGAAAAGGTCAAGGCCGCGATGTTCACCAATTCGACTAAGGTGTGACCCCGATACGGGCTTCAGGCAAGCGTCACCCACAGCGGAAAATGATCGGACCCTTTGGCGTCCCGGTCCACCCGGGCACCGCGAATGCGCGGCGCAAGGCCGGGGCTGACAAAGACATAGTCGACCCATTTGCCTTCGCCGTTTTCGAAGCTCGGATGTGTCCACGTGATCGCATTGCCGGCGCGCGCGCCAAGCCGGTCGAAGATATCGACGGGTTGCCCCGCACGCAAATTGCGCGCTCCGTCGAGTTCGCGGCGGCCGGCCATTGCCAGATAATCCTCGCTTTCCGGTTCCATGTTGAAATCGCCGAGCAGGATGAAGTCCTCGGCCATCGGCGGATCGGCAAGTCCGTATTCCGCGCCGCCGGTCATGGCACTACCCTCCATCGCAAACCCGGCAAGCCGTTTGCGCAGGAAGCTGATCTGGGCGAGCCGCTCATCCACGCTCATATGGTCAAGATGGGTGGAATAGACCCGCAAGGCCCCGGCCGGCGTCTCGACCACGCCTTCCAGCGCCGAGCGCTGATAGTTCAGGCGATCGAGGGTACGGCTGCGCGGCAACAGCAGATGCCTGAGCGACAGCAGCGGATAGCGTGACAGCAGCATGTTGCCGAACTGCAGACGCCGTTCAACGATGCGGCCATTTGTGCGCGAAAAATCGAGGTGCATATCCGCGCCGGCGCCGAAGGCTGCGAAATGGCCGGGAAACAGCGCCTCGATCTCTGCGACCATATCCCGCCCGTCATTGCCCGGAAAACCGCGCGTGACCTCCTGAAGGGCAATGATGTCGGCCCCTTCCAGGCTTGCGGCAATGCGGTTCAGGTCATATCTGCCGTCGGTTCCGATACCGAACTGGATGTTGTAGCTTGCGATTTTCACGATAATCTTTGACCTTGCCGCCGACGGACGATAACGATGCGGTCGGTTTTACCCTTCACACTCCAAGGCACAAGCGACGAACCATGAAATTTCTCGATGAGGCAAAAGTCTATATCCGTTCCGGCGATGGCGGAGCCGGGTCTGTCTCGTTTCACCACGAGAAATATATCGAGTTCGGCGGCCCGGACGGCGGCGACGGCGGACGCGGCGGCGATGTCTGGGTGGAAGCCGTCGAGGGGCTGAACACGCTGATCGACTTCCGCTACCAGCAGCATTTCAAGGGCGCGACCGGTGGCCACGGCATGGGCCGCAACCGCACCGGCGCCAACGGCAAGGGCGTGACCCTGAAAGTGCCGGTCGGAACGCAGATCTTCGAGGAAGATCGCGAAACGCTGATCTGCGACCTCACCGCGGTCGGCGAGCGCTACCGGCTGGCCGCCGGCGGCAATGGCGGTTTCGGCAACGCCCATTTCAAGACATCGACCAACCAGGCGCCGCGCTGGGCCAATCCCGGGCTCGAGGGCGAAGAAAAGACGATCTGGCTGAAGCTGAAGCTGATTGCCGATGCCGGTCTTGTCGGCCTGCCGAATGCCGGGAAATCGACGTTTCTGGCGACCGTCACCCGGGCGCGGCCGAAAATTGCCAATTATCCGTTCACCACGCTGCATCCCAATCTCGGCGTTGCCAGCATCCATGGCCGCGAATTCGTCCTCGCCGATATTCCCGGCCTGATCGAAGGCGCCCATGAGGGCGTGGGGATCGGAGACCGGTTCCTCGGTCATGTGGAGCGCACCCGCGTGCTGCTGCATCTGGTATCATCCATGGAAGAAGACGTGGCCGCCGTCTACCGCACCGTGCGCCACGAGCTTCAGGCCTATGGCCATGAACTGGCCGACAAGCACGAGATCGTGGCGCTTTCGCAGATCGATATTCTCGATGACGAGACGCTTGCGGAAAAGAAGAAGGCGCTGGAAGCGGCAAGCGGCGGACCGGTCTTTGCCATTTCGGCTGTGGCCCAGAAGGGCATGACGGACGTGCTTGCAGCCCTTGCAGAGACCATCCGCGCCGAAGAGGTGCGCCTGGGTATCGCCGCGCCCGAACGCGGGGCGGACAAGGGCCGTCACGACAAGTGGGAGCCCTGACGATGAACGGCATGCACCGTTCACTGACGCATTACCGGCGGATCGTGATCAAGATCGGCTCGGCGCTGCTGGTCGATCGCACAAGAGGGCTGAAACATGACTGGCTCAACCGGCTTGCAGACGACATCGCGGCGCTGAAGGCCGCAGGCGTCGAGGTGCTGGTCGTCTCCTCCGGGGCTGTCGCGCTCGGGCGCACCGTGCTTCACAGCCATTCCGGCACGCTGAAGCTGGAAGAAGCCCAGGCCGCCGCCGCCGTTGGCCAGATCGGCCTGGCGGGTGCCTGGACGGAAAGCCTCAGACATCACGACATTCTCGCCGGCCAGGTGCTGCTGACCCTGCAGAACACCGAAGAACGGCGGCATTATCTGAATGCCCGCGCCACCATCCTGCAGCTGTTGAAGGCCGGCGCCATCCCGATCGTCAACGAAAACGACACGATTGCCACCTCGGAAATCCGCTACGGCGACAATGACCGGCTGGCCGCCCGCGTCGCCACCATGATCGGCGCCGATCTTCTGGTGCTGCTGTCCGATATCGACGGGCTCTACACCGCGCCGCCGCATCTGGATCCGGACGCCCGTTTTCTGGCCGAGATCGAAATGATCACACCTGAGATCGAGGCGATGGCGGGCGGTGCGGCCTCCGAACTGTCACGTGGCGGCATGCACACCAAGATCGAGGCGGGCAAGATCGCCACCGCTGCCGGCTGTGCAATGATCATCGCGTCCGGCACGATCGATCATCCGCTGAAGGCGATCGAGGGCGGTGCACGCCATTCGATGTTCCACGCCTCGCATATGCCGGTCAACGCCCGCAAGGTCTGGATCGCCGGGCAATTGCTGCCGGCCGGCACCATTTACATCGACGACGGCGCGGTCGCCGCACTCAAACACGGCAACAGTCTTTTGCCGGCAGGCGTGAGCGCGGTTGACGGGCATTTTGCACGCGGCGACACTGTGGCGATCGTCAATGCCCGCGGCGGCGAGATCGCCCGCGGCCTGTCGGGTTATGACAGCGACGAGGCGCGGATGATCGCCGGGCAGAAAACCAGCAGCATCGAGGCGATACTGGGTTATCCGGCGCGCGCAGCGATGGTACACCGCGACGATCTGGTGATGACCGCCACGGGCAAGAAGAGACAGAACGAGGGTTCGACCCATGCTTGATCAGGTTCAAAACGACGATGTAACCGCCGTGATGCGCGAGATCGGAAAACGCGCGCGCGCAGCTGCCCATGCACTCGCCATTGCTCCGACCGCGGTCAAGAACCGGGCGCTTCATGCCATGGCCAATGCCATCGAAGCCGACAGCGATGACATTCTGGCCGCAAACCGGAAGGACGTCGCCGCTGCCCGCGAAAACGGCATCTCCGGCGCCTTCATCAACCGGCTGGAACTGGACGCGGCCGGCATCGCGGCAATCGCCGAGGGCATTCGCGCCATCGCCGCCCTGGATGATCCGATCGGCGACACGATAGCCGAATGGGACCGGCCGAACGGGCTGACGATTTCGCGCGTGCGCACGCCGCTCGGGGTCATCGGCGTGATTTACGAAAGCCGCCCGAATGTCACGGCGGATGCCGGCGCGCTGTGCCTGAAGGCCGGCAATGCGGTGATCCTGCGCGGCGGCTCGGATTCCGCCCGCTCGGCGCGCGCCATCCATACCGCGCTCAAGGCAGGGCTTGCCGAAGCCGGCCTGCCGGAAGACGCCATCCAGATCGTGCCGACCACGGATCGCGCTGCCGTTGGCGAAATGCTTGCCGGTCTTTCCGGCAATATCGACGTGATCGTGCCGCGCGGCGGCAAAAGCCTGGTTGCGCGCGTGCAGTCGGAAGCGCGCGTGCCGGTGTTTGCCCATCTGGAAGGCCTGTGCCACATCTATGTCGACAAATCCGCCGATCTCGACATGGCGCGCGCTATCGTCGTCAACGCCAAGATGCGCCGCACCGGTATTTGCGGAGCGGCCGAAACCCTGCTGATCGACCGGGCGGCTGCGGAAAAATTCGCGACCCCGCTGATTGAAGCGCTGGAAGACAAGGGCTGCCTCGTGCGGGTCGATCACGACATGATCGACTATGCCCGCGGTCGCGACGAGGCCGATGATACCGACTGGACCACGGAATATCTCGACGCGATCATTTCGGTGAAGCTGGTCGACGGGATCTCGGGCGCGATCGAGCATATAGGAAAATATTCCTCCCATCACACCGAAGCCGTGATTGCCGAGGACCATGAGGTGGTTGCCCGCTTCTTCAACGAGATCGATTCGGCCATTCTTCTGCACAATGCCTCGACGCAATTTGCAGATGGCGGCGAGTTCGGCATGGGTGCGGAAATCGGCATTGCCACCGGCAAGATGCATGCGCGCGGGCCGGTCGGCGTCGAACAGCTGACCTCGTTCAAATATCTCGTGCGCGGCACCGGACAGACACGGACCTGACAGCTTGACCGAGGGGACCATCGATCGGCGTTATCTTGTTATGCCCTATTGCGAGCCGGGGATGACGGTCGGCCTGTTCGGCGGGTCGTTCAACCCGCCGCATGAGGGGCATTTTCTGGTGGCAAGCCTTGCCATTCAGCGCCTCGGCCTCGATCAGCTCTGGTGGCTTGTGACACCCGGAAATCCGCTCAAAAGCGGCAATGGCCTTGCACCGCTACACGAACGGCTGGCGCTCAGCGAAGCGTTTGCGCATGATCCGCGCATTCACGTCAGCGCGCTGGAAAAAAAGCTCGGCACTGCCTATACCGCCCGCACCATCCGCCACATCGTCCGGCGCAACACCGGCGTCAATTTCGTCTGGATCATGGGCGCCGACAATCTCGGCGATTTCCACCGGTGGCAGGAATGGCGCAGCATTGCCCGCACCGTGCCGCTGGCGGTGATCGACCGGCCCGGCTCGACGCTCACCTATCTGTCGTCCAAGGCCGCGCGCGCACTCGACAAGGCCCGTGTCGCCGAGAAGAACGCGCGCGCGCTGGCGCGCATGAAACCACCGGCCTGGACCTTCATCCACGGCCCGCGCTCCCATGTCAGTTCCACCGCGCTGCGGCGCGGAAACGGCCATCAGGGCTGATCGGTACATAATCCCTGTGGCGGTCCTTTCCGCCATATGCAACACCCGGCCAGAACGAGAGTTTCGCCATGATAATCCCTGAAACCGCAATGACCTATCCCGGCGATGCAGACTTCAGCGCATTCCTTGAAACGCACGATTGCCCGATATCCTTGACGGCGGTGAAATTCCGCCTCTGGGGGCAGGTCACTACCGTCGCGACTGCGGCGGGACCGGAGGCGGAAACCCGGACGATCTGGGGCGATGCATTGCCGGCGTTCGACAGTGCAGAAGAAAGTATGTTGTTTTCTGCAACATTCATGTCGCTCTGGAACGAACTGAGACGGGTGGATGAAGAAGGCAAATATCTCAAACTTCCGCCGCGCACAGGTATCGGGGACCTTGAAGGCCTGAAACGCATGGTCGAAGCGCGGCTTGACGCATTGAGCGAGGGCTATTTCACAGGCTTTCTCGCCGATCTCAGAGGGTTCGATTTCGGCTACCCGGCCGTCGACAATGCCGTGTCCCGCCTTGGCGATATGATCGAGGAGGTGGAATATGTCGCCGAGCAGCTCGACGAAGCGCCGTCAACCTTTGCACAGCAACGCAGGCGTTTTATCCGACTGGATGGCAAGGCCCAGCGGAAACTGGACGCCATTGTTGATGCCGCACGCTCGGTACACGACGAATCCAGATAGTTGATGGATTGAATGCTGACAACGCGACTCCCCGGCGCCGACCCCGCGCAATATGCCCGGCCGCAGCCCAGGGCGGCTCAATTTTTGCGACAGACCTTGCATAGAAGGCGTTTTCGCATCACCTTAAAGGGGACTCGTGGGATCACGAGTCGCACCCGTGCTTGTTCCGGTCCATGAAGAAAGGAAGACCCCTGACAACATTGCACGCCAAGGGCGCAGCGGATGACACTGCGCCGAAGAGCAGGAAAAGCGGCGCCCATGCCGCGGATCAGGCTTTGTCCACCGTCCTCACCAGCCTCGAGGATTCGAAGGCTGAAGATATCGTGACCATCGACATCAAGGGCAAATCGGCACTCGGCGACCACATGGTGGTTGTATCCGGGCGCTCGAACCGTCATGTCGTGGCCATCTGCGACCATCTGGTCAAGGACATCAAGCAATCGGGCATCGGCACGCCGAAGATCGAAGGCCAGGAGGCCGGCGACTGGGTGCTGATCGATACCGGTGACGTGATTGTCCATGTGTTTAGGCCGGAAGTCCGCGAATTCTACAATATCGAGAAGATGTGGTCCGCGCCTGAAATGAACGAGGGACGGCTGCACTAGCGGTTGTCCCGAAGCGTCGGTGAATGCCGTCTTGCCCTGCCTGCGCGCATGGGCCCGGTTGTTGCGGCCTGGAAAAGCCCCGGAAGAGACGTGTTTTCAGGATCCGGGCGGGGCCTGCCGGGCACTGCGGCAATGTCTTGTGCGCGCCGGTTCCGGCTGTTTGCGCACGGTGCACCTGCTTGGGACTATTGCAGCGCTACATCCCGGTTGAAGGATAAAAAATGCAGATCGGAATTTTTGCGGTCGGACGGCTGAAATCCGGTCCGGAAAAAGAGCTTGTGGCGCGCTATCTGGACCGGCTGAAGAAAACCGGCAAGGCACAGGGCATAGACTTTACCCGCGTCAACGAAATCAACGAGAGCCGCGCCGGCAATGCCGCCACCCGCAAACGCGAGGAGGCACAGGCGCTGGAGGCGACGCTTTCGCCAGAGACCGTTCTGGTGCTGCTCGATGAAAACGGAAAATCCTTCGACAGTCCGGGCTTTTCCGAAAAGATCGCGACCTTCCGCGATCAGGGCAAGCGCGCGATGATCTTTGCCATCGGCGGCGCCGACGGGCTCGATCCTGCCCTCGTCGAACGCGCCGATCTGACCATCAATTTCGGCGCCATGACATGGCCGCACCAGATCGTGCGCATTCTGCTGGCCGAACAGCTCTACCGTGCCGTGACATTGATGGCCGGCCACCCTTATCACCGGGTATAGTACCATCAAATCTTTGTGTCTTATAAAGATGTTCGGGTTTCGTTAACCTGTCGGCGTTCTATATCGTCTGCGCTGCAACGGGAAAACAGGCTAGATGGGCTTTGCAAGGGCCAATACCGTGCGATTTGCGGCCGCAGGCAGCCTTGCGCTGCTGGCGGTCATGCTTCTGCTTGTGCCCGTGCCGGGGCTTGCGCAGGACAATGACGAGCCGCAGACCGATTCCCGGGAAATGGTGGAAAAGCTTTCAGCCGAGCGCAGCGAAACGCAGGTGAAGCTGGACACGATCCGCAGTTCGATCACCCTGTCTCAGGAAAAAATCACCGCGCTTCAGGCAGAGATCGACAAACTGGCCGGCGATACGGCCAGTCTGAAACAGGCTTTGGTGGATTCTGCCGAGCGCCGGCGCGGGCTGGAAGAACAGATCGGCGCAAGCGAAACCCGGATTGCGGAACTTTCAGACAAGGAAGACCAGCTGAAAGCCGCGCTGAACAGGGAGCGTGATGTGCTGGCCGATGTGCTGGCGGCGCTGCAGCGCATGGGCCGCGATCCGCCGCCGGCGCTGCTGGTTGCCCCCGGCGATGCGCTTGATTCCGTCAGAAGCGCCATCCTGCTCGACGGCGTAGTGCCGGAAATGCGGGAGCGTATGGATAGCGTGCTTGGCGATCTGCGTTCACTGCAGGCCGTCAAACAGGAACGTGAAGCCACGCGCGACGAACTGGCCGCCGATCTTGACAGCCTCGCCGAGGAAACCAGCCGCATGGATATGCTGGTCGCCGAAAACGAGAAGGCCAGCGCAAAAAGCACCGCCGCCCTTGCCGAAGAGCAGCGCCAGGCAGAAGCGCTGGCTGCGCGCGCCACCGACCTCAACGGGCTGATCGCAACGCTCGAAACGGAAATCACATCGGCACGCAACGCCGCCCTTCTGGCACGGCAGGAAGAAGAGCGCCGCCGGCAGATGAGCGAGGCGCAACGCCGCGAAGCGCGTGAGCGTGCGCTTTCCACCGCGCCCGATAAAAACCGCATTGCGCCCGCATACCCGTTTTCTGATCTGAAGAACCGTCTGGTTCTGCCGGTGGCAGGCGATATTCTCCGCCGCTTTGGCGATCCCGACGGGACGGGCCATCAGGCAACCGGCATCACGATAGCAGCACGGCCGGGCGCTCTGGTGACGGCGCCTTCGGACGGAACAGTGGTTTACGCGGGGCGCTTCAGAAGTTACGGAGAGATGATCATCCTCAATGTCGGCGACGGGTATCACATCGTGATGACCGGCATGGAGGGTCTGAAAGTACATCAGGGCGATTTCGTGTTCTCGGGCGAGCCCCTGGCACAGATGGGCGCCAGACGCATTGCAAGCGCGGCGACACTGGCTCTGGAAACAGACAGGCCGACTCTCTACATTGAGTTTCGGCAAAATGGCAAACCGGTTGATTCTCAGGCCTGGTGGGCGGATGAAAAAGATGGAAAGGCACGTAATGGTTCGTAGGGCAACGCTTCTTGTGGCGGGCGTCGTTATTGGCGCGGCGACAACCGGGATTCTGGTCTCGGCCGATATACCAGCGCGCGCGGCAAGCGACGATTCCACCTATCGCGAGATGTCGCTGTTCGGCGATGTGTTCGAGCGTGTGCGCAGCCAGTATGTCTCGCCGCCGGATGAAGAGAAGATGATCCAGGATGCGATCAACGGCATGCTGAACGGGCTCGATCCGCACTCAAGCTACATGACCGCGGAAGAATCCGAGGAAATGCGCGACCAGTCGAAGGGCGAGTTCGGCGGTCTCGGCATCGAAGTGACGATGGAAGACGAAGTCGTCAAGGTCGTTGCCCCGATCGACGACACGCCTGCTGCCAATGCCGGCGTTCTGGCCGGTGACAGCATTGTCGAGATCGACGGCGAGAGCGTGCGCGGCATGTCGCTCAATGACGCCGTTGACCGGATGCGCGGCGAGGTCGGCGAACCGATCGACGTCACCATCATCCGCGAGGGCGTGACCAAGCCGATCGAAATGACCATCGTGCGCGGCGTGATTCCGGTGCAGTCGGTCAAATGGCGGGTTGAAAACGACAATGTCGGCTATATCCGGCTTTCGACCTTCATGAACGAAAAGCTGGACGAGAGCCTGAACGAGGCCATCGAGGAAATCAGGGCCGAAGTGCCCGACGATCAGCTCAAGGGCTATATTCTCGATCTGCGCCTCAATCCCGGCGGTTTCCTCAATCAGGCGGTTGCCGTTGCCGATACCTTCCTCGATGAAGGCGAGGTGGTTTCCACCCGCGGCCGCAATGCCAGCGAAACCCGTCGTTTCGATGCGGGCCCCGGAGACCTGACCAACGGCAAGCCGCTGATCGTGCTCGTCAATGGCGGTTCCGCTTCGGCCTCTGAAATCGTTGCCGGCGCGCTGCAGGACCTCAAGCGGGCGACGCTGGTCGGCACCCGCACCTTCGGCAAGGGCTCGGTCCAGACCATCGTGCCGCTCGGCGTCGAGGGATCGCTGCGGCTGACGACGGCGCTTTATTACACGCCGTCCGGCACCTCCATTCAGGGCACGGGCATCAGCCCCGACATCACTGTTGAACAGGTGCTGCCGGAAGACCTTGAAGGCGTGATCCGTCCGGAAGGCGAAAGCGCGCTGCGCGGCCATATCCAGGGCGACGAGGAAACCGATGAAGGCTCCGGTTCTGTGGCCTATGTGCCGCGCGAGACCGAAGACGATGTCCAGCTGAAATACGCCATCGATCTTCTCGAAGGCAATATCACCGATGACGCCTTCCCTGCCGATCCGGCCAAGGCCGTGCAGGAACTGCAGGCCGCAAAGGCCAATGCAGAACAAGAAGACAAGGAACCGGAAATGGAAGATGCCCACTAAGGGCATCGCTTCCACACAGGTTTGCAATTGGGAAAGGCCGGGTTCGCCCGGCCTCAGACTGCTGACGAAGCTGCCCCTCACTCCGAGTCATCCTCGGGCTTGACCCGAGGATCCAGGGCCACACGATGTAGGCTTGTTTGACGCGCCTTTCGCCTCATGGGCTTGAGTGGAATGGATGCTCGGATCACGTCCGAGCATGACACCTGTGGGAACAGATGACGGAGGCAACAACCCGCACGTCTTCGGGTTTGTCCACAAAGTGAGGCCAGGTTCGCCGGGCCTTTTGCTTTTTACAAAAAAAAAGCCGGAACGGCGGATAATCGTAAAACCCGGCTATGCCGTTCGCAGGGATGGGCCGAACTGGGCGACCAGCGTGTGCATGTCGCCGGGATAGGTGAGGTTGACCTGGGTGATCGAGCCGTTCGCATTCCAGGTACGCCGGGCAATGACAAGGCAGGGCGTGCCTTCTGCCAGATCGAGCGCCCGTGCTGCATGAGCGTCGGCGCCCCTGGCATTGATGCGATGTTCGGCAGCGCTCCATGGCACCTGCTCGAGAAGCCAGGAACCGGGCGGATTGCGGGAAAAGTCGGCATCCTGCGCCAACGGCACCTCCGCAAGGCTGATAAGCCGATCCTCAAGGCAGAAAGGCCGCTGCCCGGCAATATGAAGCCCCTTCAGACCCAGAATATTTCCCGGCTGCTCCAGAACAAGACGCCGGCAATCCTGATCGTCTGCAGTCCGCTCGACGCGCTCGATCAGCCTGAAATCGTAATCGAGCCCGAGCGCGCGCACCTCGCGCTCAAGCTGGTGAATTTCCAGAACCGCCGACAGCACTTCCGGCTGGCGCACATATGAGCCCGATTTGCGCCGTCGTTCGATCAGCCCCTTGCGGACCAGCTCCGACAGCGCTTTGTTGACCGTCATGCGCGAACAGCCATATTCGGCCGTCAGCTCGTGTTCGAAGGGAATGCGCGTGCCCGGCGGCCATTCGCCGGAAACGATCCGGCTCTCCACGTCCTGCTGAATGCGGGCGTGAAGGGCGGTTGGACGGCGTGCCTGCCCTGTATTGTCCCGGCCATCTGCTGCACGCGCCAATCGCCCTACCCCCTGCTTGCTGCCGCAATCACCTCGGCCCGGATTTCCTCCGTCAGCTTCATGCGAAGCCTGGCGAATTCGGGATCGGCTTTCAGGCGGTAGTCGCGCGGATGGGGAAATTCCACCGGCGTGACCGACGAAATCCGGCCCGGCCGCGCCGACATGGTGACCACGCGCGAGGCCATGAACACGGCCTCCTCGATATCGTGGGTGACGAAGATGACGGTCTTCTTGTCACGCTCCCAGATGCCGAGCAGCAGTTCCTGCATCAGCCCGCGGGTCTGGTTGT
This sequence comes from Martelella mangrovi, assembly GCF_040545495.1. Classification (NCBI taxonomy): domain Bacteria; kingdom Pseudomonadati; phylum Pseudomonadota; class Alphaproteobacteria; order Hyphomicrobiales; family Aurantimonadaceae; genus Martelella; species Martelella mangrovi. Next base: position 64,217 of record NZ_JBEPLY010000004.1, read on the forward strand.
CGAGCGCGCCGAAGGGTTCGTCGAGCAGCAGGATTTTCGGGTCATTGGCAAGCGCGCGGGCAATCGCCGTCCTTTGCTGCATGCCGCCGGAAAGCTGTTTCGGCCAGTGATCGGCAAAGGCGGAAAGGCCGACGCGGTCGAGATAAAGATCGACGACCTCGCGGATTTCGGCCGTTTTCATACCCTTTTCACGCAGACCGAAGCCGACATTTTCGCGGATCGTCAGCCAGGGAAAAAGCGTGTAGGACTGAAACACCATGCCACGGTCGGCGCCCGGCCCGCGAATTTCCTTGCCTTCCAGATAGACAGCCCCCGTCGTCGGCCTGTCGAGGCCGGCAACGATGCGCAGAAGCGTCGACTTGCCGCAACCCGACGGCCCCAGAATGGTGACGAAATCGTTCTTTTCCAGCGTCAGATCGGTCGGAGACAGCGCCTGCACAGGCTCCGCTCCGCGCCGCCCCGGAAACACGCGGGAAACGCCGTTGATTTCAAGCTCGGCAAAGCTCATGCGAACCTCCATGCAAACAGGCGGCGGTTCGCCATCTTGAAGGCAAAGTCCGAAATCAGGCCGATCACGCCGATGACGATGATGCCGAAGATGATCTGGCCGGTGGCCATCAGCGCCTGCGAATTGATGATCATGTAGCCGATGCCGGACGACGCGCCGATCAGTTCGGCAACGATGACATAGGTCCACGCCCAGCCGAGCACGAGGCGCAGCGTCTCGGCAATATCCGGCGCGCTGGCCGGCAGCAGAACGCGGCGGACAATGCCGGTGTCGGATGCGCCGAGCGTATAGGCGGCTTCGACAAGATCGCGGCGCGTATTGGCGACATAGACGGCGACCATCAGGATAATCTGGAACACCGCGCCGATGAAGATGACGAGCAACTTCTGCATCTCACCGATCCCGGCCCAAAGGATGAGAAGCGGCACGAAGGCGGAGGCCGGCAGATAGCGCGCGAAGGAGACGAACGGCTCCAGCAGCGCTTCGATGGGCTTGTATGCGCCCATAATGATGCCGAGCGGCACGGCGATGACCGAGGCCAGCACGAAACCGCCGACAACGCGCCAGACGGTGATGCCGATATCGCCGAGAAAACCGCGTTTCGACAGCAGCCACCAGCCATCCTGCAGCATGGTGATCGGATCGGCGAGGAAGGTCTTCGAAACAAAACCGCCAAAGGTCGCAAACGACCAGCCGGCGAAGAAGATCACGAAGAACAGAATGCCGAGCGACAATCTGAGCTTCGGACTGATGGGCTCAAGCGGTTTCATTGGGTTTCCCGTATCGCGGTGGGGCGTTTATGCCGCTGAGGGCCAGTCTTCATGCGTCATACTCCGATTTTGACGGAAAGGCCGGTTTTGTACGCCGACCTCGCTTTTCATCGATGCGTCATCCTCGGGTTTGACCCGAGGATCCAGTCTCTTTCCCTCTCGGGCGAAGTAGCCTCCGGCCCGAGGGCAATCCCGATTTAAGCAAACCCACACCGTCTTTCAGGCAAGGTCGGTGGATCCTCGGGTCAAGCCCGAGGATGACGCCTGAGAGAAAGGCAGCGCCACGACACCAGGACGCTGCTCTCTGTTCCTGGCCCTTCACTCCTGAATGAAGGACGGGTCAGCGAGCGTCGAAAGGTCCGGGATTTCGCGGATCACCCCGGCATCCAGCAGAAGCTGCGCCGCATCGGCCGAAAAGTCGTTGAACTCGCCGCCGAAGAAGGCAATCGCGGCGTCGCGATCCTGCCATTCGAGATATTGCGCCGACCCGGCAAACTGTTCGGCCGACTGGTTCACATCGGCGCCCATGATCTCATAGGATTTTTCGGGCTCGGCTGCGATCATGTCCAGCGCCTCGTAATAGGAGGTCGCAAGCGCCCTGGCCGCATCCGGGTTTTCCTCCAGAAAGGCCGGCGTGCAGCCGAACGTGTCCATCACCGCCGGGTAGTCGAGCGTGGTGGCGATGATCTTGCCGGCGTCGGGTGCCTCACGGACTGACGACAGGTAAGGCTCATAGGTCATCGCGGCGTCGTTCTGGCCGGCGATGAAGGCCTGTGCGGCCGGGCCCGGCTCCAGATTGACGACCTTGACGTCGTCCATCGTCATGCCGTTTTCCTTGAGGATCCAGGCGAGATAGAAATAGGGTGACGTGCCGGGTGCAGACGCCGCAATCGTCTTGCCCTTCAGGTCCGTGATGTTTTCGACATCGGAACGCACCACCATGCCGTCAGCACCATGGGACTTGTCGAGCTGGAAGATCTGCGTGGTCGGCACACCGGCAGCGGCCCAGACGATCCATGTTTCCACCGTGGTCGCCGCGCACTGGATATCGCCGGAAGCGAGCGCCAGATGGCGGCTTGCCTGCGGGATCTTGACGAGATCGACATCGAGGCCGTTTTTCTCGAAAATGCCGGCGTCTTTGGCCAGTGTCAGCGGCGCGAAGCCGGTCCAGCCGGAAAGGCCGACGGCGACCTTGGTTTCCTGTGCCTGAGCACCGGCGGCGGCAGCCGTCACGGCGATTGCAGTTGCTGCAAACCATTTGAAATTCATGTTGGAACCCCTCTTTGCACGATTTTAGGCAGTTTTTCTGATTGCTATTCCGGTGGGCATAGTAGCCAGCTCGCGGATATTTTGTCTAGACAAAATATCCGGGCGTCGCGACCGGCTGCTATCACTCGATCCGCCCTGAAAGCGCAGGCCATTCGGACAGAAAGGCATCGCGGGTGCGAACACCGGGGGAGCCCTTCATTGTTTCGCGTGCCTGTGTCAGTCGGGCGAAGATGCGGGTCTGCCCGTCCTTTTCCGCCCAGCCCACATACCAGCCCCAGCCGCGCGCATAATCGAAACTGCGATCTGCCCTGCGGGGAAAGGCAGCGCCCGTTTTCCCATGCACCTGCCAGCCGCCGGCCGGCCGGGTTTCAACGATGGCCCGCGTCTGGGCCATGGCCTCCGCCCGCACCGGTAAGGTGCCAAGAACGAGGGCGCGCAGGAAACGGACCTGCTCAACGGGCGAAACCTGAAGCGAGGATGCGATCCATGCCCGATCAAGCCCGTTGTCAAAACCCGCATCGCCGGAAAAATCGGCATTGCCATAGCCGAAGGACTGCGCATAGGCCGTCAGCGTTTCCGCCCCCAGCGCATGGGTGATCCGCTGCGAATACCAGACAACGGAATAGTGAAGCCAATCCGCCGGATTGGTATCGCGCCGCCAGTTGGCCCCGCCCCAGTCGGGATCGCCGTCGTGATAGGCCAGAACGGGATGCCCGGCATCTGTCAGAAATCCGGCATCAAAACCCATGACCGCCAGCGGCAGTTTGAAGGTGGACGCCGGCGTAACCCGGGCCTGACAATTGCCCTCTTCCAGCAGCACCGCGCCCGTTGCCGCATCGGCGACGAGCGTGCAGAGCGTTTCGGCAAGGGCGGCTCGTGCCGGTATTGCGATGACGAACGAAACGAGGATGGCGATAAACCAGCGCATGACATTCCTTCCGGCGCGCATTTGAGACGAGCCTCCCGATGGGTTGAACGTAAAGGCCCTTCCGCCAGCGCACGTCGTATGGCTCTGGATCCTCCGGTCAAGCCGGAGGATGACGCAGAGGTGGGAGAGAGGCTTGTCAACGAACGGGCCGCGCAACAGGCACAGCGTCCCGCTTTGATGTGCGATTCGGGTAAAGGTTTCCGAAACGCCGGTCACCTTCATTCTTCAATTGCCGAGAATACCGGGCAGGCGGAGGCCGTTTTCCTTTGCGCATTCAATGGCGATGTCGTAGCCCGCATCGGCATGGCGCATGACGCCAGTGGCGGGGTCGTTCCACAGCACCCGGCCGACGCGCCGCGCGGCATCATCCGAGCCGTCGCAGCAGATCACCATGCCGGCATGCTGGGAAAACCCCATGCCGACACCGCCGCCGTGATGCAGCGACACCCATGTGGCGCCGGACGCCGTGTTGAGCAGCGCGTTCAGGAGCGGCCAGTCGGAAACGGCATCCGAGCCGTCCTGCATGGCCTCGGTCTCGCGGTTTGGCGAGGCGACGGAGCCTGAATCGAGATGGTCGCGACCGATGACGATGGGGGCTTTCAGCTCGCCGTTCTTCACCATTTCGTTGAAGGCAAGGCCGAGGCGGTGGCGATCGCCGAGGCCAACCCAGCAGATACGCGCGGGCAGGCCCTGAAAATGAATGCGCTCCTTCGCCATGTCGAGCCAGTTATGCAGGTGGGTGTTGTCCGGCAGCAGTTCCTTGACCTTGGCGTCGGTCTTGTAGATGTCCTCTGGATCGCCGGAAAGGGCTGCCCAGCGGAACGGGCCGATGCCCCTGCAAAACAGCGGGCGGATATAGGCGGGCACGAAGCCGGGGAAATCGAAAGCCCGTTCGCAGCCTTCTTCCTTGGCCATCTGGCGGATATTGTTGCCGTAATCGACGGTCGGGATGCCCTTGTCCCAGAAGGCGAGCATGGCCTCCACATGGGTGCGCATCGAGGCGCGCGCGGCCTTTTCCACGGATTTGGGATCGCGCTCGGCCTTTTCGCGCCATTCGCCAAGGCTCCAGCCTGCGGGCAGATAGCCGTTGACCGGATCATGGGCGGAGGTCTGGTCGGTGACGATATCGGGACGCACGCCGCGCTTGACCAGTTCCGGCAGGATTTCGGCGGTATTGCCGAGCAGGCCGACGGATTTCGCCTCGCCCGCCTTGGTCCAGGCGTCGATCATGGCGAGCGCCTCGTCCAGCGTCTCGGCCTTTTCATCGACATAGCCGGTGCGCAGGCGAAAATCGATGCGGGTCGGGTCGCATTCGACCGCAAGGCAGCAGGCGCCGGCCATGACGGCGGCGAGCGGCTGCGCGCCGCCCATGCCGCCAAGGCCGCCGGTCAGGATCCACTTGCCGGAAAGATCGCCGTTATAATGCTGGCGGCCCGCCTCCACGAAGGTCTCATAGGTGCCCTGCACGATGCCCTGGGCGCCGATATAGATCCACGACCCGGCCGTCATCTGGCCGTACATCATCAGACCCTTCCTATCGAGCTCGTGGAAATGGTCCCAGTTCGCCCAGTGCGGCACGAGGTTGGAATTGGCGATCAGCACACGCGGCGCATCCGCATGGGTGCGGAACACGCCAACCGGCTTGCCGGACTGCACCAGCAGCGTCTCGTCGTCTTCCAGCGTTTTCAGCGTCTCGACGATCCGGTCGAAATCGCCCCAGGTGCGCGCCGCCCGGCCAATGCCGCCATAGACCACCAGCTCATGCGGCTTTTCCGCGACATCGGGATCGAGATTGTTCATCAGCATTCTGAGCGGCGCTTCGGTGAGCCAGCTCTTGGCGTTCAGCTCCGTGCCGGTGGGCGCGTGGATCTCGCGGGAATTCAGTCGCGGATTATCGGTCATGGCTTGTCCCTCACTTTTTGTCCTTGTGGCGCCTTGTTCGGGCAGCGCTCCTTCTCCACCGTGTCATCCTCGGGCTTGACCCGAGGATCCATCACAAAGGCCGTATGGATGCCCGGATCAAGTCCGGGCATGACGCAGAAAGTAAGGACAGGCTGCCGTCCAAAAGGCCCGGTATTCCTTCTCGTTGCTACATCCGTGCGGAAAACGACAGGCGTTCGATCCGCTCGAGAACATCCTGAAGATGGCGGCGCAGCTTTGCGGCCTTTTCCTCATCATAGGCAAAAGGCGGCGCTTCCGTTGTCAGATGCGTCGACTGCGCCAGTTCCATCTGGATGGCATGCACGCCGGTTTCCGGCTTGCCGTAGTGGCGCGTGGTCCAGCCGCCCTTGAAGCGGCCGTTGACGACATGGGTATAGCCATCGGCCAGCGACACGACGCCTTCCACGGCCGCCTCGAATTCCGGCGCGCAGGTGACGCCGAGATTGGTGCCGATGTTGAAATCCGGCAGTTTGCCCTCGAACAGGAAGGGAATATGCGAGCGGATGGAATGGCAATCGTAGAGAATGGCAATGCCATGTTCCTTGCGCACCCGTTCCAGCTCGGCGGCAAGGGCCGCGTGATAGGGCCGATGAAAGCCCTCGATACGCGCGGCGATATCAGCCTCGCTCGGCCCCTCGCCGTCCTTCCAGATCGCGACACCGTCAAAATCGGTTTCCGGCACCAGACCGGTCGTGTTCTGCCCCGGATAGAGGCTGCCGCCCGCCGGATCGCGATTGGCGTCGATGACATAGCGGTGGAAGTTGGCCTTCACCATCGTCGCGTCATCCAGCAAACCGTCATAAAGCCTGTCGACATGCCAGTCCGTATCGGCAAGAAGCCGGCCGTTTTCGTTCAGCCGTTTTTCGATCTCGGGCGGCACGAAGGTGCCGGTATGCGGAAAGCCCAGAACGACGGGGGATGAACCACGTTTGACGATGACCGGATCTGTCATGGGAAAATAATCCTTTGTCTGGGGTTATGGCCAATGCAGCTTGCCCTCATCCGGCCTTTGGCCACCTTCTCCCCAAGGGGAGAAGGGGACGCCGGCAACGCTCTGCCTTTCTGCATTCTCCGGTGCTGACGGCTTGCTCCCCCTCGCCCCGCAGGGGAGAGGGTGGCGCGCATGCGCCGGGTGAGGGGTAGAACCCGCAGCGCTGGCGAAAATACACCGCCCATGTCCACAGACACCATCATGTCGAAATCTCCGGCAACACCCCTGCCCCGACGGCTTCGAGCAACACGCCATCACACACCGCCGTCGCCGCCTTTTCAAGATCGCCGGCCATATAACGGTCGCCCTCAAGCGTCGGCACCAGCGCGCGGAAAGCAGCAATCACCCGCTGCAGCACAGGGCTGGTCGTCAGCGGCGCACGCAGCTCCACGCCCTGCACGCTGCACAGCGCCTCGATGCCGATGATGGCGGCGAGGTTGTCGGTCATCTGCAGCAGCCGCCGCGCGCCGTGGCAGGCCATTGACACGTGGTCTTCCTGATTGGCCGAAGTCGGGGTGGAATCGACCGAGGCGGGATGCGACATCTGCTTGTTTTCGCTCATCAGCGCGGCGGATGTGACTTCGGCGATCATCAGCCCGGAATTGAGGCCGGGCTTTTTCGAGAGAAATGCGGGCAGGCCGAAGGACAGCGCCGGGTCCACCAGCAGCGCGATACGGCGCTGGGCAATCGCGCCGATTTCGCAGACGGCAATGGCAATCTGATCAGCGGCAAAGGCCACCGGTTCGGCGTGGAAATTGCCGCCGGAAACCACGCTGTCATCGGAAAGCACCAGCGGGTTGTCGGTCGCCGCATTGGCCTCGATTTCGAGCGTGCGGCCCGCCTGGCGCAGAAGATCGAGGCAGGCGCCATCCACCTGCGGCTGGCAGCGGATGCAATAGGGGTCCTGCACGCGCTCGTCGCCCTCGATGTGGGAGACGCGGATTTCCGAGCCTTCCAGCAGGTGGCGGAGACTGGCGGCTGCATCGATCTGGCCCTTGTGGCCGCGCAGCGTGTGGATATCGGGATGGAAGGGCGCGGGCGAGCCCATCGCCGCATCGGTGGAAAGCGCGCCGGTGACAAGTGCGGTTTTGGCGCAGCGGAAGGCGCGAAACAGGCCAGCAAGCGCCAACGCGGTCGACACCTGCGTGCCGTTGATCAGCGCCAGTCCTTCCTTGGCGGCGAGCTGAACCGGCACAAGCCCCGCCTTTTGCAATGCTTCAGCGCCGGAAAGCCGCTCGCCCGCAAAGAACGCCTCGCCCTCGCCCATCATCACCGCGGCCATATGGGCCAGCGGCGCGAGGTCGCCTGAGGCGCCGACGGAGCCCTTTTCCGGGATTACCGGGGTGACGCCGTTTTCGATCATACCCTCTATCAGCCGGACGAGTTCCAGCCGCACGCCGGAGGCACCGCGCCCGAGCGAAATCAGCTTCAACACCATGATCAGACGGACGATCTCGGCGGCAAGCGGCCGGCCGACGCCGCAGCAATGCGACAGGATCAGGTTGCGCTGCAGGGTCGCGGTATCGGCGGCATCGATCTTTATCGAGGCGAGTTTGCCGAAACCGGTATTGATGCCATAGACCGGCGCATTCCCGGCGGCGATATCGGCAATGCGGGCGGCCGCCTTTTCAATCGCGGCATCGCAGGCGGGCGCAAGTTTCACCGGCATCGCGCCGCGATAGATCGTTTCAAGCGTTGAAAGCGTGACCGAACCGGGTTCAAGCGTGACGATCATGGGTGAACCTCCCGGCCCTCGGCGTAAAGCGAATGAAGGGGATTGAAGCCGATGCGGTAGACAAGTTCTGCCGGTGCTGCCACATCCCAGATGGCGATATCGGCGGCCTTGCCCGCTTCGAGCGTTCCCGTTTCACCGGAAAGCCCGAGCGCCTGCGCGGCATTGCGGGTGACGCCAATGAGGCATTCGGAGACAGTAAGGCCGAACAGCGTCGCGCCCATATTCATCGTCAACAACAGCGAGGTCAACGGCGAAGTGCCGGGATTGCAGTCCGTCGCCAGCGCGATTTTTGCACCCGCTTGTCTCAGGGCTGCGACCGGCGGATGCTGCGTTTCCTTCAGCGTATAGAATGCGCCCGGCAACAAAACCGCGACCGAACCGGCGGCAGCCATGGCCCGTGCCCCGGCCTCATCGAGATATTCGAGATGATCCGATGACAGCGCGCCGAAGGATGCCGCCATTTCCGCGCCGTGAAGATTGGAAAGCTGCTCGGCATGCAGTTTCACCGGCAGGCCCAGCGCCCGCGCCTTTTCAAACAGGGGTTTGAGTTCCTCGGGCGAAAAGGCAATACCCTCGCAAAACGCATCGACCGCATCCACGAGACCGTCCCTGTGCGCCGCTTCGAGGCCGGGCAGGACGACATCGGTGATATAATCCGCATTGCGGCCCTTGTATTCAGGCGGCGTTGCGTGGGCGGCAAGGTAAGTCGTCCTGATGCGCACCGGGCGCAGTTCCGCCAAGCGTTTCGCGGCGCGCAGCATTTTCAGCTCGGCCTCGATATTGAGGCCATAGCCGGATTTGATCTCGATGGTCGCAACGCCCTCGCCAGTCAGCGCATCGAGGCGCGGCAATGCGGCTTCAACCAGTTCGTCTTCGGAAAGCGCATTGGTCGCCTTAACCGTGGAAACAATACCACCGCCGGCGCGGGCGATCTCCTCATACGGCACGCCCTCAAGCCGCATTTCGAATTCCTTTGCGCGGCTGCCGCCATAGACGATGTGGGTATGGCAATCGATCAGCGCAGGGGTGACCAGCCTGCCGCCGCAATCGACGACCGGAAAATCCGCGCAGTCTGCCGGAAGCCCATGCTCCGGACCGACATAGGCAATCCGCCCATCGCGCATCGCCAGAACGCCGGAAACCGGCGCAATGTCGTCGCCGGTCATGGCTGCAATCCGGGCATTGGTAAAAAGCGTGTTCGGCGCTGAACGCATCTTCTTCCCCTTATTGTCTTGGTTGATTATTATGTATATACATAACACAATAATCGGCAAGAATAAATTTCGAGGCGGGACCGACAGAATGACATCCGGGATTTTCGCAGAAAACGTGCTGACGCCGGAAGGCTGGCGCAAGAACGCACGGCTTTCGGTGGCGGCAGGCCGCATTGCGACGCTTGCCTTCGACACGAAACCCGAAGCCGGAGACGAACGCCACGGCATGATCGTGCCCGCCGTCGCCAACCTGCACTCCCACGCCTTCCAGCGCGCCATGGCCGGCCTTGCCGAACGCCGGGGCCCGGCAAGCGACAATTTCTGGAGCTGGCGCGAGGTGATGTACCGCTTCACCTTCGCCATCGAGCCGGACGAGGCGGAAGCGATTGCCGCGCAGCTTTATATGGAAATGCTCGAGGCCGGGTTTTGCCGGGTCGGCGAATTCCATTATCTGCACAATAGCAGGGACGGCAGCCATTACGCCAATATCGGCGAAATGGCCGAACGTATCGGCGCGGCGGCAGCCGAAACCGGCATCGGCCTCACCCTGCTTCCGGTTTTCTATGCCCATTCGAATTTCGGCGGCGCGGAACCGAACAACGGCCAGCGCCGGTTCATCCACGATCGCGACAGCTTTGCCGGATTGATGGAGGCTTCCGCCAGGGTCGTCGCCGGGCTGGAAGGCGCGGTTCTCGGCGTCGCCCCGCATTCGCTGCGCGCTGTCACGCCGCAAGAACTGGATTTTGCGGCAAACCTGACGGCCGGCCCGGTCCATATGCATATCGCCGAGCAGGTGAAGGAAGTGGACGACTGCCTTGCCTGGGCCGGCAAGCGTCCGGTCGAATGGCTGCTTGAAAACACCGATGTCGATGCCCGCTGGTGCCTGATCCACGCAACCCATATGACGGACACCGAGACCGAAGGGCTGGCAAGGGCCGGCGCGGTTGCCGGTCTCTGCCCCGTGACCGAGGCCAATCTCGGCGACGGCATCTTCCCGGCAGGCCGGTTTCTGGAAGCAGGCGGCCAATTCGGCATCGGCTCGGATTCCAACGTCCTCATCGGCCTCGCCGACGAGTTGCGCCAGCTGGAATATGCCCAGCGGCTTGGGACCCGCGCCCGCAATGTGATTGCCGAAACCGGCGGCTCCACCGGCCGCAGGCTCTTCGACGGCGCGCTTGCCGGCGGCGCACAGGCGATGGGGATTGATGCCGGCATTTTCGAGGGCGCACCGGCAAGCTTCCTGTCCCTCGATAACAGCGCCGCCGCCTGGCTCGGCGAAGATCAGGCGCTGGACGGTTTCATCTTCGCCGGTCAGGTCAAGCCCGACTGCGTCTGGGTGAACGGCATCAGGCAGGTCGAAGACGGACGCCATCTAAGGCGCGATGTCATCACATCGCGCTTTCGCAAGGCGATGACGACGCTCATGGAACGCTCGGCATAGGCGATACCTCTTTGGCAGACGCCTGCGGCGTGGTAGGACCGGATCGAATTCCTCCCGCCCGCCCAAGGAGCGCATCATGTCTGAAGAAATGCCCCGCCCCAAAGCCCAGGATCTCCCCTACCGCCCCAATGTCGGGGTGATGATCCTGAACCGTGAAGGCCAGGTCTGGCTTGGCCGGCGGCTGTCGGAAGGCAACTCGGAATCCGATGGTTCGCCGCAGCTCTGGCAGATGCCGCAGGGCGGCATCGACCCCGGCGAGAAACCGTTCGAGGCGGCAAAACGCGAGCTTTACGAGGAGACCGGCATCAAGACCGTCGAATTTCTCGGCGAATCGAAAGGCTGGATCAATTACGACCTGCCCGAGCACCTGATCGGCATCGGGCTGAAGGGCAAATTCCGCGGCCAGACCCAGCGCTGGTTCGCCTTCCGGTTTCTCGGCGACGACAGCGAAATCGCCATCGACCCGCCGCCGGAAGGCCACGAGCGCGAATTCGATGCCTGGCAATGGACCGATATCGATGAACTTCCGAAGCTCATCGTTGCCTTCAAGCGCGCGGTCTATGATCAGGTGGTTGCCGAGTTCCGCCATCTCGCCAAGGGCTGACAATATCCGGCGCGATGCAATAAAAAAGCCCGGGACGCAAATCCCGGGCTCTGGAAACCAAGAGAACAGAAGTGCCTATTCGGCGTCGTCGGACGCACCGGCATTCAGCTGGGCATATTTCTTCTCGCCAAGCGACTCGAAAAGCTCAAGCTGGGTTTCGAGGAAGTCGATATGGCCTTCCTCGTCGATCATCAGTTCTTCGAAGAGTTTCATGCTGACGTAATCGCCAGCGGTGTGACAGATGTCGCGGGATTCCTTGTAGGCGTTGCGCGCCTCATACTCGCCGGCCAGATCGCCTTCCAGCACTTCCTTGACGTTCTGCCCGATATGCAGCGGCGCCACCGTCTGCAGGTTCGGGTGACCTTCGAGAAAGATGATGCGGTCGATAAGCTTGTCGGCATGCTGCATCTCTTCGATCGACTCAGCCCGCTCTTTCGCAGCGAGTTTGGTCAGACCCCAGTCTTCAAGAAGACGGTAATGCAGCCAGTACTGGTTAACGGCTCCCAGCTCCAAAAAGAGCGCTTCGTTTAATCGTTCTATGACCTTTTTGTCGCCTTTCAATATCCGTTCTCCTTTTGTGTTCCTGAAATGCTTTTAGCCGATTCAGGAAATCACAAATCTCATCCTCGGTCGAGTCTCGTTTCTGGTGATACGCCTCGGATGTACGGACAATGATATCGATGACACTGGGGAAGCAGCCGCAACAGCGACCGCGCTTTTCAAGCCGGTTATAGACCTTGCCTGGAATGATGATCTGCCAACAGTCTTCATCGAGGAGTTCGGTCACGACATCCTCGATTTCTTTTTCCGTTACGAAATTGCAGCTGCAGACAAGCATGGGTTCACCATTGACCACCATATTCAATGGGAATATCTGCGAAATACGAGGCAATTTGTCAAGTTTTCTTCGTCGATTCCGTGTTCACGATTTGCGGCGCTGCATTTGCCTCGCCGCGCTGCGTCAGCCCCTGCTGACAAAGGCGCACAGCCATGGAGAACATTATGGAAATATATCCGATCGGCACCATCCACACCGGCTTCAGCACACTGGACGATTGCCCACCCACGCCGGGCCTTAAGGACGGCACCGCCCGCATCGAGGTTTTCGCGCCTTTCCGCGACGGTCTCTACAATTTCAGCGCGGAAGAAGTCGACGTGCTCTACTGGTTCGACAAGGCGCCGCGTGACCGGCTGCGCTCGGCAACGCCACATGACGGCGTGGAGCGCGGTGTGTTTGCAATGCGCTCGCCGCACCGCCCCAACCCGATCGCGCTATCGCGGGTCAGGGTCATTAAGGCCGATGATACCGGACTGACGGTCGACGCTCTGGATTGCCTGGACGGCACCAGCCTCATCGATCTGAAGCCGGTCCGCATAAACCGTAACACTGTCGGGAAAAAGTAACCGGGAAAGGCCAAAGGGCCTGAAGCGAAAACCGTGCCGGCTGGTCCGATACCGCCGGCACCGATATTATTTCAACGCGGCCATGGCGCAGGGATCGATGCCATAGGCAGGCGCGCATCCGGGCTTGCTTGCTGCAATGGACCCCGGCGCGGCAAGCGAAGCTGCCATGATGATCAAAGCCGCACCTGCAAACAGAACAGCGATCGATTTACCCATTTTTATGGACACCTTTTCAACAAAAAACCGGCAATACCATTCTCATGATTGCCAACGAATAGTTATTAAAGACGTAACCCGCGTGACAGGTTCCCGATTGTGGCTAAATTTTGTTAAAAAAGCGCACGAAGGGGTCTTCGCGTCCCACTTTGTCAGGCTGCTCTTCCGAATTGCCCGTGCTGACGGTACTGCACGAGATAGGTCGGCAACACGGCATCGAGCTGCGCGGCACGAATACCGAGCCCGCTCAGCGTGCGCCCTTCCGACACGGCAGCCTCCGAAACGACATTGTCAGTTTTCAAAAGCCTGACCTGATCGGCGGTCAAGGGCGGCGTGATCAGCGGAATGGCACCCGCGATCCCGCCGAAGAAGGATGCAAGGCCGAAGGGCAGCGACACAAGCGCACGCTTGCGACCGGTCACCTTCAGGACCTCCTCAAGACATTCGCGGAAGCTCAGCACATCGCGGCCGCCAAGCTCGTAGACCTGGCCGCCGGCAAGCTGTCCGTCGACAGAGCGCGCGATCACCTCGGCAACATCGCCGACATAGACCGGCTGGAATTTGGTCTTGCCGCCGCCGATCAACGGCAGGAACGGCGAGATAAGCGACATCTTGCCGAACTTGTTGAAGAAATCGTCTTCCGGCCCGAAGATGATCGACGGACGGACGATCACGGCATCGGGCACGATTTTCTGAACGGCGGCTTCGGCCGCAGCCTTGGAACGGGCATAATGCGACGGGCTGTCCTTGTCGGCGCCGATTGCGGAAACATGAGTGAGGGTTGCGCCCTGTTCATGCGCAGCTTCCGCCACCAGGCGGGCGCCTTCGGACTGGACCGCGTCGAAACCGTTCTTGCCGTTTTCAAACAGAAGACCGACACAATTGACGACATGATCGGCGCCTTCCACCGCGCGGCGCACCGAATCGGAAAACCGCAGATTGGACTGGAAGAACGTGATCTGCCCGACATTGCCGAGCGGCTGCAGGAACAGCGCCAGATCCGGACGGCGAACCGCCACACGAATGCGATAGCCCCGTTTTGCAAGGGCGCGGACAACATAGCGCCCGACAAAACCCGATCCGCCGAAAACCGTGACCAGCGGGGGTATATTCGATAGCGTCATGCCGAGCTCCTGAGATCGCCGAATGCCTGAATGATTATCTTGTCCAATAGACCAAACCGAACCCAAGGTGAAGGGTCAAGCTGACGCAGTCGCGTCAACGTCACCGCATCAGCGTCAAAAACCCTGCCGGTCGTGTCGAAACGGACACATGACGGAAGTCTAATTTGCCGCAACGGCGCTTTCAATCTCCGAAACGATGCCGTCGGCAGCGGCTTTGGGGTCTTCCGACCGGATCACCGGACGGGCAACAACGAGATGCGATGCACCCGCCGCAATCGCAAGGGCCGGCGTCATCACCCGCTTCTGGTCGTCTGCCGCCGCGCCGGCCGGACGAATGCCCGGCGTCACGAGCGCCTTGTCCGGGCCGATAATATTGCGCACCAGCGTCGCCTCCGCCGCCGAGCAGACGATCCCGCCCATGCCGGCTTCCACCGCCTGTTCGGCGCGCCGTTTCACCAGCGCCTGCGCATCGCCGGGATAGCCGGCTTCTTCGAGGTCGTGATTGTCCATCGAGGTCAGCACCGTCACGCCGAGCAGGCAGAGCCCGGAACCGTTGGCCGCTTCGACGGCCGCGCGCATTGCCTTGGGATAGGCATGCAGCGTGAGCATCGACATGCCCATCTTGGCGATATTCTCGACGCCCTTGGCAACCGTGTTGTCGATATCGAGCAGCTTCATGTCGAGGAAGATCTGCTTGCCGTCGGCGGCCAGTTCGCGCGCAAAGGAAAGCCCGCCGGCAAAGGCAAGCTGATAGCCGATCTTGTAAAAGGAGACACTGTCACCAAGCCGCGAGACCATTCGCTCAGCCTCGTCAACAGTCGGGACATCCAGCCCTACGATCAAGCGTTCGCGTGCGCCCATGGTATCGCCCCTTCGTTCCGCAACTTATTCGCGCTTCAATTGGCACAAAAGCTATTCGATGAAAAGGGCAAAGCGCCACATGGAAAACCGGACGACGCGCCAGCATCGCCCGGTTCTTCAGATTCTTTGTTGTGGCGCGGCGGGTTAGCGGAAAACCGGTAACCCCTTTTCACCCGACGCTTCAGACCCGCATCGGCATCAGAACGTAGAGCGCGTTTTCGTTGTCGGTATCACGCACTAGCGTCGGAGACCCCGCATCGGCAAACAGGAAGATCGCCTCGTCGCCGGTCAGCTGCGCGGTGATGTCGAGCAGATATTTGGCGTTGAAGCCGATATCCATTGCCTCGCTGTCGTAACCGACGGCCAATTCGTCGGTGGCGCTGCCCGAATCGGGATTGTTGACGGTGAGCGTCAGCTGCCCTTCGCCAAGCGACAGCTTGACGGCGCGCCCGCGCTCCGACGAAACGGTCGACACGCGGTCAACGGCCTTGGCAAAAGCATCGCACTCGATCCGCATTTCGCGGTCGTTGTTGGCCGGGATCACGCGCTGATAGTCCGGGAAGGTGCCGTCGATCAGCTTGGACGTGATGACCACCGAGCCGATGGTGAAGCGGATCTTGGCGTCGGACACTTCGACGGCGACAATGATCTCGGGATCGTCGACAAGTTTCTGCAACTCGCCGACGGTCTTGCGCGGAATGATCACGCCCGGCATGTTCTCGCAGCCCGAGGGCGCGTCGATTTCGGCACGCGCCAGACGGTGACCGTCGGTGGCGACAGCGCGCAGCTTCAGATCGGACCCCTCGGCCATGGCATGGAAGAAAATACCGTTCAGATAATAACGGGTTTCCTCGGTCGAAATCGCAAACTGGGTGCGATCGATCAGCATCTTCAGATCGGAAGCCTTCAGCTTGAAGGCATGGCTGAAGCTTCCCGCGGTCAGGTCCGGGAAGTCTTCCTGCGGCAGGCATTGCAGCGAGAACTTGGACTTGCCGGAAAAAACGGAAATGGTCTGGCCGTCGGGCGCGGTTGCCAGCGACACCTCCGAACCGTCGGAAAGCTTGCGGACGATCTCGTACAGCAGATGGGCCGGCACGGTGGTCGCGCCTGCCTGCTCGACCATGGCCGGGGTCTTCTCGGTGATCTCGAGGTCCAGGTCGGTCGCCTTCATTTCCAGATCGGCGCCTTCGGCCTTCAACAGAACATTCGAGAGAATCGGAATGGTATTGCGGCGTTCGACCACGCGGTGAACATGGTTCAGGGACTTCAGCAGATTGGATCTCTCGAGCGTGATACGCATGACTTTCGCTTTCACTCTTTCGCACGGGACAAATACCGGACGGCAGTCGAACACGGCCCGCAGCCGGAAAGGCCACAGGCGGGGAGACAAAATGACAGCAATTCAGCGCCGATTGCAAGGGCCGCCATGGCGCGCGCGCATTTATTCCACTTCTGTCGCCGGTATCCGCTGTCACCGCCTGACCTTTACCCCTTGTCGCAGCATTAAGGTCATGTTCAAAGAGGAAAAAGCAAGGTCGGGAAGATGAGTATAGACGAAAGCGACAGCAACCGTTTCGAAATCGCGGGACATTCCATCGAGGCCCGCCCGCTGGCGCCCGGCCTTTACCTGGTGGCAACGCCGATCGGCAATCTCGGCGACATGACCGTGCGGGCGCTTGAAACCCTCGCCGGCGCCGACATTCTCGCCTGCGAAGACACGCGCGTGACCCGCAAGCTCCTGGACCGCTTCGCGATCCGCAAGCGCCCCTTCGCCTATCACGAACACAATGCGGAAAAGGCCGGTGAGCATCTGCTGGCGGCACTGCGGGACGGCAAAGGCGTCGCGCTTGTTTCCGATGCCGGCACGCCGCTGGTTTCCGATCCCGGTTACAGGCTTGCCGGCATGGCCATTGCAGACGATATCAAGGTCGTGCCGATCCCCGGCGCATCGGCGCCGCTGGCAGCCCTTGTGGGCGCAGGCTTGCCGAATGATGCCTTCTTCTTTGCCGGTTTCCTGCCGCACAAGGACAAGGGCCGCCGCGACCGGCTTTTAGAACTCATGCATGTTCCGGCAACGCTGATCTTCTTCGAATCACCGCACCGCATCGGCGCAACGCTTCAGGCCGCCTGTGAGGTGCTGGGCGCGAGCCGGCCGGCCGCCGTCTGCCGGGAGCTGACCAAGACCTATGAGGAGTTCCGGCGCGGCACACTGGGCGAACTTGCCGAGGCCTATCGCGGTGCGGAAGTGAAGGGCGAGATCGTCCTCGTCATCGGCCCGCCGCCGGCAGCGGAAGCCCCGAAACAAGCAGATATCGACGCATTGCTGAAACTGCTGGTCGCCGACATGCCGGCGGCCAAGGCCGCAGCGCAGGCCGCAAAGGAAACCGGCCTGCCGCGCAAGGACCTCTACCAGCGGCTTCTGGCGATAAAGGACGGCAATGGCGCGTGAGGCCGACAAGAGGCGCAGCGCGGAACGGCGCGGACGGCGCGCCGAACGCCTTGCCGCCTTTTATCTGCGTCTGAAGGGTTATCGCATCCTGGCCACGCGTTTCAAATGCCATGCCGGCGAGATCGACATCGTCGCCCGCAAGGGCGACCTGGCCATTTTCGTCGAGGTCAAGGCGCGCAGAAGCGAGCAGCTGGCCATCGATGCCGTGACCGCGTCTGCCCAAAGGCGCATACGTTCAGCGTCCGATATCTGGCTTTCGCGGCAGACCGATGCCCATCGTCTGTCGCAACGCTACGACATCATCGCCTGCCTGCCCGGCCGCCTGCCCCTGCACTTCCCGGGCGCATTCTGACGATGCAGCATTGATAATGCGCAAGTGCACGTTCGCGCATATCCGGTTTTACAAATCTGAAACAAATCCTTCGTTCAGGCGTCACGCAACCGCAATAGGTCCGACCCATCATCCCGAGCGATGATTTCTCAGATTCTGAACGGGGACTTTCATTATGAAGAAATTTGTTCTGGCCGCGCTGACTGTCGGCCTTTCGACCTCAACCGCATTCGCCGCCACCGACATCACCTGGTGGCACGGCATGGGCGGCAAGAACCAGGAAGTCATCAACCAGATTTCCGAAAAGTTCAATGCCGCACAAGACTCCTGCACCCTGACGCCGGTTTCCAAGGGCACTTATGAAGAAGCGCTCGCATCTGGCATTGCCGCCTTCCGCTCGGGCGAACAGCCGAACATCCTGCAGGTCTTCGACGCCGGCGCCGCCACCATCATGAATGCCAAGGGCGCCGCCGTTGCCGCTGAAGACCTGATCAACAATGCCGGCTACGATTTCAACCGCGAAGACTTCATCGAGGGCGTGCGCTATTTCTACGCCGACGGCGACGGCAAATTCGTCGGCATGCCGTTCAACTCTTCCGCGCCGATCATGTACA
Source organism: Martelella mangrovi (assembly GCF_040545495.1). Lineage (NCBI taxonomy): Bacteria > Pseudomonadati > Pseudomonadota > Alphaproteobacteria > Hyphomicrobiales > Aurantimonadaceae > Martelella > Martelella mangrovi. The sequence continues at coordinate 82,617 of NZ_JBEPLY010000004.1, forward strand.
TCAACACCGAAGCCTTCGAAAAGGCCGGTGTCGAGCCGCCGAAGACCTGGGAAGAGTTCGAGGAAATCGCTCCTGCCCTGAAAGACGCCGGCTATGTCCCGCTCGTCCAGTCGCAGCTTACCTGGGAAATGACCGAGAACTTCTTCTCGCGCAACAATCTCCAGTTTGCCACCAACAACAATGGCTATGACAGCGTCGAGGGCACCGAAATCCTGGTCGACACGCCCGAGCACATCATGATGTATGAAAAGCTCAAGGACTGGTACGACAACGGCTATTTCGGCTATTACGGCGCCGGCTGGTCAGACAACCAGAAGCCTTTCGAAGAAGACAAGGTTGCCCTGTGGGTTGGCTCCTCGGGCTCCTTTGGCGGCCTGCAGAAGACCGCCCAGATGCCCTTCTCGGCAACCTTCCTGCCCTACTGGGACGCAATTGAAGGCGCCGGCACCAACTCCTTCATCGGCGGCGCTGCCCTCTTCGCGCTTTCCGGCAAGGATGACGCCCAGAACCAGTGCACGGCCGACTTCTTCCAGTTCCTGACCTCGCCGGAAATCCAGTACTTCTGGCACAAGTCCACCGGCTATGTTCCGGTCACCACCGCCGCTTACGAACTGGCCAAGGAAGATGGCTGGTATGAAGAGCAGCCGGTTGCCGAGGTCGGCATCCAGCAGCTGTCGCTGCCGGGCGGCGAATGGTCGAAGGGCTATCGCATGGGTTTCTACCCGCAGATCCGCGAAGTCATGGAACGCGAATACAACAAGATCTTCGCCGGCGAGACCACCGTTGAAGACGCCATGGCGACGATCCAGGAAGAAGGCAACGCCCTTCTCGCCCGCTTCGCCAAGACCGCTTCCAACTAAGGCGCTGCGCACCGAAACAGCCGATCCGGGGGCTAACGCTCCCGGATTTTGGCGTGTTTGGAAAATGTAGTCCCGCCGCAAATGGCGGTCGCGTTTGCCCGAGTGACGAACCTTGCTCCCGATACTCTCTCCCGCTTGCGGGAGAGATGCCCCGAAAGGGGCGGTGAGGGTGAAGCAGCGTACCTAATCGCAAGGGCACCCGAGGGAATAGACTCCCCCTCACTGTCGCTGTCGCGACATCTCTCCCCTCCGGGGCGAGAAGACTTGGGGGCTATGCGGCATGGGCGGAGTCGTCGCCCCGACCGCAACAGGAAACAAAAAATGAAGCGCGTCCAGTTCAATTCGCCCCTGCTGCCTTATCTTTTCGTGCTGCCGCAGATGGCCATCATCGTGATCTTCTTCTACTGGCCGTCGGTGCAGGCGATCCAGTCTTCCTTCTATCTGGAGGACCCCTTCGGCTTCAGCGCGAGTTTTGTCGGCCTTGATAATTATACCGACGCGCTGACATCGAGCTATTACCTGCAGGTCGCCCAGTTCACCGTGCTCTTCACGGTTCTGGTGACCTTCTTCTCGCTCGCCCTGGGTCTCATTCTCGCCTCCAAGGCCGATGACGTCATTCGCGGTTCGAGCAGCTACAAGACGCTGCTGATTTCCGTCTATGCCATCGCGCCGCCGGTGGCGGGCCTGATCGGCATGATGTTCTTCGACCAGCATATCGGTCCCTTCGTGAAGATGGCGGCGTGGTTCGGCTGGGACATGAAGGTCGGCATCAATTATTTCGACACCGCCTTTGCGATGATCACCGTCGCCGTGTGGAAGCAGATTCCCTACAATTTCATCTTCTTCCTGTCGGGTCTCCAGTCCATCCCGGTTTCCGTGCGGGAAGCAGCCGCCATCGACAACCGTTCGCGGCTCAGTCGATTCTGGACGGTAACACTGCCGCTTCTGGCGCCGACGGCCTTTTTCCTCCTGATCATCAACATGACCTATTCGCTGTTCGACACGTTCGGCATCATCGATGTGATCGTGAAGGACAAGGCCGCCAACAACCCGATCACCCTGGTCTACAAGGTTTATATGGACGGTTTCCGCGGCAATGACATCGGCGGTTCGGCCGCGCAATCGGTCATTTTGATGCTGATCGTGCTGGTGCTCACCTTCTTCCAGTTCCGCTTCATCGAGCGGCGCGTGCACTACAACTGAGGAGCCGGACCAATGCACAAGACAACTCTCACGGACCACCTCATCCTCATCTTCGGCGTATTCATCATGGTCGGACCGATTTTCGTCGCCTTCATGACATCGACCCATGAGGCCGTTGACGTGCACATGAAGGGCCTTCAGGTCACCTGGGGCGATGATTTCGTTTCGACCTACAAGGAAGTGCTGGCCCGAAAGGGCGGCTTTACCGGCGATGTCACCGGCGCCCGCATGGTGATGAACTCCTTCATCCTCGGCATCGGCTTTGCCGTCGGCAAGATCGTGCTGTCGATGTTGGCGGCCTATGGGCTCGTCTACTTCCGCTCACGGTTTTCGACGCTGTTCTTCTGGATGATTTTCACCACCCTGCTGCTGCCGCTCGAAGTGCGCATCCTGCCCTCTTACGACGTGATGACGAAGCTGGGACTGGTCAACACCTATACCGGCCTGATCGTACCGCTGCTTGCATCGGCCACCGGCACCTTCTTCTTCCGCCAGTTCTTCAAATCGGTCCCCGACGAACTGCTGGAGGCCGCCTGCATCGATGGCGCCGGGCCGTTCAAGTTCTTCATCGACATTCTCGTACCGCTGTCGAAAACCATGATCGCGGCGATCTTCATCATCATGTTCGTTTATGGCTGGAACCAGTATCTGTGGCCGATGATCATGACCAACGAGGAAAGCTTCTACACGCTGGTGCGCGGCATCAAGCAGATCCTCCTCGTCTGGGTCGGAAGCCAGATCCCCGAATATAACCAGGCCTTCGCGCTGGCGGTGCTCGCCATGCTGCCGCCGATCCTCATCGTGGTGATCTTCCAGAGCTGGTTCATCAAGGGCCTGACGGAAAGCGACAAATAGGAAGAATAAAATGGCTGCTATCGAAATTTCAAAGGTCTCCAAGATCTATTCCGGCGACACCCGCGCAGTCGACAATGTCGATATCAAGATCGAGGATGGCGAGTTCATCGTGCTCGTCGGCCCGTCAGGCTGCGGTAAATCCACTCTTTTGCGTATGGTTGCCGGCCTTGAGGCAATCACCGAGGGCGAGGTGAAGATCGGCGGCGCCGTGGTCAACAAGAAGGACCCGGCCGAGCGCGATATCGCCATGGTGTTCCAGAACTACGCGCTCTATCCGCATATGACGGTCTATAACAATCTCGCCTATGGCCTGAAAAACCGGGGCACGCCGAAGGCCGAGATCGAGGCGCGGGTGAAGGAAGCCGCGCGCATGCTGGAGCTGGAGCCCTATCTGGAGCGCAAGCCGCGCGCGCTTTCCGGCGGCCAGCGTCAGCGTGTCGCCATGGGGCGCGCCATCGTGCGCAAGCCTGCCGCTTTCCTGTTTGACGAGCCGCTATCAAACCTCGATGCCAAGCTGCGCGTTTCCATGCGCGGCGAGATCAAGCATCTGCAAAAGCGCCTCGGCACCACCTCGATCTATGTCACCCATGACCAGCTCGAGGCAATGACGCTGGCCGACCGGCTGGTGGTTTTGAACGCCGGGCGCATAGAGCAGATCGGCACGCCGCTCGACGTCTACCACAAGCCGGCCTCCACCTTCGTTGCCAATTTCATCGGTTCTCCCGCGATGAACCTGCTTTCCGCAGAGCTTAACGATGACCGGCTCGCGCTTGGCTACAATGTGCTGAACATGACGCGCGACCTGCCGGTTTCCGGCCCGCTGACCGTTGGCATCCGCGCCGAGGACCTGCAGGTCGCCGACCAGCCTTCCGCGCATACGATCACGGCCAGGCTCGACTATATCGAGGAGTTGGGGGCCACCCGCCTTGCCCATTGCCTGATCGGCGAACAGAAATTGACGGCGGCCCTGTCGCCCGCCATTCCGCTGGGTGACGAGATGCGCTTTTCAATTGATCCGGACAGGCTGCATTTCTATGATGGCGAGACCGGCAAGCGGGTCCATTCCCGGAGCGCACCGGCTGAAGCTTGAAAATGCGACCCATGCCAGAACTCTTTACCGATTGTGTCCCCGCACTCGATGCGCCCGGACGCGCCGAGCGCGCGCGTATCTCAGGCCTTGAGAAGGCAAATCACATCCATGACCGGCTGCAGCAGGAGCTTGGATGCCTGCACACGATCGAGACCGGCGGCAGGCCGGACAGGGATATGCCGCTTGCCTTTCCCTTTACGGCGGCCGCCTGGAACCTGCAGCGCGGTCTTTTCCCGCATGAAAGCGCTTCAAGGCTTGCTGCGGAAAATGCCGACGTGGTGATGCTTTCGGAAATGGACAACGGCATGGCGCGCACCGCCCAGCGCCACCCGACCGCAGAAATCGCCGACGATCTGGCCATGGCCTATGCCTATGGCGTCGAGTTCATCGAACTCGGTCTCGGCAATGCCGCAGAGCGGCCCTTCTGCACTGACGATTTCAACGCCAGGGGCTTTCACGGCAATGCGCTGCTTGCCCGCACACCGCTGGTCAGCCCGTTCATGCTGCCGCTTTCCGGCGATCCGATCTGGTTCAGCCGCGACAAGGACCAGCCGCGCATCGGCGCGCGCATGGCCATCGGTGCGCAGATCGAAACGGCGCAAGGGCCCCTCGTCGCGCTGTCGACCCATCTGGAAAGCCATGGCGACATTGCGCTTCGCGAACGGCAGATGGCCGATATCTTCGCGCTTGTCGACTGGCATTTTTCCGGCCTTCCGGTGCTGATCGGTGGCGATCTCAACACCGTCAACCGCAGCGGTGGCGACCCGGACGTCGAGACACTGTTTTCGCTTGCCGCAGACAAGGGCTATGAGCGCCACGGCGGACCAGCGGACCGGATGACAACACGGCCGAGCCTGATCTCGGAGGAGCGCCCGAAGCAGATGAAGCTCGACTGGTTTCTGTCCCGTGGGCTGGACATTTCCGAAAGCCGCGTCATCGACGCCCTTGATGCCGACGGCAAGCCCCTGTCGGACCACGACCTGCTGATCTGCACTGTCGCCGGCGTCCGCTCCTGATCGGGAACGATTGCCAAGCAGCACCGCGATGACTACATATCGTGGCGCTTCAAACCATATCGGGGGCTCCAGTTTCATGGCCGCAATCAAAAACGTCGCTGTCCAGATGGACCATATCTCCACCGTCAAGATTGCAGGCGATTCGACCTTCGCCATGTGTCTGGAAGCCCAGAACCGGGGTTATAACCTGTTTCACTACACGCCCGACCGGCTGAGCCTGCGCGACGGCAAGGTCTTCGCCGCCGTCGAGCCGATGACGCTGCGCGATGTCGAGGGCGACCATTATACGCTCGGTGCGGCCGAACGCGTCGACCTTTCGACCATGGATGTGGTGCTGCTGCGCCAGGACCCGCCCTTCGACATGGCCTATATCACCTCCACCCATCTTTTGGAGCGCATCCACCCGAAGACGCTGGTGGTCAACGATCCGGCCTGGGTGCGCAATTCGCCGGAAAAGATTTTCGTCACCGAATTCGCCGACCTGATGCCGCCGACGCTGATTACCAAGGACGAAGGCGAGATTGCGCGGTTCCGCGAGGAAATGGGCGACATCATCCTGAAGCCGCTTTACGGAAACGGCGGCGCCGGCGTGTTCCACTCCACCCGCGACGACCGCAATTTCACCTCGCTTCTGGAAATGTTCGCGCAGATGTTCCGCGAGCCCTATATCGCCCAGGCCTACCTGCCGGCCGTGCGCAAGGGCGACAAGCGCATCATCCTCGTTGATGGCGAATTCGCTGGCGCGATCAACCGCGTGCCGGCCGAAACCGACAGCCGCTCCAACATGCATGTCGGCGGCCGCGCGGAACCCTCCGAGCTGACGGCGCGCGAGAAGGAAATCTGCGACCGCATCGGCCCGGCGCTGAAGGAACGCGGCTTCATCCTGGTCGGCATCGACGTCATCGGCGACTACATGACCGAGATCAACGTCACCTCGCCCACCGGCATCCGCGAAGTGCAGAAATTCGGCGGCGCGGATATTTCAGCGCTGATGTGGGACGCGATCGAGAAAAAGCGCAGCTGAGTGAGACGCTATTTCGTCTGCCCGACCAGCGCCTGCTGCGTGAGTGAGGTGCGCAGTTCGTTCTTCTGGGCTTCGATCATGCCGGAGATCAGGAACAGGTCGACCAGCCACCAGATGCCGAAAATGGCCAGAAACAGAAAACCGATAAAGAAAACCAGTGTCAGCCAGCCGACGACATTCAGCAGCAGCATGGTGACGGCCGTGCCGGGCCGACCGAGATAAAACCGGTGAGCGCCGGCCCAGCCGACGAAAAACCAGAGCAGATAGGCCGCAGCCGCCGATTTCGCGCCATTGGTTATCCGCTGTTCGATCAGGATCTGTTCTTCGGTTGTCAGTCCCATTTCAATCTCCGCCTTATCTTGCCGGCAAGTCTGTGTTTCGAATCGTTTACGGTGCGAACACGGCAAATGTCCATCCCCAATGACATTGACATATCCTGCGCTCCGATAAGTTCCTCTTTTGTTCTTGCATTAATGCGCGCATTGTGGAATCTTTACAACCAAAAGGTTTGACGGAATGTCGTTTTCAGCGAACACCGATCGGAGCGGGGCTTGTCATGGTGTCGAGAATACAGACGGTTGCATTTCAGGGGATCGAGGGGGTTCCGGTCGATGTTCAGGTGATGGTGGCGCCGGGCAAGATCGGCATGCAGATCGTCGGCCTGCCCGACAAGGCGGTCGCCGAAAGCCGTGAGCGGGTGCAGGCCGCCCTTCATGCCACCGGCCTTGCCCTGCCGCCCAAACGGGTGACCGTCAACCTCGCGCCTGCTGACCTGCCGAAGGAGGGTTCGCATTTCGATCTCGCCATTGCGCTGGGGCTGATGGCAACCCTTGGCGCCGTGCCGGCGGATGCGCTGACCGGTTACGTCGTCATCGGCGAACTCAATCTCGACGGCACGATTGCCGCCGTCGCCGGTGCGCTACCGGCCGCCATAACCGCAAACGCACAGGACAAGGGGCTGATATGCCCGGCCGATTGTGGCCCGGAAGCCGCATGGGCCGGAAGCGATATCGATGTTCTGGCACCGAAAAGCCTGATTGCGATCGCCAATCATTTCAAGGGCACACAGGTTCTTTCGCGCCCGGCCCCAGCCGTCCGCGCCAGCGCCCGAAACCTGCCGGACCTTGCCGAAATCAAGGGACAGGAAAGCGCCAAGCGCGCACTCGAAGTGGCGGCCGCCGGTGGCCACAACCTGCTGATGGTCGGCCCGCCGGGATCGGGCAAATCAATGCTGGCCGCGCGTCTTCCTTCGATCCTGCCGCCGCTGTTACCGCAGGAACTTCTGGACATGTCGATGGTGCATTCGATTGCGGGCAAGCTTTCCGGCGGACGCCTGTCCGACCGCCGGCCTTTCCGCGCGCCGCATCACTCCGCCAGCATGGCGTCACTCGTCGGCGGTGGTATAAAGGCGCGACCGGGGGAAGCATCACTTGCCCATCACGGCGTCCTGTTTCTCGACGAACTGCCGGAATTTTCGCCGCAGGTGCTCGATGCGCTGCGCCAGCCGCTGGAGAGTGGTGAGTGTGTGATTGCGCGCGCCAACCACCGGGTTTCCTACCCGGCCGCCTTCCAGCTCGTCGCTGCCATGAATCCCTGCCGCTGCGGCATGGCGGGTGAGCCCGGCCATAGCTGCGCGCGGGGACCGCGTTGCGCCGCCGATTATCAGGCGCGCATCTCCGGGCCGATGATGGACCGGATCGATATCCGGATCGACGTCCCGGCCGTCAGCGCCATGGATCTCATCGGCGCCAGCGCCACCGGCGAGACAAGCGCCGCCGTGGCAAACCGCGTGGCCCGGGCCCGTCAGGCCCAGCGCGAACGCTTTGCGGCGCTCGGAAGCGATCCGGCCACCGTCAATGCCCGCTGTTCGGCCAATGTGATCGAGAAGCTTGCTGAACCCGATGCGCCCGGGCTGGCACTTTTGCGGGAAGCAGCCGAGAAGATGCGATTTTCCGCCCGTGGTTATCACCGCGTGCTGAAGGTTGCCCGCACCATCGCCGATCTCGACGGCAAGGCAACAGTCGGCCGGGTGCATATCGGCGAGGCCATTGCCTACCGGGTCTCTGCGGCCGAACGCGTTAATACCGCGGCATAGGGCGCATCGCCCACCTTTTTCCCCGCGCACTCCGACGGCGCTAGGCTTGAGCCATCAGGCCACAGGCCCGCAACAGGAGTGTAACATGTCGGATCAGACGGCCAGGATCGGCCTTCCCTTCATACTGCCCGCACAGGCCCAGAAACACGTCACACACAACGAGGCGCTTCAGCGGCTCGATGCAATCGTCCATCTCACGGTTCTCAGCGCCGGCACTGCACCGCCTGCAAGCCCCGATGACGGAACCTGCCATCTGGTCACGGAGGCGCCGACCGGCGAATGGGCGGGACATGCCGGTGCGATTGCGATCTTTCAGGACGGCTACTGGCAGTTCATCACACCGGTCACCGGCTGGTCTGCCTGGTTTGCCGCAGACAGCGCCTTGCGCATTTTCGACGGCACCGACTGGGTTTCCCCACCCTTGCCGGCCGACCTCTCAGCTTCCATGCTCGGCATCAACGCCGCCGCCGATGCCACAAACCGGCTTTCGGTTTCATCCCCCGCAACGCTTTTCAACAATGCCGGCAGCGGGCACCAACTGAAGATCAACAAGGCAACGGCGGGCGACACGGCGTCCCTGCTCTACCAGACAGGCTGGTCGGGCCGGGCGGAAATGGGGCTTGCCGGCTCGGACAACTTCGCGATCAAGACCAGTCCCGATGGCGCAAGCTGGTACGAGGCGCTTCGGATCACCCCCGAAGGCGCCGTTGCCATGCCATCGCGACCGCTTGCCCGCGCGGCGGCCCCGAGCGGATCCACCCTGATTACAGGCCCGGCAAGCCGCGGGTTTGGCACCCTGCATGTCGGTGAAGGCGGATTTGCGTTGGGTGGGGCTGTCACCGGCGGCGGCAACCGGCTTATGTTTCCGACAAGCGGCTATTACGCCGTTAACCTCACCGTCACGGCCGCGGCCACGGGCAGCTATACGGTGTCCCTCGAAAAGAACGGGTCGGAAAACTGCGTCATCCTGCGCGGGATTGCCACCGGCGGCAGTCCGCTCACCCATTCGGCTTCCGCCATCAGCTATTTTTCGGCCGGTGATTATGCCCGCATCGCCTTTACCGGCACCGCAACCTATGAACTCGGCTACGGCGCGACGGAAGTGACGGCCATGCTGCTTTGAGGTTCGTCTTGCCATTGACCGCCCTTCCCCGCTATGCCTTGTCGAAACACACCCCGGAAAGGCGATGACATGGCAGGCAAGATCGACTGGCGCGAAAGCCTCAATCTGAAACATCCGTCTCTCAAGCCGCTCTGGATCCGGGTCCTGGCGGTTGCGGTGTGTGGCGGCTGGGCCGTTGCCGAAATCTTTATCGGCTCGCCCTACTGGTCGATCCTGTTTGGCGCGGCCGCAGCCTACATGGCCTATGCCTTCTTCATTTCTCCGGACAGTTCCTATTTCAGCGAACCTGAAAACACACCGGAAGAATAGGCCAAAAATCTCAGGCCGGGTGAGGCCCCGGAAAAGTGCGGTCCGCCAGCTTCGGCAGCATGTAGCGGAAAGCGACAGAGCGCACGCCCTGAAACAGCAGCATGGCAATCCACAGGCCGTGATTGCCGAAAAGCGGCTGCAGCACGGCCCAGGCGGCGAAATAACAGGCAAGCGAAAACAGCATCAGCGTGCGCATTTCGCGTGACCATGTCGCACCGATGAACACCCCGTCCATCTGGAAGGCAATGACGCCGACAAGCGGCATGATCGCCGCGTAAGGCAGATAGACATGGGCCAGCGCCTGGGTTTCGGCAATCGGCGCGATCAGCGCGACCACATATGGCCCGGAGATGAAAAACGCAGCGGAGACAAACACCGCCATCGCCACGCCCCAGAGCGTGGTCAGCCGGATCACCCGGTCAAAGGCCGGGCGATAGAAGGCCCCGACAGCGCGGCCGGCAAGCTGCTCGGCGGCGGTGGCAAAGCCATCGAGAAAGGCAACACCGAAGAAATAGTAGCGCAGCAGCACCGTGTTGGCGGCCAGAACATCGATACCCAGAACGCCCGATTGTCGTGTGAAAAACGAAAGCCCGATCAAAAGCGCAAAGGAGCGGATCATCATGTCGCGGTTGACCGAGAAAAGCCGTTTCACGGTGACAAGATCCGGCACTTCCCATTTATGCCGGTCGGTGCGGCGCAGGATGAGAACGACGCCGGCAATCGCCGTCAGCCCCTCGGCGACCAGACTTGCCGCGCCCGCGCCCGCAAGCCCGTAATTCAGCCACAATACCCAGAAGAAGCTGAAAAACAGGTTGAGCGCGTTGAGCGCGACCTGCAGGAGAAGCGCGGTCACCGCCTCGCCGCGGCCGATAACCCAGCCGAAGACGACGAAATTGAACAGCGCGAACGGCGCCGACCACACCCGCCAGGCATAATAGGTCCAGGCCGCGTCCCCCACCGCGCCGTCGGCATCGAGCACGTAAAGCCCAAGCCGGCCGATGGGAACATGCAGCGCCAGGATAAGAAGACCGGAACCGACCGCGATCAGGATGCCGCCGAGCAGCATGCGTTGTTCGGCGCGGGGATCCTCCGCCCCGACGGCCTGCGCGGTAAAGCCGGTGGTCGCCGCGCGCAGGAAGTTGAAGGTTGTGAACAGCACATCGAAAATCACCGCCGCCAGCGCCACACCGCCGATCAGCACCTCGTCGCGCAATTGCCCGACCACGCCGGTGGCCGCAAGGCTCACCAGCGGGGTGGAAAAATGCGCGATCATCATCGGCAGGGCGATGGTGAGCACCTGCCGGTGCGTCACCGAAAAAGGGCGCGGAACGCGACCGGTAGCGGTTTCCAAAACAGGTTCGTCCTTGATATGCGGCTCGCCGGTGTGTGCATCAGCCGGTGGGCCCGGCCGAAAAAGGCGATGACATCGATTAGGTCGAGAATTTCCGGATCGTCAAGACCCGCCGCATGAAGTTTCTCTCCCGCAGTGCGCCTTACTTGCCGTCACAGCTCAGCGCGTGGAAATAGTCGCCCCAGCTATCGATGCGGATGCCGAAATGGCGGCCGCTGTCGAAGACCCGGCCACCATCCCAGACGAGGTCGCCATCTCTGGCGGTTCCGCGCATGTAGACAACGCCGTTATCCGTCATCAGATCGACGAAGCGGCGCACGCCACCCTCGATACGCCCTGAAATGTCGGTAAATTCTCCGCTCTCATCGCCCTCAATCGCCCGATAGCGCAGATTATAATCGATCGGCACATCGCAGCGGTTGGTCAGCACAAAGGTGATCGCAAACCGGGGATTGGCCTCGATGGCGCGGAAAAACGGCGAGCCGCTGCCCATCACAATGGCCTCGATGGCCTCGACTTCCGTTTTTCCGAGATATCGCCCAAGTCCGGGCGAAAGATAGACCCCGAAAATGCCTGAGGCGACACGCATACCGGCCCCCGACGCACCATCGGGCAGCGTGCAGTTCACCGGCATCAGATCGCCTGGCTCGATTTCAAGCGCCGCACAGCCCGAAGCCATCATCAGCCCGCCCGTCGCCGCATCATGAAACTGTACGACCGGGCGACCGTCGCCAGCGCCTGCTTCCTCTCCTCTGTAGAAGGATATTTCGTCCGTTTCGGCCGCAAAGGGCGGGCGCTCGGAAGGCTCGCGGACCTCAACGAGGGCGACCTGGCTTTCAGGCGCGCCGGCCGAGCCGAAGGGGGCTGCATCCACCGGCAGATAGGCGCGCGCGATGAACCGACGCGAAACAGGGATGTAACCGTCATCGAGATCGATCCGCGGCATAACCTGCCGGTCGGCAATCACCTCTCCGGTTTCGGGATCGAGAACGCAGGCGGCGGCGGTCAGAACATGGCGCGGCCCAACCACGGTTGCGCTGCAGACCACCTGGTCGATGCCGGTGACAATGGCCGCCAGCGAACGGTTGTCTGTCGCGCGCCCGTCGACCGGCTGAATGCCGTTTTGCGCAGGCTCCACCGTCGCATCTGCAACAAGATCGGCACGCGTCGGCCCCATCTCCTCGTAGGAAGCCTGATCGTCTTCCATCAGCGCCATGATCGCGGCGGCGTCGCCCCGTGCCTCGTCATAGGCCGTCGGATCGCCCGCCTTCAGACTGTCCGGCAGGCTCAAAAGCCGTTCGAACTTGCGCAACAATTCGAGCGGCACCGCCGGACGGAAAGCGGGTTCCTCGAATTGCGCCGGGTCTTCGAGTTGCGCTGCGACCTCATAGCCGAAACTGCGGGCAGCACCGGAAAGCAGGCGATTGACCGCCTCGGCCGTGGCGATGGAACGGTTGCGCATATTGTTTTCGGCAAGATAGGCCATCAGGTCCGCGGTCGACCAGTTGATGCCGGCGATCCGCACACCGTCCGGCTGCAATGCGCCGTCATTCCAGATCTGCTCCGCGGTGGCGGCGGGGACCGGTTCCCCCTCGGCCTCCCCGCTTTCCCAGACGAAAACATCGGACCAGTCCGGACTTTGCGGCTGATTGCTTGCCCATGCTCCCGGCAGGCCCGGCGCTTCGACAGTCTGCGCGAGGCCGATAGCGGCATCCTGGCTTGGCACGCGAAAGCGAAAGATCAGTTTGACCGCATAAGGCAGGACGGGCGGCGCGGCCTCCGGCAGAGCTGCACTTTCCGGCACGCTGCCTGTCGGCGACCAGAGTTGAAACGCACCGGGGCCAAGCGTGGGCAAGGCGTAGAGGTAATCCTCGAGCTCATAGCGAAACCGGGCGGAAACCATTGGCTTGCCCGCATCAAGCCCCATTGTCAGTTCGCTGTCCCAGCCGAGCGTCACCGTCGAGGCAGGAGCTGTGTCCTCGTCGAACATCGGATGCCGGAATTCGGCTTGGTATGCATTGCCTTCGGCCGTGATCACGCGCGCGTCATCCGCCAGCGTCACCACCGGCAACAGCATCAGTGCCGCCAGAAAAAGCACCGGTACACTGCGCAGTTTTGCCGACGATACAGCATCCAGCCATGCACAATGACCGTTCAGGAATCGAGCCATGCTGCAAATCCCCTTTGCTGTTCGTCCGAGATGAAGAGTTTGCGCTTTCCACCAAGAGATTCGATGTTGAGGCGCTGGCCATAATAGCCGTCGGCACCGGCTCCGACGTGATCAAACGGAACATAGGTCAGCACATACCAGCCGGAGACGGCCAGAGCGGCAATCACGCCGAGGCCGGCAACAAGGCCGATCCGCCGTTTTGCTGACCGGCCGTGCGTCGCGGCGACGGTCGCAGATGGTTTGTCGGCGGCGGTCTCGTCTTCGTCACTTGCAAACACACCGTCGGCCAGCAGATAGACGCCCTGCGCTGTGCCCAGTGCCGCTGCCAGCGGATCGTCCTCATCGGGTTCGATGACGGCGATCGCGCGGTGACGCACAAGATTGCGGGCGTCATTGCTGGACAGAATTCGGCCCGAAAGCGGCATCTGAAGTTCAACCACCGCCCCGGTTGCCGCTTCGATCGTATAGAGCACGCTGTTGCGATCAATCCATTCTCCCGGCTCGGCGTGCACTTTCATAAGATTGGCAGGATAAAGCGCAGCATCGACAGGCGTGCGCAGCTCCACACGTCTCGTGCCGGTTGGCGAGGCCGTTTCCTCCAACGTTTGCGGATGCAATTCCTCCGGCGCGTCATCATCGGCAACGTCCAGTTCGATCAGCGTCTCACGCGCGCTCAGCACGGCGCCGACGGCAAACGGCGATGTCACCGCCTCGCCGCTGTGACTGGCGTGAATATGGAGCAGCCGGTCATTGGCCGTCTCCAGATCATAAAGCGGATCACCGCTGATGATCGTGTCGCCCGATTCGAAATAGTTTCTTTTGACCCGGGCCGGATAGAATTCATCTCCGGCCGGGCTCTCAATGATCACACGTACCATCGCATTCACTGCCCCTGCTGCGGGCAAACGTAATCGAGCGCCCGGTCATCAGCAAGTGACAAGCCGATCCAGTGTGAAGAAGCCTTTCCGAATGCTTAAAGCTCGAGCGGGCGTGCTTCCGAGGCCAGCATGATCGGCACGCCATCGCGGATGGGATAGGCCAGCCGCGCTTTCTGCGAGACAAGCTCCTGACGCTCGGTATCATAAGTCAGCCGCCCCTTGGTCACCGGACAGACCAGAAGCTCCAGCATTTTCGGATCGATACCGGCATCCTTCCTGTTCATTGGGGATGCCCTATTGCAGCTTGTCGCCGGGATCGCCGGCAAGCGCGAATTCGATGATCGCCACGAACATCTCCGCGCGCGCCTTGAGGTCCGGCGCCTCAAGCAGCGCCTGTTTTTCCGCCGGCCCGAACGGCGCCATCATCGAAAGCGAGTTGACCAGCGTCAGATTACCCGCCTGTTCGATATGCTCCCATTCCGTCTCCAGCCCTTCGGCCTCAAGATAGGCGCCGAAGGCTTCCAGCAGCGCGGCGCGGTCGACACCGGCTTCCTGCGCCTCGACATTGAGGTCGCCCATGAAGGGGGCGATCTCGAAACTGCGGAACGGTTTGGCGGTGTGCACTTCCTCGATCAGCCGCACACGGCAAATGCCGGTGAGCGCCACGAGATAGCGCCCGTCACCGGTTTCCGCAAAAGAGGTGACGCGCCCGACACAGCCGATATTGGAAAGCGGCGTTTGCGCGTCGACGTCCAGCGTCTCGTCGTGATGAACGGGCTGGACCATGGCAATCAGCCGGTTGCCCGCAACCGCATGGTCAACCATCGCCAGATAGCGCGGTTCAAAGATATTGAGCGGCAATTGCCCCTGCGGCAGCAACAGTCCGCCCGTCAGCGGAAACACCGGAACCACGTCCGGCAGATCCTTGCGGGTCAGATATCGGGCATTGCCAATCTGCATGATACGCTCCCGTTACGAAAACAGGATCGTGGAAAGCCTGCGGCGCGCGGTAATCGTTGCCGGGTCCTTCGGGCCCCAGGCTTCGAAGAAGTCCACCAATTGCTTGCGTGCGCCATCATCCTCGAATTCGCGATCCTTGCGCATGATCGTCAGCAGATGTTCGGCCGCCTCTTCGCGCTTGCCTTCCGCATTCAGCACCTTGGCCAGTTTCATGCGGGCGGCGTGATCGTCGGGATTGTCGGCCAGTGCCTGTTCAAGCGCTGCCGGATCACCGAATTTGCGGGCTTCCTCGATCTGCGCGATGCGGGTGGCGAGCGCCTTGATGGCGTCATCTTCCTTGAGTTCCTCGGGCACCTGGTCGAGAACCTGCTTGGCGCGGTCAAGCTGTCCGGCGGCCACCATGCAGCGGCCGATACCGGCAAGGGCCTTGGGGTTTTCCGGATCGGCCTGCATGACGCCGGCAAAAAGCTGGCCGGCTTCCTGCAGTTTCTCCTCGGCCAGCAATTGCTCTGCCTGCTCGAGCGCCGACACGATTTCGGCCTTGCGATCCTGTTCGGACGGACTGGCCGACGACAGCTTGGCGATGAACTCGTTCACCTGGCTTTCGGGCACGGCGCCCATGAAACCATCGACCGGCTGACCGTTGGAAAACGCGATAACGGCGGGAATCGACTGAATGCCGAGCTGACCGGCAATGGCAGGGTGATCATCGATATTCATCTTGACCAGCTTGACCTTGCCGCCGGCTCCCGTCACCGCCTTTTCGATGATCGGACCAAGCTGCTTGCATGGCCCGCACCAAGGCGCCCAGAAATCGACCAGCACCGGCTGGGTGCGCGATTCCTCGATCACGTCCTTGGTGAAATCGGCCGTTGTCGTGTCCTTGATCAGTCCGCCGGGCGGTGTCGCGCCGTTGGTTGCGCCATCGGCCGATACATTCATCTGGCCGCTGAAGGAGCCGCCATATGGGTTGTCAAAACCGCTCATCAATATCTCCCCGTCTGGCCCGCAGGGCCTGTTCCGACTTTGCCTGTAGATCGTGTGTCACGCTGTCACTTTCAAGACAAGCGGTTCGTGTCCCGTCGCCCGGATGAAGCGCAGAAGATCATCACGGTGGATGGAGGTCGTCGCCGTGTTGCGCAGCGGATGACAGTTTATGGTTTCACTCTCCATCAGATCCGCATCGAGGATGAAGGTCACCTGATGCTGGGTATCATTGATCGCGCCCAGCGCGGTAACCGATCCCGGCTCAACACCGAGATACGCCATCATCGCATCCGGTTTGCCGAAAGAAACCCGGCCGGATGCACCGATCAGATTATGCACCTGTTTCAGGTCCACCGTCGCATACTCCTCGACGGTCAGCAGGAAATAGCGGCTCTTCTTGTCCTTGATGAACAGGTTCTTGGTGTGGCCGCCGGGAATTTCCTCCCGCAGATCATCGCCTTCGGCAACGGTGAAGACGGCGCGGTGCTCCCGGTTGTCGTAGGCAATCCCGAGTTCATCGAGATAGGTGAACAGATCTTCGGACGATTTGGGGGCGGTCTTGGAAACAGTCATGGCGGCCAGGTGCTTTTCGACGGCGTGAAATCACAACACGCCTGTTTCACCACCATTCGAGGCCGAATGCAACAATGGCCCCGCCTGCGCAGGGCCATTGCAACAAAATCACGGCAAGGCGTGCTAAACGCCGCAGACGCTGACCGTCATACCCATTTTCGCCGCAAGCGCGGCCTTGGCCATCATCGCCTTGTCGGCTTCCGCAGCCGAAAGCGCATAGGCAACCTGAATGTGGTTGGCCTTGTGGCGCGCCATCAT
Source organism: Martelella mangrovi (assembly GCF_040545495.1). Lineage (NCBI taxonomy): Bacteria > Pseudomonadati > Pseudomonadota > Alphaproteobacteria > Hyphomicrobiales > Aurantimonadaceae > Martelella > Martelella mangrovi. The sequence goes on from NZ_JBEPLY010000004.1 coordinate 99,369, forward strand.
CTGGTCGCGCGAAACACCGGTCAGAACCGCATTCATGATCGGCCAGGGATAGTCCGTGGCCCGGCTGCGGCGCTCGCATTCTTCCGGCGGCAGCTTGACCGCCTGCCCGCGACCGATATCCATGTGTAGGGCGCCGTCCTTGAGGAAGATGCGGCTCCAGACGATTTCGCCGGGTTTGGCGTAACCCTTCAGCGTTCCCCCGCCGAAGGGAAAGAACATCGCCGGCTGGCGATAGCTTTCCGACCCTGCCCAGCCTCCTTCGTGATGGGCGGGCGGAACCGCGCCGGAAATCTCGAACACCCAGATGAAATCGTCGCGCGAGCCCGATTTGTCTGCGTCGCCCCACCGCAGGTCGTGCAGCGTGGTCTCCACCGGCTGGCCGAGCGCGCGATGCAAGCGGTTGGTCAGCACCGCATCGAGACCGGCGCATTCATCCACCTCGTTAAAATGCACGATTGCCCGGCCGTCGCGGATGATCGAACCATCTTCCCGGGTCACCGGCGGGCGGTCATCATTGTTGAGCATGCCCTCAACCAGGTCGGAGGCCGGCAACAGATCCTTCAGGCCCTGCTGATACTGGATGCCGATCGCTTCACAGCCGAAGAAATCGGCCAGCCGGACGGCAGCGATATACATCCGGCACTGATCGATGACCTGATCTTCGGTCAGTTCCTCCTTCGGATCGGCGCCGAAATGGAAGGTCATGCCCTTGTCGAGCATCCACTGATAGGCGGCACGCGCTTCTTCGTCACGCACCTGTTTCGTGGCGTGATAGAGCGCGGACTGTGACAGCCGCTCCTTGAATACACCGAGCGGCATCAGGATTTCATCCGGGATAATGGCATTGTACATGCCCATGCAGCCCTCGTCGAAAACCCCGAGAATGATCTTGTTGCCGGCCAGATCGGCGGCAATCTCATCTGCAAGTCCGGCCAGTTCGGCCGGCAGCGAAGCCGCATCGAACGGGCGGACATGGCTTTCATCATGGACAATCGTGCCGGTCTCGAGCCAGCTCTTCAGGCCTTCACGGAAAAAGTCGTCATCGAAGGTCTCGCTCCACAGCGAAGCATAGGGAACGCCGGCCTTGGTCAGCGAGCCATTCAGGTTCAGCAAGCCGACGAGACCCGGCCATTGTCCCGACCAGTTTGCCACCGTCAGGATCGGTCCCTTGTGCGCCAGCAGGCCGGGCAGCACATGATAGGAATATTGCCAGACGGCCTCCGCCACGATGATCGGCGCATTCGGATCGATGGTCCTGAAAACATCCATGCCCTCACGCTGAGTGGCAATGAAACCGTGTCCGGCGGGCTTCACCGGATGGGCACGTTTCAGCGTATGCCCCATTTCGGCAACGACTAAGGCTAGCTTGTCCTCCATCGCCTTTTGCGTGGGCCAGCACTTGGTGTTGGCGCTTTCGCGCAGGTCACCGCTGGCAACCAGCATGATATCCGTCATATCCATTTCCTCCCGGTTGTCATGAAAGCGAGATCACGTCCCCTGCAGACTGGCTGGTTGCGCGCGCCGGCTGGAACCATGACCAGCGACCCGGAAACCAATTTTGAAACGAAATCCCGATTTTTCGTTAGCAAATTCGTGTCAGCACCCGTGTTATCCCCGGAAATGGCACTTGTCCAGCAGCAAACGGGCGCGCGTCAAAACGACGTCTTCCGGCAGGATGCAGGCGAACAGGCGACGGCAAGCACCATCCCGAATTGACGGGAATCTTCAGCATGGCAAATGCCCCGATCTCTCGCTTTCATCCAATGCGAGAACGCCCGGCGCACACGGAAATTCCGCCCCCGCTCCGCTTTCTTCCGTTAATGCACTGAAAATGCTTCGCGATTTTTCGCACACAAAAAAATGCAGAAATCCATCATTTCGTTGTTGCATTTGAAATCGGGTTAGGCCATATACGCCCTCGTCGCCGACACGGTGACATCGCCGGTCACTGACTTACCCCGGACCGGTTTGATGAGCGGGTGTAGCTCAGGGGTAGAGCACAACCTTGCCAAGGTTGGGGTCGAGGGTTCGAATCCCTTCGCCCGCTCCAGTTTTCCTTACCTACATATTTTTTTGGTTGCGCAATAAGAGGCGCTTGCCTGTTCGTTTGCGAACACAACGCGTTTTTCCGTGGCGCGCGGAACTTTCCCCCCCGCATGCGGGTTTTATGTCGGTGTTTATCACTGACGGTAAAGCAAATGCACTTCAGCACAGTATTTCGATCGAGAAAGGCCAGCGTACGTAAGACGAAGCTGAGCCATGCGTTTACGGAATACCTATCTTGCGTTTTCTTCAGGTCTTCATCTTTGGCGCATATGAGGCAGAAACAAATTTACAACATTTTTCTAAATTAGAAAAAATAGATCAAACAATTCAGTCTATTAAAAATAAATCGTAGAAATGGTCTGTGACTGGCACATATTCGACCACTTCAGCACAGCAACGATTGTGTCAATGAAAGTCCGAAAAACAGGCAAACGCTGATGACAATTCGGTCGAGAGGGGGTAAAAACAGTATATTCTAATATTTTAATCAACTTAAACATTTACAACCCAAAAGGTGCTGTAGTGAGCGCGGCGGATTTTCAGGCCTCCCCCACGGCCCATGTTTCAGAAACGAATACTTTGCCCAGACGTGCGTTCGGTCATGAACTTGTCTTTTCCGGTCATTACCAACGGCGAAAGCTTCAGCTGGCCCTGAAGCGTCTGTTCGATATTGCCATCTCGTTTGGCGCCCTTGCGGCGCTCAGCCCGCTGTTTCTTGTGATCGCGATCCTGATCAGGCTCGACAGCCCCGGCCCGGTGTTTTTCAGCCAGGTGCGCTGGGGGCGAAACGGTACCAAGATCAACATTTTCAAATTCCGCTCGATGCGCAACGACCTTGGCGACAAGTCGGGCGTGAAGCAGACGGTCGAGAATGACCCGCGGATCACCAAAATCGGCGCCTTCCTGCGACGGACGAACATCGATGAGCTGCCACAGCTCTTCAACGTCCTGCGCGGCGACATGTCCCTGATCGGGCCACGCTGCCATGCCGTCGGCATGCTGGCGAGCGGCATGCTGTTTGAAGAACTGGTGCCGGAATATCACCAGCGTCACGTCATGCGCCCCGGTCTCAGCGGCCTTGCGCAGATCAGGGGATGGCGCGGCCCGACCACGCGACGCGGCGAAGCCCGTGCCCGCATCATGTGCGACCTCTATTATGTGTCGAACTACAGCTTCATGCTCGACATGCAAATCCTGTTTGCAACGCTGCGTTCGGAAGTGGGGCGCGGCACGGGGTTCTAGGCAGCAACGACGGCCATCAAATTCAACAACCGGGCGGGACATGTGTTCCGCCCTTTTTGTTGCCCGTCAGCATGCCGGAAGCGTCTGGGAGACAGGCGCTTCTGGTTACCAGAGCGTTACCGTGTCCTTAGGCAAATTTTAAAAGTACCGCGCTAGCTTGAAGTCATAGGTTGTGAGTTTGTGTAGAGAGTACGATGACCGAGCTAGCCCGCGTTCGCGCAAAATACGTCATAGGTCCCGATGGCAGTCCGCTGACTGTTGCCGACCTGCCGCCCTCCAACACAAGACGCTGGGTCATCCGGCGAAAGGCCGAAGTGGTGGCGGCCGTCCGTGGCGGGCTTTTAAGCCTGGAAGAAGCCTGTGAGCGTTACTGCCTGACCGTGGAGGAATTCCTCTCCTGGCAGGCGTCGATCGACGATCACGGCCTTGCCGGTCTGCGCACGACCCGCATTCAGCAATACCGGAACTGAATCACGAGGGCAGCACGACCGACGCTTTCAAGCGCGGCCAAGGCCTTTGGTAAAAAAAAGCGCCTCCGTCAGAAATGATGGTGGCGCTTTTTCCGGTTTTCAGCAGCTCCCGAAACAAGAAAAGGCCGCACCCGATGGATGCGGCCTCGTTCAATTATACGCCAGCCAACCCGTGAGACGGTCAGGCGCGCTTCCTGTTGGCGCCGTCCCGCATTTCCAGGGCAGCGGCACGCTCATAGTCGATTTCCATCTGGGCAAGTTCCGCTTCCGCAACGTTTTGCTGCTGGCGCAGATCCGCTACCGACACGGCCAGATTATCCGCCCGCTGACGCGCAGACTTGGCAAATGTGGAATAGGCAAAATGGGCGGGATCGGAAATCCCGGACCTTTTTTCTTCCGCAGCAATCTGCTGCATGAGTTCGTCCGACATGCGTGCGAACTCGTCCATCATGAGTTGCAGTTGCTGCAACTGCCTTTTCTTTTCCTTCACCTGAAACGCCTTCAGACGCAACAGACTGTTTCGTGCCTTCATACGCAAAACTCCCCGGCTGACGAACGCATTGCCGAAAGGCGCCCCCCTTGTTGATTTCTGATTCGTTCTCCCTTTTTCGGGGATGATTAACGAATTCGAAATCCCGGTAACCTTTCATTTACAGTCATCGAAGACCATAGCGGTCATCACTTAAGGGTCGGTAAACCGAAAGCGAAAAAACCGGAAACTTGCGAGTCTAATGAGTCACTTAGCCAGTTTGGTTAATCTTTTTTGTTGGGTTTCACAAACTAAAAAACTCAATGAAATCAACGACGTCACTATGTTCATTAATAAATTCTGTTCACCTTGCCAAAAGGAATCAGAATTTGTTAACCATTCAATGGCAGCTTCTGTTTCAGGTCATCACTGAGTCCGTATCGCGTCGGGGCGACACCAGACCTTTCAATTGCGGCGGTTCAAGGGGAAAGACATGCGGGTTCTTTTAATCGAAGACGACAGTGCCACAGCGCAGAGCATCGAGCTGATGCTGAAGAGCGAAAATTTCAACGTCTATACCACCGATCTCGGTGAGGAAGGCGTCGATCTCGGCAAGATCTACGATTACGATATCATCCTTCTCGATCTCAACCTTCCCGATATGTCGGGATATGAAGTGCTGAAGGCGCTTCGGGTTTCGAAGATCTCCACACCAATCCTCATCCTCTCCGGCATGTCCGGCACCGACGACAAGGTGCGCGGCTTCGGCTCGGGCGCGGATGATTATCTGACCAAGCCTTTCCACAAGGAAGAACTGGTCGCACGCATTCACGCCATCGTCCGCCGGTCCCAGGGCCATGCGCAGTCGATCATCACCACCGGCGATCTTGCCGTCAATGTTGATGCCAAGACTGTCGAGGTCGACGGCCATCCGGTGCACCTGACCGGCAAGGAATATCAGATGCTCGAGCTGCTTTCGCTGAGAAAGGGCACGACGCTGACGAAGGAAATGTTCCTCAACCACCTTTATGGCGGGATGGACGAGCCGGAACTGAAGATCATCGACGTCTTTATCTGCAAGCTGCGCAAGAAGCTTGCGAACGCCGCCGGCGGCACCAATTTCATCGAGACCGTCTGGGGTCGCGGCTATGTGCTGCGCGATCCGGACCAGCAGGAAATGCAGAAGCGGGCCTGAGCCCGCCTTTTCCTCCTCCCCTCAAAATCATGCGGCGCCCGGCGCCGCTTTTTTTTGTTTTTGTACTCGCCAGGAAGGCCGAATGCCGCCTATTCGGCCGCGGGCTGCTGTTGTTGGGCAATGTCGTCGCGCCGCTCGCCCAGCGGGGCGCACAGCAGCCGCAGATCGCCCTTCAGTCGCTCGATCTTGTATTCGGCCGATTTCACCGACGCCCGGGCCTTGGCGACATCGTTTTCCGCAGCACAACGCTCCAACGGGTCAGCGCTTTGCAGCAGGGTTTCGGCGCGCGCCAGCACCGAACTGGCTGCAGCCAGTTCACTTTCGGCGGCGGCGATCCCCAGTTTCAGCGAGTCGAAGTCACTCATGAAAGCGCGGCGGTTGTCGCGCGCGGTCAGGATCGTGTCGAGCAGGGTCAGCCGCGCCTGTTGCGTCATGCGCAGCCCATCGCCCTCATCGATGAGCGGCAAGACATAGGAAATCAGGAACTGAAGGTTGAAGCCGCCGGTCTGGGTCATGAAACTCGGGATCGAGGTCGTCAGCCGGGTAAACCGCGACTGTTCGGCAATATCCAGCTGGGCAGCCGCCGCTTCCACCAGAAGGTCCTCCAGCTGCTTCTTGCCCGAGACGGCAAAACAGGCTTCTGCATCCTCTGTCTTGACCGGTGGATAGTCGGACAGCGCCGAAAGAACGGAACGGCCGGGGGAAACGTCATAACCGCCTTCGGCAAGTCCCGAAAGCCCCAGAAGCTCATCCCGCTTGGAGGCAAGCGAGCGGGACACAGCCATCGCTTCACGGCGGGCCGCTGAGATCTGGTCCCTGAGCGTGTCGAGCTCCATCTGACTGGAATTGCCCAGAGCCACTTCGACTTCCATGTCCTCGACCCGGCATTCCAGCCCCTTCTGCTTCAGGGCAACATTTTCGCGCTGGAAATCAAGCGCGGTATAATCGTTATAGGTATGCAGAAGCGCGCGCGTGGCATTGCGCTGGGCCACCTGATACTGCACCGGAATAAGACGCCCGGCGACTTTCACCGTCCGGCGATCCAGCCTAAGAAGCGCCCGCGAAACGTCCCAGTTCACGCCGAGGACGATATTTGAAACAGTCTCGATTTCATCGTTTTCACGGTTGAACGTCGAAATCTGCCGGGCTTCGGCACTGACGCGCGGATAGCGGCCCGACTTGACCTTATCGAGGTCCAGCACCGAGCGTGCGCGGCTGATGCGGGCGCGCATGAAATCCTTGCCGCGGCTGTTTGCGCTGGTGAGCAGTTCGGAAGGCCCGAGCGCCTTTCCGTCATCCGGCGGCACCGGCGGCGGGGCGTTGAGCTCGGCTTCCATCACGTCGATGCGTGTCTCGGTTTCCTTGAGCTGCGTCGAAGCGCAGCCCGCCAGTGCGACGCTGCACAGGGCAAGGCCTGCGAAGGCGGAAACGGAGCGACGACGGGGAAGGACCGGTCGCCGGCTGGAGAGGGGCACTGCACGTCTAGTCAAGGACAAAATCACCCGGATTGAGACCCGAGATCACCCGGACATAGTCATTGGACATATTGCCGAGTTCCACCTTGATCAGTTCGGGTTCGTCGCCGTCATCCTTGCGCACGAAGGTCTGGTCATCCCTGATCACCACCGCCGACACCGGCACAGCAGGCTCCGGCCGTACACTCGGCTTGGTGAAGCGGCAGGTCGCCGTCTGGTTGAGAAGATCGGCCCCGGCAGGATCGCGGAAGGCAACCTCGACTTCGGTGGTCAGCTCCCCGCGACGGCGTTCCACCGGTTTTTCCAGCGGCCGAAAGGCAGAGATTTCAGCAGGCCTCGGCTTTCCGTCGCTTTCGGGCGCCACGGTGACTGCAGCATTGCGCACAAGGCGCATCTCGGCATCGTCGAATGTGAGCCGCGCGCCAAGCTGCCCGGGATCGACAAGCAGGGCCAGCCGGTCGCCTTCATCGACCGTCAATTTGCCGTCGGCAGCCGTGCTGGTCTCGACATCCACAAGACGGCCGGATGCGCTTGCCCTGACAATCGCGTTGTCGAGCTTGTCATTGGCCTCGGCAAGCGCGTTTTCGCGTTTGCGGATATCATGGGTCATCCGGATCACCTCAAGCCCGGACTCCTGACGCGCCATCACGTTCTGCCGCCGTTCGCGCTCCAGCGCCGCATCCGCCGCATCAAGGTTGCGCTGGGCTTCCTGAAAGCGGCCAAGCGCCAGACGGCCCTGACCGTAAAGCCGCTTCATCTCGGCGAACTGCGCAGCCAGATAGTCACGGGTCGCCTCTTTCTCCGCCTCGTTGAGGTTCTGGATGGCGCGGGTGTTTTCCTGATACGGGCCCGTCCGGTAATCAAGCCGTGCCTGCATATAGTCGATATCCAGCCGGACTTCCTCCGCCCGCCGCTCGAGCGCTTCGGTATCGTAGCGCGCAATGACATCGCCCGGCGCCACCGCCCGGCCGTTTGCCACGTTGAGCGTCAGCCGACCGGAGACCGGCGCCACCACGGCCTGGGGCCGTCCGTAGCCGATTTTGCAACTGCGAACGATTTCTTCGGGGAAGGGGCGCATTTCGACAGGCACGCGCCGCACCTCCCGCGTCGGGTCGGCAACGGCAATCTGGTAGGTCTTCGGCGGGTCGGCAAAGGCCGTTGCCGGCAGCGCCAGAACCAGCGCGCCCGCTGACAATCGCAGCGAAACTTCATTAAAAAGCAAGGCGGGGCTCCCTCAGAAACTGACGGGACAGTTGTGGTCAAGTATTTTCTAAACGTCGCACTGGCAAAATTGTTTCATCAACCACCAATGCGACACGGCAAAGAAAACCCAATATGAGCACAAAGCGTGACAAAAATTGGATCGCCCCTTGCCGCAACGCAAAATCACGCCACGCCGCACGCTGTTCAGACCGCCGGTTTGGCCTCGAACACCACTTCGCCATCATTGACGACGAATTCGACGGACATGCCGGATTCTTCGGCCAGAAGCGCAGTGTAATAGGGCTGGACGTTGTGAGAGGTGATCGGGTCTTCCATGACACCGCCATAGATCCGGGCAAAATCGGCCGGCATCTGCACATACGGCCCACGGGCGCGGATAATGAAGGCGAAGATGTCACCGGCAGAATCAAGCCCGACATCGATGGTGCCGCCGCGCGGAATGGTGGACTGGGCGACGAGAAACAGGTTCAGAAGCAGCTTCACCCGGTCCTTGGGCGCATTGAGGCGCGGCCCGGTCCAGTTCAGCGTCACGCGTTTGCCCAGTCCGATCAGCTCGCGCGCGGCCGTTTCGGCCTCGCCGGTATCAAGCGGGGCTTCGAGGGTTCCCGAGGCGCCGAACGCGATCCGGGCGAATTTCAGATGAACCGTGGCGCTGAGCGTGCTCTGACGGATCAGGTTCAGCGCTTCCTCGTCCATGCCGCCTTCATCGAGCAATTCCAGTCCGTTTCCGGCAGCACCGATAGGATTGACCACGTCGTGGCATATGCGGCTGGCCAGAAGCGCGGCCAGATCGGCTCCGCTCAGTGTCAGATTCGGATTTTTCATCGCTGCAAACTTCCTTCCGGTTTGGCCGGCCACCACGCCATAGCATTTCCCGCCTTTCCGGAAAATCGCCGCATTTGGTAAATCCATTGTTAAGAGGTCTCCCTCACAATAGCGGCGGGTTCCACGCTTGCCACATTCACAGAAAAAGGCAATGGCGTAGCGCCCCGGTAATGCCATAAAGCAACAGGAATGGAACCGCCATGCTCGCCAGAACAGTCTCAAGGTCCGCATCGGCCCTCATTTTCGCTCTGCTCCTGCTGACGGCGCTCTGCACCCTGCAGGCAGCCGCGCAGACCGCACAGCAACCGCCGCCCGCAGCAGTCCAGCCGCAACAAAACGGCAATTTCTCCGCACAGGAGGTTATTGACGCGGGCAACACCTTTTTCGGCTCGGCAAGCTCCGGCCTGGCCACGGCACTGCAGAATGCCTTCGCCAAACACGGCCTGCCCAACGGCTATATTCTCGGCTCGGAAGGCTCCGGCGCATTCATCGCGGGCCTCACCTATGGCGAGGGTCAGCTCAACACCAAGAATGCCGGCATGCACAAGGTCTTCTGGCAAGGCCCCTCGATCGGCATCGACTACGGCGGCGACGGTTCGCGGGTGATGATGCTGGTTTATAACCTGCCGGCGGTGCCCGATCTGTTCCGCCGCTTCGGGGGCGTTTCCGGTTCGGCCTATGTCGTTGCCGGTTTTTCGATGCAGGTCTATACCAACCGCAATATCGTTCTGGTCCCCGTCCGCTCCGGCATCGGCGCGCGACTTGGCGTCAATGCCGGATATCTGAAACTGACCCAGAGACCGACCTGGAACCCCTTCTGACCGGAGAATGCGGCTTGGCAGGCGAACCTGAAGCAGAAAAACGCGAAATCGAGGCCCGTTACGCCGCACTTTGTGCACGCGTGGACGAAGCCGCCGGTTCCGCGCAGGAAGACGACGCGCTCAGGGACGCCTTTGCCGAACTTGCCGCAATGATGATTGCCTATAGCCACGAAACCGGTGCGAAACAGGCGCTTGTCGAAGCGCTCTCGCGCGCCGAGAAGGGCAGGACAAACCCCGCCCGCCTCAGCCTGGCCGCCCGTGCATTGAAACGGATTGCCGAAGACAACGGGAACTGACGGCCGGTCAGCCGATGCGACCGGTCGAAAGCGCCAGCTGATAAAGCGCGATCCCGGCGGCAGTGGCGACATTCAGGCTGTCGAGCCCCGGCGACTGCGGAATGCGCACCGGCCGGAAAGCCTTCAGGATATCCAGCGGCAACCCCTCCCCTTCGGTTCCCAGCACCAGCGCCGTGCGCCGGTCGGGCCGCAGGGTATGAAGCGCATCTTCACCCGCCGGAGAAAGGGTGACGACCTGAAAACCGGCGGCATCAAGCGCTGTCAGGATTTCCGCGCCAGACCCGCGGCGGCTCCACGGCATTTTCAGAACCGACCCGACCGAGACCCGCAGCGCTTTCCTGTAGAGCGGATCGCAGGAGGTCTCGTCGAGCAGCACGGCATCGGCGCCGAAAGCCGTGGCGTTGCGGAAAATCCCGCCGGCATTGTCGTGATTGGAAAGGCCGACCGCGACCGCAACCAGCGCATTGTCCGGCAGCGTGGCAATCATCCCGGCAGGCGACGGGCTTTCCGACACCCGCCCGAGCGCCAGCACGCCACGATGCATGTCGAAACCGGCAATCGCGTTCATCACCGCAGATCCGCAGACATAAACGGGAATGTCGTCAGGAAAACCCGCAAGCACATCGGCAACACCGGCGAGCCGGTTTTCCAGAACCAGAATGCGATCAGCGACAAAACGCCCCTTGCCGTGCGCCTGAGACAGCACACGCAGCACCACGGTGCCCTCGGCAATGAACAGGCCGCGACGCCCGACCAGATCCTTCTCCCGGATGGCGCGAAAAGGCGCTATCCGTTCGTCCTCTGGGTCAAGGATCGCAACCGGTTCAGCCGCCATCAGTCAAAACGGATTTCAACATCGGCGGCCATCCGGCCGGTGTGAAGGTCGAACAGGTACAAGGTCTGCTCGCCGTTTTCCTTCTGGCCGTAAATCAGCGCCTGACCGTTGCCATAGCTGATATCGGCGATCTGGAACCCGCGCGGCAGCGTGGCCGTCAGCGCACGCGGCGCATCGGCCGGCACGATCGCCCCGGAGGAGGTTGCCGCCGTCTGTTCGTCGGCCGGCTTGTTGAAGACCTTGTAGAGGATCGCGCCGAAAACCGCCATCAAAGAGACGATCATGATCAGCGCGGAAACGATCTGCAATCGCAGCATCCGCCGCCGTACCAGCTCGACGGCCGGGTCAAGCGGCTGTTCTTCTTCCTGGTCTTCGTTAAGATGTTGCGACATTGTCCATTGCTCCGCAGCCTTGTTTGGCATACAAGCGCCAGTCTCGCACCAGCCCTCACGCAAACACTCAGATGACAGACGATCCCTTTAAACAAACAGAGGCCAATAGAAAAGTCTTTCTCGTTCCCGAAGGAACGAAAGAGCGCCTCGACGCTTTTGTCGCACGCCAGATGGGCGACGGTGTATCGCGCACCCGCATCAAGGCACTGATCGGCAAGGGGGCTGTCACGGTCGACGGGTCGCCGGTTCTCGAGGCAAGCCGCAAGGTGAAGCCCGGTGCGGAAATCACGGTAATCATCCCGGAAGCCGTCGAGGCCGAGCCGCAAGGCGAGGATATTCCGCTCGACATCCTGCACGAGGACGACGATATCATCGTCATCAACAAGCAGGCTGGCCTTGTGGTCCATCCCGGCGCGGGCAACTGGACCGGAACACTGGTCAATGCGCTGATCTATCATTGCGGCGATACGCTTTCCGGCATTGGCGGGGTCAGGCGGCCGGGCATTGTCCATCGCCTCGACAAGGATACCACCGGCGTCATGATCGTGGCGAAGAACGATGCCGCCCATCAGGCGCTGGCCGCGCAATTTGCCGACCACGGCCGCACCGGGCCGCTGCAACGCGCCTACAAGGCGCTGGTCTGGGGACGGCCGCGCAACCTGCACGGCACGATCGACGCGCCGCTGGGACGCGCCTCCGACCGCATCCGCCGCGCGGTCAAATCCGCCGACAGCGCCGATGCCGATTTTGCGATCACCCATTACAATGTCGAGCAGCGTTTCGGCGAGCGGCCCGACGGAACGGCGCTTGCAAGCCTGGTCGAATGCCGTCTTGAGACCGGACGCACCCATCAGATCCGCGTCCATATGGCTCATGCCGGCCATCCGCTGATCGGCGACAGCCTGTATGGGTCCGGTTTCAAGACCAAGGCCAACCTTCTGGAAGAACCGGCACGCAGTATTGTGCGCGCCTTTCCGCGTCAGGCGCTTCATGCCGCCCTTCTGGTCATCGAACATCCCGCAACGGGTGCGCAGATGCGCTTCGAGGCCGCCCTTCCCGACGATATGACCGCACTGTGCGCGGCATTCGGGCCATCAGCGTAAAAAACATTCCAGTGAATGGAGTGTTCACCGTTCGAGAACCTTGAAACACGGGATTGCCATACTTAAATCCGGTTTTCCCTTCATGACATCAGTGACTGGTTTGCGGGGTCAAGACCTCGCTGGCTATGCTATGCTTGTTTCATGGAAGGTTCAGACACACCAAGGGGGTGAAAGCAGTGGCCAATACATTACCCAGCATTCGCGCCGGAGAAAACGGTCTCAACCGCTATCTCGAGGAAATCCGCAAGTTTCCGATGCTGGAGCCGCAGCAGGAATACATGCTCGCCAAACGCTATCAGGAGCATGACGACCGCAATGCCGCTCACCAGCTGGTGACGAGCCATCTGCGCCTCGTCGCCAAGATCGCGATGGGCTATCGCGGTTACGGTCTGCCGATCGGCGAAGTTGTCTCGGAAGGCAATGTCGGACTGATGCAGGCGGTGAAGAAATTCGATCCCGAACGCGGGTTCCGGCTTGCGACCTACGCCATGTGGTGGATCAAGGCCTCGATCCAGGAATATATCCTGCGTTCGTGGTCGCTCGTCAAAATGGGCACAACCGCCAATCAGAAGCGCCTGTTCTTCAACCTGCGCCGGCTGAAGGGCAAGATCCAGGCAATCGAGGACGGCGATCTCAATCCCGAACAGGTCAGCGAAATCGCCACCAAGCTGAAAGTCAGCGAGGAAGAGGTCGTTTCGATGAACCGCCGCCTGTCCGGCGACGCCTCGCTCAACGCGCCGATCCGCGCGACCGAGGGCGAAAGCGGGCAGTGGCAGGACTGGCTGGTCGACGAGAATGACAGCCAGGAAGACATCCTGATGAATCAGGATGAGCTGGAAAACCGCCGCGACATGCTGTCATCGGCGATGAACGTGCTGAATGACCGCGAAAAGCGGATTTTCGTGGCACGCCGGCTTTCCGAAGACCCGGAAACCCTGGAATCGCTGTCTGGCGAGTTCGACATTTCGCGCGAGCGCGTCCGTCAGATCGAGGTCCGCGCCTTCGAGAAGGTGCAGGATGCCGTGCAGAAACAGGTTGCCGCCAATGCCCGCGCGGTCCGCGCCGTGCGCGACGGCGACGACGCTTCGGAATAACAGGATCGCCTCGGTCTGAGCGTTTTCGCCAACCGGGAACATGAAGCCTGAACATATTGAAACGCCCCCACGGATGAAACCGCGGGGGCGTTTTGTTTTGTGATACGGCGATGATCCGGGCCATCCAGCCGTTATCAATGTTCAGAGGCCGGAGAGCCGATACACATCAGCGCAAGAGGAGCAAGTGGCGCCGGCAGATCAAGAACACCTGCCGCAGCTTCATCATCAAAGCCGCCGACCAGAACGCTTCCCAGCCCTTCTTCCGCCGCCTGAAGCTGGATATTCTGCGCAACCGCACCGGCTTCCAGATAAACATACCGCTCGCCGCGCGCGCCATAGGGCTGCTGGTCGACAAACGCCTGTGCCGCGGCCAGCATATCGCCACAGAGGGCGATAATGCACGCCGCATTCGCAACCCATTCAGGGTTACCAATCGCCGCCTTGCACAGGGCCGGTCGCAGATCGGTTTGGGTGATGGCTTTCAGGCCAGGCCCGGCCGGTTCAGCGGCGTATAATCCGCGCTCAAGACCGGCGACCCTGCCTGCCAGGACAAACAGGCGAAGCGGATAAAGCGCGTGCGCGGATGGAGCGGTCCTTTTGCCATTTTCGTCAGACCTGCCCTGGGCCGCCCACAGGAGCTTTTCCACGGAAGCGAGCGGTATCGGACGCTCCGCAAAAGTGCGGACCGAGCGCCGGCGGGAAATTGCCTGACCAAGAGTGATACCCATCTGTCCGGCCCCGTTTCACGCCCGCAAGCAGCCTTGCGCGGTATCGAAAAACCGCGTCAGTTGCCGCTGTTGATATCGCCGAGCGCCTGCCATTCCTGAATGGCGCGGTTGAAGATCGCCATGCCGGTCGTGCCTTTTTCAAGCGTCAGCAGCGCACGGCGGCCATTGCGGTAGGTCACCGGAATGTCGATCCAGTTGCGTTCTCCCAGAAGCGAGAGGTTCTGCGCACGCGCCTGATCGAAATCGTTGAGCGCGAGCATGTAGAGATCGTCCGTGATCTTGGCGGAAACCGCGATCAACGGATCGCCGCGTGCCGCCTCGGTGCCCTTCATCGAAATGCGCTGGACATTTTCGATCCCGCCACCGTCGAAATCATCGCTGAGCGTGAAGGAAATGTCGATGAGATGGCTTGCCGGCAGCGACGGGTCGTCATTGCGCCGGAAGGTCAGGACACCGGAAAGGCCGGCATCAGGCACATTCAAAACGCCCTCGACCACCGGTTCGGAAACCGCCGTTCCGGTGTTCTCCTGCTTCAGCTCCCATTCAACCGTGCCCTGGAAGGCCGAGGGTACGGACTGGCCGAGCTGTTCTTCATAAAGATACATCTTCTGCCCGGACCCGACCGGCGGCGCGGGATCGGCCGTCTCTGTGGCGGACGCTGTTTCCGACGGCGTCGAGGGCGATGTCTGGTTGGCAACCGAGCGCGCCGGCCCGGACACGGCACCGGCAGCCGGCAGGCCTTCGTCGACCTCGGTTCCGTCGGGCAGCAGTCGCTGGGTATAGGGCTTGGTGTTTTCGGCCGTTTGCGTCTCGTCCGGCTCAGATGCGGGTTCTCCCGATGCCGAAGACGGCTCGCTTCCCGCACTCTGCTGCTGATCGGCAGGCGAAATAGCCGCCACGATACGATCGCGGTTGTCCCAGGCGAAATAGCCGCCGACAACGAGAACCAGCGCGACGACAACGGCGCCGGCGATCATGAAAATACGCCGCTTGCGTCCGGCCTCGGCGTCATCATCTCCAGCCTGCGCCGGGGCGCCGGTCATCTCGTCATAATCATCGAAGCCCGAACCGGGATCTTCCGGTTCCAGCCCTAAAAGACTGTCGACATGCGCCCAGTCCTTTTCCGGCACGGACCGGCGGGGCGGCGGCGGAGCGGGCTCGAACGGACCGGCCTTTGCGGTTGTCGCCTCGAAATTCCAGTCATGCGGCGCGGATTGTTGTTCTTCTTCATCATCCCAGTCCCGACGCAGCGCCTCTTCTTCGTCGGGCTCGACGATGACGGTGCCCGCATCGGTTTCGACCGGTTCGTCGGTCACATCATAGGTATAGGCATTGTCGCGGTCTTCGGCGCCATCATCGTGATAGACCCGGTCCGGCGTGCTGACCGTTTCGAAGGTTGCGCCTTCAAGCAGATTGCGCGACGCAGAGGGCGCTTCTTCATCGAAAGGCGCGGTCTCCGTTTCCGCACTTTCGTCGACAGCAGGCCTGTTGGCAAACTCAGGCGCTTCGGCCATTCCAGGAGCCGGCTCCGCCGGACCCTCATGCGCATGGTGATCGTCATATTCGGGGTAGGACGCATCGGAAACGACCCGTTCCGGCTCACCAGTGGGAACCTCTTCCGGTTCGTCGTCCTGCTGTGTTTCCGCCTCATCGGCGGGCCATTCCTGTCGTGCGTCTTCCGGCGCGCGAGCAGGCTCGTCATCGCCCGCATCGGCCGAAATATCGTCTCGCGCCTGTTGCGCGGCAACAGGTTCTTCCGGCAGATCGGCATCCTCGGGCGGCAACGCCTCGGCAAATTCGGCCTCGACTTCGGCAATCGCGGCGTCGATCTTGTCTATCTGCCGCTTGATCAACGCCTCGGGCGGGGCCGGAGACATGTTCTCCATCTGCCGGACGACGGCGGATCGCGCCTTCTCGTAAACGCGCGCGCGCAATTCCGGAGACTGTTCCGGAAGGCCTTCGACGGCACGCCGAATGACTGCTGTGAAATCCGCCATTAATTACCCCTATTGTGCGGGTCGTATTCCGCGACAATACTATGATTTATGCTTAATCCTCAAACGGATCGGTCACAAGAATGGTGTCTTCACGCTCAGGACTTGTGGATAGAAGCGCAATTGGTGCACCAATCAGCTCTTCAACCTGGCGTACATATTTGACAGCCTGTGCGGGAAGGTCCGCCCACTTGCGTGCGCCGACGGTTGATTCTTTCCAACCTTCGAGCGTGATGTAGACCGGTTTGACCCGTGCCTGAGCGCCCTGACTGGCCGGAAGTGCCTCGATCTGCTCGCCGTCAAGCTCATAAGCGACGCAGATTTTCAGCTCATCGAGGCCATCCAGCACGTCCAGCTTGGTCAGCGCGATGCCGGTGATGCCGTTGGTGGCAACAGCCTGACGCACCAGCACGGCATCGAACCAGCCGCAGCGGCGCTGACGCCCGGTCACCGTGCCGAATTCACGGCCGCGCTCGCCGAGAAACTGGCCAACCTCGTCTTTAAGCTCGGTCGGGAACGGACCTTCGCCGACGCGGGTGGTATAGGCCTTGGTAATGCCGAGCACATATTCAAGCGCGCCCGGCCCCATGCCGGAGCCGGCGGCGGCCTGGCCTGCGACCGTGTTCGACGAGGTGACGAAGGGATAGGTGCCGTGATCGATATCGAGCAGCGAACCCTGCGCGCCTTCAAACAGGATGCGCTGACCGGCGCGGCGCTTCTTGTCGAGCAGCAGCCAGACGGTTTCGCGGAACGGCAGAACCTTGTCGGCGATCGAGGTCAGTTCATCCATGATCGCATCATGCTCGATTTCGGCTGCGCCAAAACCGCGCCTTAAAGCATTGTGATGGGTCAGCAGGCGGTCGACCTTGGCCGGCAGCGTTTCCAGATTGGCCAAATCCATCAACCGGATCGCGCGACGGCCGACCTTGTCCTCGTAGGCCGGACCGATGCCGCGGCGCGTGGTGCCGATCTTGGTGCCGGAATTGGATGCGGCATCCTCGCGCATGCCGTCCAGTTCGCGGTGCAACGAAAGAATCAGCGTCGCGTTGTCGGCGATACGCAGATTGTCGGGCGAGATCGAAACGCCCTGCGCTTCCAGCCGGCCGATTTCGGCAATCAGTGCATGCGGGTCAACGACCACGCCATTGCCGATAACGGCAAGCTTGCCTTCACGCACAACGCCTGACGGCAGCAGCGACAGCTTGTAGCTGACGCCATCAATCACGAGGGTGTGGCCGGCATTATGGCCGCCCTGATAGCGCACCACGATATCCGCGCGCTCGGACAGCCAGTCGACGATCTTGCCCTTGCCTTCATCGCCCCATTGCGAGCCGACCACTACAACATTTGTCATTTTACCTACCTAGAAACCGATGCCTTGCCTGCGGCAGAACCGCAGCATCTATAACCATCCCTTACGTATATTGCGACACCCCTTAGCCGCAAGCCCGCAAAATTTTTGCGTGACTTTGGCACGCGCGACAGATTATGGCGAAAGCGCGGTAAAACCATCATCCCTTCTTTTTTGAAGATACGACCTGCGGATGAGCCAAATAGGGGACTATGGCCATGCAATGGCGCGCCTATCTTCTTTTGACAGTGACCACACTTTTCTGGGGCGGAAACCTCACTGTCGGCAAACTCGCCATCGGTCACGTATCCCCGATGGTGATGAACTCGCTCAGATGGGGCATCGCCGCGCTGGTCATTTCGGCCTTCGCCATGCCGCAGATCCGTCGTGACTGGCCGGCCATCAAAAAGAACTGGCCGATCCTCTTCGGTTTCGGCGCTGTCGGCTTTGCCAGCTTTAATGCCTTTCTCTATTCCGGTCTGAGGTTCACCTCCGCCATCAACGGCGCCATCGACCAGGCCGCAATTCCGCTTTTGATCTTCGCCCTCAACTTCGTGTTTTTCAGGGTTCGCGCCTCGTTAGCGCAGCTCGCCGGGTTTGCGCTTACCCTCGCAGGCGTTGCCGTGACGGTTTCCCATGGCCAGATCTCGCGGCTTCTCAGCCTTGAAATCAATTTCGGCGATTTTCTCGTGCTGATGGCGGTGCTGTGTTATTCGTTCTACACGGTCTGCCTGCGCTACAAGCCGGCCCTCGACTGGCGGGCCATGGCCATGGCCTGTTTCATCGGGGCCTTCATCGCCTCACTGCCGATGGTGGCAACGGAGGCCGCACTGGGCCTTTCCATGCTGCCGCACGACCTCACCGGCTTCGGCGTTATCGTCTTTATCGGCCTGTTTCCCTCACTGGTCTCGCAGATTCTGTTTATCCGCGGCGTGGAGATGATCGGGCCGAACCGCGCCGGCCTGTTCATCAACCTCATTCCGGTCTTCGGCATGATCCTTGCCGTGGTCGTGCTTGGCGAAAACCCCGAAGGCTATCACGCCATCGCGTTCCTGCTGGCCATCGGCGGTATCGCCCTTGCGGAATGGGGCAAACCGAAACAGGCCTGAGAGCGCGCGCAAAAAGGCAGCGGACGGAACACAAAACGATGCTTTTGTCCGCATGATGTTTTTCCTACACCTGTTTTGAAGCCGCACAGGGGATGCGGCACGGGAACATCAAACAGGTTGATCGACATGGCCAAGCGCTTCTACTGGAATGAACTGACAAGCCCGGAATTCAGCGCTCTGGACCCGGCGACCACCGTCGCCATCCTGCCGCTTGCCTCGACCGAACAGCACGGCCCCCATCTGCCGGTCGCCACCGATGTGGCGATTGCGCAGGGCATGCTCGACACGCTTCAGGATAACATCCCCGACAATCTCGACGTGTTGGTGCTTCCCGTTCAGGAAATCGGCAAGGCCAACGAGCATATCCACGGCCCCGGCACGCTGTCCTTCGGCGCGGATCTTCTGATACCGGCCTGGACGACGATTGGCGAGAAGGTGGCGGCCGCCGGCCTTCGCAAGATCATCATGGTCAACAGCCATGGCGGCAATCTCGACATCATGAGCATCGTCGCGCGCGAAATGCGGGTGCGCTTCGAGATGGTCGCCGTTGCCACCCAATGGGCGCGCTTCGGCACGCCGGAGGGCATGATCAGCGAGGAAGAACGCACCTATGGCATTCACGGCGGCGAGGTCGAAACATCGCTGATGCTCCACTTCCGCCCGGAACTCGTGAAAATGGAAAATGCCGAAAATTTCGTGTCGCTGGCCAAATGGCAGAAGGAAAACACCCGCCGCCTGCAGCCGACGCCGCCGAATGCGCTCGCCTGGGTCGCCCATGACCTCAACCCCAAGGGCGCGCTCGGCAATGCCGCGATCGCGACCGCCGAAAAGGGCGCAGCCATTGCCCGCCACCAGATCGAAGGCTTTATCGAGCTGGTCGAGGATGTCGTCGCCTATCCGCTGGACAAACTCTATACGCCGGTCTGATCAGCCCGGCGACGGCGGCAGGTGGTGACGCTCCTGCAACGTCTCGATCATCGCTGCGATTTCCTTCAGCAGGTAATCGACAAACAGGCTGCTGGCCGCATCCAGCGGCGCGCGGGCGCGGGAAAACAGCTTCATCGGCTGGTGACGCACATGCGGATCGGCGAGCGGGCGGAAGGCAAGCTCGCCCTTCTGGCATTCGACATAGACATCGAGCGGGTTGAGAAAGGTCAGCCCCGTGCCGCGCTTGACCAGACCTTTCAGCATCTCCGACGCATTGGTCTCGACCACCGGTTCGATCGGCAGCGACAGCGGCGAAAGCGCCAGGTTGATGACGTGACGCAGGCTGGTTCCCGGCTGCGCCAGAACCAGCGGCTCCTGCACGACATCGGAGACATTGACGCGGTCTTCCTTCGCGAGGCGATGGTCCGGCGGCATTACCGCGCCAATCGGCACATCGAAGGATGCCAACGTGCGGATGCCGGGGGTCGGCGGAATGTTGAAGCCAAGGCCGAGATCGACATCGCCGGTCAGCACATTGGCAATCGTCGTGGTGCCGCCATCGGACCTGAGATGAATACGGATTCTCGGATTGTCGGCGACGAAGCGGCCGATGATCTCCTGCAGCGGACCGGCCGCAAGCCCGACGGTTGCCACCAGAGTCACCTTGCCGGCCTGCGGCATTTTCAGCGCACGGATGCGCGATTCCAGCCGCTCATAGCCCTTCAGCACCTCGCGGATATGCTCCACGCACATCTCGCCGGCCGCCGTCAGCCGCAAGCCCCGCGGCAGCCGTTCGAACAGCGGCGCGCCGAATTCCTCCTCCAGCGCCAGAATTTGCCGGTTGACGGCGGAGGAGGCGACATTCAACCGCTGGGCCGCCTTACGGATCGAACCGCATCGGGCAATTTCATCGATATATTGCAGTTTCCTGGAGTGCAGCATGGGCGTAAACTCAAGCGTAAAAGAACCGACTCTGACCAAATTTTGCGCAGTTCGATTACATTTATAACAATCGCGCCGCCTGTGCAAAAAAGGCATCAATGCGCACGAAATTTGATGCTTCTCAAACAGCGGTGAAGCCGCTCAAATGCAATCATGGAAAGCGACACGACGAAAAGCGAAGGGGAACAGCTTATGTCGACTACCTCAAAGACCGCCGCATTAGCCGGCGCTGCCTTGCTGGCAGCGGCTGCAACGCCCGCCTTTGCGCTGGACGAGGTCACCTACGGCACCAACTGGCTGGCACAGGCCGAGCACGGCGGGTTCTATCAGGCCGTGGCCGATGGCACCTATGAAAAATACGGGCTGGATGTGACCATCGTTCAGGGTGGCCCGCAGGCCGCCAACCGCTCGCTTCTGATTGCCGGCAAGGTCGATTTCTACATGGGATCGCCGCAGGGCGAACTGGATGCCGTGGTCGAGGGCATTCCGGTGATCGATGTCGCCGCCATGTTCCAGAAGGATCCGCAAATCTTGATGGCCCACCCCGATCAGGGCATCGAGGAATTCGCCGATCTGGCGAAACTGCCGACCATCTTCATGGGCAAGGACGGTTTTCTCTCCTACTTCCAGTGGATGAAGGCCAATTTCGACGGCTTCGACGATGCCCAGTACAAGCCCTACACCTTCAACCCCGCGCCGTTCATCGCCGATCCGGAATCGGCCCAGCAGGGTTATCTGACCTCCGAACCCTATTCGGTGGAACGGGAAGCCGGCTGGACGCCGGAAGTGTTCCTTCTGGCCGACAGCGGCTATTCGCCCTATTCGACGATGATCACCGCCCAGCAGAAGCTGGTCGACGAAAACCCGGACCTCGTACAGCGTTTCGTCGATGCCTCGATTGAGGGCTGGTACAACTATCTCTACGGCGACAACACCGCCGCCAACGACCTCATCAAGAAAGACAATCCGGAAATGACGGATGAACAGATCGCCTTCTCCATCGACAAGATGAAGGAATACGGCATCGTCGTCTCCGGTGACGCCGACGAAGGCGGCATCGGCTGCATTACCGATGCGCATTACAAGACCTTCTTCGAAGACATGGTCGATATCGGCCTGTTTGAAGCCGATCTCGACTATACCAAGGCCTTCACGACCCAGTTCGTCTGCAAGGGCGTTGGCATGGATCTGATGAAATAAACGGGAAATACCCCGGTACTCCGTTTCGCGCCTTCCCGCGCGAAACGGGATTTTGAATTGAATGCAGGATAACCGCATGCCGAACGCTAGTGCCGAGACCCCGGCATCGCCGCCTTTGCAAAAGTCCCTGGTGCGGATGGAGCATGTCACCAAGATCTTCTCCAACGGCACCATCGCACTTTCCGACATGTCGCTGACCGTGCGTCAGGGCGAGTTTGTCAGCCTGCTCGGCCCCTCCGGCTGCGGTAAGTCAACCGCGCTCAGGATCATCGCGGCACTCGGCGATGTGACCCGCGGCACTATTGACTGGCCAAGTTCACGCATTTCCGCCAAGGGCCGGCCGGAAGGCGATATCAGCTTCGTGTTTCAGGAACCGACGCTGATGCCCTGGGCCACGGTGTTCGGCAATGTCTACCTGCCGCTGAAACTGCGCGGCCAGTCGAAAGCCGGCACGCGCGAGCGGATCATGGATGTCCTGAAAACCGTCGGCCTTGAGGATTTCGCCGATGCCTATCCGCGCGAGCTTTCCGGCGGCATGAAAATGCGGGTTTCGATTGCCCGCGCGCTCGTCACCAACCCGAAACTGCTGCTGATGGACGAGCCCTTTGCCGCCCTTGACGAAATCACCCGCCAGCGGCTCAACGACGATGTTCTGCGGCTCTGGCGTGAAACCGGCATCACCGTCGTGTTCGTGACTCATTCGGTGTTCGAATCCGCCTATCTTTCAAACCGCATCGTGGTGATGCGCGCCCGTCCGGGGCAGGTTTTCGACGATTTCCCGCTCGACACCAGCCAGGTTCGCGACGAGGATTATCGGTCCTCGGACGAATATCATCAGGCCTGTGCGAAAGTGTCTCATGCGCTGCAGGGCGCAATCCACGCCGCCGGGGGAGAACACTGATGAGCGACAAGGTAACCGCCACGCAGCCGGACGACACGGTTTACGCCCAACCCGGTTTCTTCGCCCGTCACGGCGAAACCATTCTCAAAATCCTGATCCCGATTGCCGTACTCGCGCTTCTGGTGGCAATCTGGCAGGCAATCGTCATCATCTACCAGACCCCGCATTACATCCTGCCCGGCCCCGTGCTGGTAGCCGAAGCCTTTGTCGAGGACTGGGGCATACTGGCCCCGGCGCTGTGGGTGACAACCAAGATCACCTTCATATCGCTCGGTCTTGCGCTGGCCGGCGGTGTCGGCCTTGCCGTCATCATGGTGCAGTCGCGCTGGATCGAAACCGCGCTTTACCCGATTACCGTCATTCTGCAGGTCACCCCGATCGTCGCGATTGCACCGCTGATCCTGATCTACACGCCGACGACGCAGGTGGCGCTGCTGATCTGTGCCTTTCTGGTGGCGTTCTTCCCGATCCTGTCCAACATGGCGCAAGGGCTGAAAAGCGTCGACCACAATCTGTTGAACCTGTTCGAGCTTTACGGCGCCTCGCGCTGGCAGACGCTGATCCACCTGAAACTGCCCGCCTCGCTGCCCTATTTCATGACCGGGCTGAGGATCGGTGGCGGGCTGGCGCTGATTGCCGCCGTGGTCGCCGAATTTGCGGCCGGGTCGGCCGGTGCGGGCTCCGGCCTTGCCTTCCGGCTTCTGGAATCGCAATACCGGCTCAACATTCCGCGTCTGTTCGCAGCGCTGTTCATGCTCGCCTGTCTCGGCGTCGCCATTTTCGCGCTCACCTCCTTCATTGCCTGGCTGTTCCTGCATCGCTGGCATGAAAGCAGCCTGAAGAGGGAAAACTGATGGCGGATTTCATGACACTGCCGAACGCGCCGTCATTTGCACTGTCACGGGCGACCATTCCCACAATCTGCCTTGCAGATGCGAGCGGCTTTGCCGCCCGGGAAGGGCTTGTTTCAGCCGATATCGTGGTCACCGATGGCAAGATCGGCGCCATTCTGCCGGCCGGCACGGCGCCCACCGCCCTTCCCGCAGCCGATATGCGCGACCGCATGGTCTGGCCGACCTTCACCGACATGCACACCCATATCGACAAGGGCCATATCTGGGAGCGCCGCCGCAATCCCGACGGCACCTTCATGGGCGCACTTGAAAACGTGATGGCCGACCGTCAGGCCAACTGGTCGGCCGGCGACGTCGCCGCACGCATGGAATTCTCGCTGAAATCGGCCTATGCCCACGGCACGGGCCTTCTACGCACCCATATCGACAGCCTGCCGCCGCAACACGACATCTCGTTCGAAGTGTTTTCCGACATGCGCGCAAAATGGGCGGGACGGATCGAGCTTCAGGCCGTGGCGCTGTTTGCAATCGACATGATCTTCGAACCGTTTTTCGACGATCTGATCGCGCTTTTGAAGAGCCATAACGGCCTTGTCGGTGGCGTGACACAGATGCTGCCGGACCTCAACGCGCGTCTCGACCGCCTGTTTCAGGCCGCCGGCGACAACGGCCTCGATATCGACCTTCATGTCGACGAGACCGAGGACCGCGAGGTGCTGACCTTGGGCCGTATTGCCGAGGCCAAGCTGCGCAACGGCTATGAAGGTTCGGTCACCGTCGGCCACTGCTGTTCTCTGGCGCGTCAGGACGAGGAAACAACAAAACGCACGATTGACCTTGTGGCCGAGGCCGGGCTTTCCGTCGTCTCGCTGCCGATGTGCAATATGTATTTGCAGGACCGGCACGAGGGCCGCACGCCGCGCTGGCGGGGCGTGACGCTGTTCAAGGAGCTTGCCGCAGCCGGCGTGAAGACGGCCGTCGCCTCCGACAACACCCGTGATCCGTTCTACGCCTATGGCGATCTCGACCCCGTAGAGGTCATCCGCGAGGCCGTGCGCATTCTCCAGCTCGACCACCCGCTGGACGACACCGCCCGGATCATCACCCGCACGCCCGCCGAAATCCTCGGGCGGACCGAGCGCGGCGTAATCGCCGCAGGCGGCCCCGCCGATCTCGTCCTTTTCAGCGCACGGCGCTGGAGCGAATTTCTTTCCCGTCCGCAGGCCGACCGCATCGTGATGCGGAATGGCATGGGCATCGACCGCAGCCTGCCGGATTATCGCGAACTTGACCCGCTTATGGATAAGTGAACATGCCGGACTATCAGCAGATCAAGGCCGAACTCGACGGCATTACCGTTGACGACAATCCCAACATGGTTTTGCGCAAGAGCCGGGATTTCTACTGGTACTCGCCAATCCTGAAGGAACAGCTCGAACAGGTGACCGGCGATCTGGTCGTCTCGCCGAAGAGCGAGGAAGAGGTTATCCGGGTCCTGAAGACCGCCTTCAGGCATGACGCCCCGGTGACGGCGCGCGGCGGCGGGACCGGCAATTACGGCCAGTGCATGCCGCTTTCGGGCGGTATCGTTCTCGACATGACCAAGATGAACGCCATCAAGGAAGTGCATACCGGTCGTGTGGTCGCCGAAGCCGGCATCATCTGTGCCCGGCTCGACAAGCAGTTGAAGGAAGAGACCGGACAGGAACTTCGCTTCCACCCCTCGACCACCAGTTCGGCCACCCTTGGCGGTTTCGTCGCCGGCGGCTCCGGCGGCGTCGGCTCGATCACCTGGGGCGGTTTGCGCGATCTCGGCAATGTCCTCAAGCTCAGGATTGTCACGATGGAGGCGGAACCGCGCGTGATGGAACTGACCGCGCGCGATCTGATGAAGGTAAGCCACGCCTACGGCACCAACGGCATCATCACCGAGGTGGAAATGCCGCTGGCGCCCGCCTATGACTGGGTTGACGTGATTGTCGGGCACGACACCTTCATGGACGCGGTGCGCTTTTCCGATGCACTGGCGGCCAGCAACGGCATCCTGACCAAGGAAATCGCGCCGATTGCCGCACCGGTTCCCCATGCCTTTTTCAGTCGTCATCAGCCTTATCTGAAGGAAAACGAAGCCGTCTCCGTGGTCATGGTTGCCCCGCATGCCATGGCCCCGTTCGAAGCGCTGGTGAAGCTGCACAAGGGCGAAATCCGCTTCCGCGCCGACGAGGCGGAAAGCCTGCGCGGCATGCCGCGCGCCTATGAGCTGGCCTGGAACCACACCACGCTGCGGGCGCTGAAGAAGCAGCCCGGCTCCTTCACCTATCTTCAGGTGCAGTATCCCGGCCCCGATCATGTCGCCAAGGTGGAGAAGATGTGCGAAATCTTCGGCGACGAGGTGATTGGCCATCTTGAATTCATGCGTTTCGACGGCGCCATCCAGTGTTCCGGCCTGCCGCTGGTGCGCTACACCACGGCCGAACGGCTGGAAGAGATCATCCGCATTCACGAGGAAAACGGCTGCCCGATCTTCAACCCGCACCGCTACACGCTGGAAGAAGGCGGCATGAAGCAGACCGACACACTGCAACTCGCCTTCAAGAAGGAAACCGATCCGAAAGGCCTGCTCAACCCCGGCAAGATGATTGCCTGGGAAAATCCGGATTTCGATTTCAAGGCCGGCCGGTATTTCCTGTTCAAGGGGCTGGCCGAAACGGAGATCGGCTGAAATGCGGGTTCTCGTTCTCTACAGCCACCCGGTGGAGACCAGCTATGGCGCGGCTCTGCATGCCCAGGTCGTGGAAAGTTTGAAAAAGGCCGGCCACGACGTCGACGACTGCGATCTCTATGCTGAAAATTTCCAGCCGGTTCTGACCCGGCAGGAGCGGATCGGCTATCACGATTACCCCGAAAATACCGCGCCGGTGGCAGACTATGTCGAAAGGCTGAGAAAGGCGGAAGCGCTGGTGATCGTCTCGCCGGTCTGGAATTTTGGCTTCCCGGCAATGCTGAAAGGCTATTTCGACCGGGTCTGGCTGCCGGGCGTTTCCTTCGCGCTTGAAGACGGCAAACTGTCGCCGACGCTGCGCCACATCACCAAACTCGCTGCCGTCTTCACCTATGGCGCAACGCCGATGCGGGCCTTTCTGGCCGGCAACCCGCCGAAGAAGATCGTCAAGCGCGTGCTGCGCGCCCAGATCAAGCTCGGCGCACCGGTTTCCTTCATGGCCCATTACGACATGAACAACTGCACCGACAGGACGCGCGCCGATTTTCTGGCCAAAGTGAAGGCCGAGATGGAGGCTTTCTGAGGTTTCAGACCACCGCCCCCCCTTTACATCACCGCTCAGACCACTAGGTCTAAGACTACCCCGCAAGCGCACCTCACAGGCGCTTGCGGGCTCTTTTGAGCGATACCGCAGCGCCCGAGATGATGTATTTTGCACCGGGCACGCGGCAGAATATGAGAAATAGCGCATATTTTTTAGGGTTTTTCAGATCCGCCATGCGCCAGACGCGGGGAATAAGGCCAAATGTCCATTCTTGAGCAGAAAACCGCCGACGAGACCCGCCTGCGCAAATTGCGCGGCACTGTGCCGGTCAATGCCGTGCTTCATGTCTGGCTGAAATCCGTTCATCCGCATGCGCCTGCCGAAATGCGGCTTTCGCTGAACGAGCAGGTGTTCGGCAATATCTATGTGCAGAACTCCGAGGAATATGAATTCCGCATGTTCTTCGTGCCCCATGGCGGTGAGCTGGAATGCGCCTACGACCCTGAAACGACGACGATTTCGGTGGCTTACTGGTTCACCGATGCCAAGGTGCTGGACGAAGGCATCACCGTGCTGCGCACGCATGCCGCCAATGCGCCGGCGCCGGCGCCTGGCTCCTACCATTTCCGCCCGCCCTTCGGCTGGATGAACGACCCCAACGGCTTCGGCCGCTTCAATGGCTCCGCCCATCTTTTCTATCAGCATTATTCACACGGGCTGACATGGAACACCATGCATTGGGGCCATGCGGTTTCGGAAGATTTCCTGCACTGGCGGCACCTGCCGATATTCCTGTTTCCCTCCGAGGAACTGACGGCCAAGCCGGACAAGCGCGGCGGCGCCTTCTCGGGCTCGGCTATACCGCTGGAAAATTCCGCGGGCGTCCGGGTGTTCTTCACCGAAAGCGTGATCGAACGCGATCCCGAACGCGAAATCCAGATGGTCGCAACCTCGCAATCGCTGATCTTTGCCGGCGCGGCGCACCCGCTGATCGACAAACGGCCGGAGGTCGAGGGGCTGACGCTCGATTTCCGCGACCCGTATGTTTTCCGCGGGCCGGACGGCTACTGGAAAATGCTGCTCGGCAGCCGCCAGGGCGAGGAAGGCGTGGTCCTGCTCTACCAGACTGCCGACCTTACGGCCGCCGGCGGCTGGGAGTTCGTCGACATTCTGCACCGTGAAGGCCGGTTCAACACTCAGGTCATCGAATGCCCCTGCCTGCTGCCGCTTGACGGGCCGGCGGGCGATCCGCAGACCCGCTGGGTGCTGGTCTGCGGCCTGATGCACAGCCATCACGAGAAGACCGGCCGCAAGAACCTGACCATGGCCACCGTCGGCCATTTCGACGGCAGCAGCTTTACACCCGATTTCGAGCAGGAACTCGATTTCGCCACCGACAATTATGCCTTTCAGGCCTTTCTCGATCAGGGAACGCCCGTGGGCATCGGCTGGCTCGCCAACTGGGCCGACGCCGCACCCGAAATAGACTTCCCCACCGCCATGACGCTGCCGCGCAACATCGTCTATGACGCGGCGGACGATACGCTTCTGACGCCGCCGATCGAGGGCGTCGAAGTGCTGCGCGATCAGCTGATCGACGATAGCGTTCTTGCCGCCGGCGAACCCGTGATGCTGGAGAGCGGCCAGGCCGAAATCGTGATCGAACTGGACCGCAATGACGGCCCCTTCGAACTCGACCTCTACCACAACAATATCGAGATCATGGTGAAGGTGGACGACGAAGGCCTGCGGCTGATCTATCTGGATGACAGCAAGGAACAGAGCCCCGATTACATCGCGCCCGGCGCCGCGCCGAGCCACATCCGGGTGTTTCTCGATATCGGCTCAGTCGAGGTCTTCGCAGACAACGGCCGCTGGACCGGCACCAAGCGCATTGCCGGCTTCGATCCCGTGCATTCGCTCAGAATCCGCGCAGGCGCGGTCAAGTCGGCGAAGGTGTGGTCACTCGCGCTTTAACAGCCCGCCTCATGCAGGGGGCCAAGGGTAGTAACGCTGGTTTTCTCCGGAGACGGCAAGGCAAACCTATCCTTTTTACGGACGTCATCCTCGGGCTTGTCCCGAGGGTGACGAAAGAGAGTGGGGCGAGCTTTGTCAGCCGCTTGCCAAACGGTCCGGGGGCATTTCCGCGCCGGCAATTCAGGCGCGGATCACACCGCCCGTCGACTTTTCAACATTAGCAATAATCTTCTTCATCAGCGCCTCGAAATCCTCATCCGTCAGCGTGCGGTCCGCCGGCTGGATTGCGACTTCGATGGCGACCGACTTCTTGCCTTCGCCCACCGAAGCGCCCTCGAAGATATCGAAGACGGTGACGCCGGTGATCAGCTTGCGGTCGGCGCCGGCTGCGGCGCGTTCGATTGCCGCCGCCTCGACATCGCGGTCAACGACGAAGGCGAAGTCGCGGGAGACGGCCTGGAACGGCGACAGCGTCAGCGCCGGCTTGGTGCGGGTCGCCTTTTTCTTCGGCGCGGGAATGGCATCGACGAAGATTTCGAAACCGGCCAGCTTGCCGGAAACATCCAGTGTTTCCAGCACTTTCGGATGGAACTCGCCGAAATGGCCGAGCACAATCTTCGGTCCCATTTTGATGGTGCCCGAACGGCCGGGATGATACCAGTCCGGCCCGCCGGCGACGATCTGCACATTGCCCATCGGCATGCCACAGGCCTCAAGCACGGCCAGCGCATCGGCCTTGGCATCGAACACGCCAACGCCACGGCCGGCACCCGTTTCGCCGTTCGACCACATGCGACCTGCGCCTGAAAGCGTGGCGGAGCCGCGACGCACACCGCCTGCAACGCGGCGCTGCCCCTTGGGCGTGTCGTTCTCATAGGTCCCGGAGACTTCGAACAGCGCCACATCGCCATGGCCGATGGCGGCATTGCGCTTGGCGGCGGCCAGAAGGCCCGGCAGCAGCGACGGGCGCATATCGGACATGTCGGCCGCAATCGGGTTGGAAAGCTTCAACGCTGGCGCACCGCCGCCGAAAAGCGTCGCCTCCGCCTCGGAGATGAACGACCAGGTGACGGCCTCCATCATGCCGCGCGCGGCCAGCTCCCGCCGGGCGGCGCGCGAGCGGATCTGCAGCGGCGTCAGGATCTTTTCATTGACCGCGCCAAGCGTCGGCAGCGCTTCCGGCTTGATGCTGTCGACGCCGTGAATGCGCATCACCTCTTCGACCAGATCGGCCTTGCCTTCCACATCCGGCCGCCAGGAGGGCACGGCGACGGACACCGTCTCGCCATTGCCCTCAACAGCGAAACCAAGCCGGGTCAGGATATCGCGGCTTTCTGCCGCCGAAACGTCGAGACCGGTCAGCCGCTTAACCTCGGAGAACGGATATTCGACGATTTTGGGCTGATAACCGTCATAACCGGTCACCGTCTTTTCACTCGCCGTACCGCCGCAAAGCTCCAGCACCAGTTCGGTGGTGCGCTCAAGCCCCGGCACCATATATTCCGGGTCGACGCCGCGCTCGAAACGATAGCGGGCATCGGTGATGATGCCGAGCGTGCGGCCAGTGCGAGCGATGTTCATCGGATCCCAAAGCGCCGATTCGATCAGCACATCGGTGGTGTTTTCATCGCAGCCGGAATGCTCGCCGCCCATGACGCCACCGATGGATTCCACGCCATTGTCATCGGCGATGACAACATTGTCCGCCGTCAGCTCGTATTCGCGTTCATCGAGCGCCAGAATTTTCTCGCCGGCCGTGGCGCGACGCACCGTCAGCCCGCCCTTGATCTTGGCCGCGTCGAAGACGTGCATCGGGCGGCCCTGATCGAAGGTCATGTAATTGGTGATATCGACCAGCGCATTGATCGGACGCAGGCCGATGGCGATCAGACGCTGCTGCATCCATTTCGGGCTCGACCCGTTCTTGACGCCGCGCACCAGACGCAGCGCGAAACCGGGGCAGAGATATTTGTCCTCCTCAGCGAAATCGAGCGTCAGCGAAACCGGCATATCGCCCTCGACCGCGAAGGACGGCGCGGGTTTCGTCTTCAGCGTGCCGAGACCGGAGGCCGCCAGATCGCGGGCGATGCCGAAAATGCTGGTGCAGTCCGGCCGGTTCGGCGTCAGGTTGATTTCGATGACCGGGTCGTCAAGGCCTGCATATTCGGCAAAGCTGGTTCCGACCGGCGCATCCTCCGGCAGGTCGATAATACCGTCATGATTGTCGGAAATGTCGAGTTCCTTTTCCGAACACATCATGCCGTGGCTTTCGACGCCGCGAATTTTCCCGACAGACAGCGTCACGTCGATGCCCGGCACATAGGTGCCCGGCCGCGCCAGCGCGCCGACGAGCCCTGCACGCGCATTCGGCGCGCCGCAGACGATCTGCAACGGCTTGCCATCACCGGCATCCACCGTCAGCACCTTCAGCCGGTCGGCATCGGGATGCTGCTTGGCGTCGACTACCTTGGCAATGGTGAAGGGCTTGTAGGCCGCCTTGTCGTCAACCTCTTCGACCTCCAGGCCGATGGTCGTCAGCCGCTCGCAGATTTCATCGAGCGAAGCGTCGGTTTCCAGATGTTCCTTCAACCAGGACAGTGTGAATTTCATGTCTCTCGTCTCACCATTTCAGTCGACCATCGCCCGGATTGCCGAAATCCGTACCAGCCGAATTCTGTTTTCTCAAACGTTGTCTTCCGCGCCCAGAACTTCGACAAGCCGGAACCGCTCGCATATGAGCTCCATGTCCGGGGCAAAGCCGCCATTGCGCTCGAAATATGCCTGGTGCTCCTGCCGCCAGGTGGCAAGCGACCGGTCCCCTTCCCCCTCGTCATGGGCAAAGGCTGCATCCACTTCGTCGAAACGGCGAATGCTCACTTCCGTCGTTTCGATAACTGCTGCCGGCTGGCCGCGCCCGTCCAGAACGATATCGCGGCGCCCGACACTGGGCATCGGCTCGCCGGCTTCCCTCACATCCCGAAGCGCGCCACAGGTCGCCGTCTTTTTGCCGGCAATGACCAGCGCCAGCAGCTCATCCATGAGTGCCGGCGTGTCGCCGAATGCGAAGGTGACAGCCCCTTTATAGCGCTCCGGCAGTTGCATCACGAACTCAACCCGCCGAACAGCGTCGGAATATCGAGCGGGCGGAAGCCGTAATGCGATGTCCAGCGTTCGTCAGCAGCGAAGAAGTCTCTGAGGTCCGGCATGCCATATTTCAGCATGGCGATGCGGTCGAGGCCCATGCCCCAGGCAAAGCCCTGATAAACATCCGGGTCGAGGCCGCAATAGCGCAGCACATTCGGGTGCACCATGCCGCAGCCGAGGATTTCCATCCAGTCTGTGCCGGTTCCAAACTTCACCTGTTCGCCGGAACGGTCGCACTGGATGTCGACCTCGAAGGACGGCTCGGTGAACGGGAAGAAGGACGGGCGGAAACGCATGGTCACGCTGTCGACCTCGAAGAACGCCTTGCAGAATTCTTCCAGCGTCCAGCGCAGATGGCCGACATGGCTGGTCTTGTCGATGACGAGGCCTTCCAACTGATGGAACATCGGCGAATGCGTCGCGTCGCTGTCCTGGCGATAGGTCTTGCCGGGGATGACAACGCGGATCGGCGGTTCCTGGCTCTCCATCGTGCGGATCTGCACCGGCGAGGTGTGGGTCCTGAGCACCTTGCGCTCGCCGTTCTCATCCGGATTGAAGAAGAAGGTGTCGTGCATTTCGCGCGCGGGGTGACCTTCGGGGAAGTTCAGCGCGGTGAAATTGTAATAGTCCGTCTCGATTTCCGGTCCTTCGGCAATCGCAAAGCCCATATCGCCGAAGATCGCGGTGATCTCGTCGATCACCTGACTGACCGGATGAATGCGGCCGGACAGCGACGGCGACGGACGAACCGGCAGCGTGACGTCCACGGTCTCCGCCTTCAGCCGCGCGGCAATCGCTGCATCCTTCAATTCGGCCTTGCGGGCGGCAATCGCCTCGCCGACCTCGTTGCGCAGCGCATTGATGGCCGCGCCGCGCGTCTTGCGCTCTTCCGGGTCCATCTTGCCGAGTGTTTTCAAAAGCTCGGAGACCGAACCTTTCTTGCCGATCGCGGAAACGCGCACGGCTTCGATTGCCGCCTCGTCCGCCGCCCCGGCGATCTCGTCCATCAGCTTCTGTTTCAGATCCTCAAGATCGGACATCTCTTATCTCTTTCCTGCCGGAGCGGACCGGCTCCGCTCGCCCCTCGGCCAGATACATGACTTTCGTGATTTGAAAATGAAAAACCCGCACTGGTCCTGCCAGCGCGGGTTTCCCAAAAGGTAGAATTTCAAAAGAGCTTGGGAAGCGCTGGCTTATGCAACCGCGCTTTCAAACTCATTGGCCGTGCCCTCTTTCTTGAGGTACTCAAGGCCCTTCTTGGCAGCTGCAACGATGCTTGCAAATGCTTCCGGCTCATGGATCGCCATGTCGGACAGGACCTTGCGGTCGACTTCGATGCCAGCCTTGTTCAGGCCGTCGATGAAGCGGCCATAGGTCAGGCCATGTTCACGCACAGCGGCGTTGATGCGCTGGACCCACAGAGCGCGGAAATTGCGCTTGTTGACCTTGCGGTCGCGGTAGGCGTACTGCTTCGACTTGTCAACAGCAGCCTTGGCCGTGCGGATGGTGTTCTTGCGGCGGCCGTAAAAGCCTTTTGCCTGCTTGACGACTTTCTTGTGCTTGGCGTGTGCTGTAACGCCACGTTTTACGCGAGCCATATCGGTTCTCCTTGAAATCTATCGGAATGCGTTAAAAATCTGCGGGCGTTACTTGCCGTAGGGCATGAACTGCTTGACGATCTTGGCGTCCTGATCGGACAGGACCATCGTGCCGCGCGCATCACGGATAAACTTGTTGGAACGCTTGATCATGCCGTGCTGCTTGCCTGCAGCCGCGACCTTGACCTTGCCGCTCGCGGTCAGCTTGAAACGCTTCTTGACCGACGATTTCGTCTTCATCTTGGGCATTTTGCTACTCCGTTGTTGTTGATTGCACCGGACGAAGAAATCCGGGGCCTTTGGCATTGAGAACACACACGGCATGCCCTGCCGGCCTGTTCCGGTGCACGCTTTCCCGATATCGAAAAAGGCACACATTCAAAATATCCGGGAGAAAAACCTGTCGGTATTCCGCTCGGACGGCGTGCTTATACGCGGTTTGTTGGAAAAGCGCAACCGGTTCTCAAACAACACACGCAATTCGCCGCCACGGCACTTTTGAAAAGTCCCGGACGGCGCATAAACGTGTGCGGCAAGGCTTATTTCGGCGCCAGCACCATCAGCATCTGACGGCCTTCCAGCTTCGGTTCGGCTTCCACCTTGGCGATTTCCGCCGTGTCTTCCTTCACCTGGCTCAGAAGCTTCATGCCCAGTTCCTGGTGCGCCATTTCGCGGCCGCGGAAGCGCAGCGTCACCTTGACCTTGTCGCCGCCTTCAAAGAACTTGTTCATCGCCTTCATCTTCACCTCGTAATCGTGGCTGTCGATGTTGGGACGCATCTTGATTTCTTTGACTTCGACGACTTTCTGCTTCTTGCGGGCCTCGGCGGCGCGCTTCTGGTTGGCATATTTCAGCTTGCCCAGATCGAGAATCTTGCAAACGGGCGGCGTCGAGTTGGGGGCGATCTCGACGAGATCAAGCCCGGCTTCTTCAGCCATTCTCAGCGCATCTTCTGTTGGAACAACGCCCTGGTTCTCCCCGTCCTCGGTAATCAGCTGCACTTCACGAATGCGAATGTCGCGATTGGCGCGGGGACCTTCCTTGGTCGGGGGAGCGGCTCTATGGGGTCTGCGAATGGTCGTGATCTCCTCAATTGTTGAAAAACGGGTTCGTAAGTGCCAAGTGCAGGACTATAAGCACGTATCGGACACAAATGGTTGTTAAACCCGTCCCATGTCAATAACACAGCCCAAAAAGAAAATCACCACTTCATCGCGCAATCGGCGCGGTTGCGGGCTTTTCCGGTAAATCAACGGAGACCAGAATGCAGCAGGACATTGCCTTGAGCTATACGCAAATCGACCATGGCGACGGTCCGCTGAAGATCGCCATGCGGTTACGGCCCGGCAACACGGACAAGCCGGCGCTGGTCTGGTTTTCCGGCTACGGCTCCGACATGCTCGGCACCAAGGCCGAAGCGCTTGACGCTTATGCGGCGGAAGAAAACCTTGCCATGATCCGTTTCGACTATACCGGGCACGGCGAGAGCGAAGGCGCTTTCGCCGACGGCACGATTTCGCGCTGGCTTGCCGACAGCCTGGCCGCAATCGACCATGCCGCACCCGAGCGGATCATCATTATCGGCTCATCCATGGGCGGCTGGCTGGCGCTCAGGGCCGTTCAGGAGCTGAGAAAGCGGCCGGACGGTCCGAAGATCGAGGGCCTGCTGCTGCTGGCGCCGGCGCCGGACTTTACCAACGAGCTTATCGAGCCGGGCCTGAAAGAGGCCGAATGCAAGGCGCTTGCCGACAAGGGATATTTCGAGGAAGCCTCGATCTATGGCCCGGAGCCGACCATCTATACGGCCAACCTGCTCGATGACGGTCGCCGAAACCGCGTTCTGGACGGCATTATCGAAACCGGATGCCCGGTGCACATCATCCAGGGCCGGCAGGACCCGGATGTGCCCTACACCCATGCACTGAAGCTGATGGCACACCTGCCGGCCGACGATGTGGTGCTGACGCTGGTGCAGGATGGCGACCATCGGCTTTCACGGCCTGCCGATATCGAACGCATGCTCAAGGCTGTGGGCGATCTCGTCTCGCCGGCACGCAGCGGTTAACCATTCCTTAAGAACCTGCCCCCGGTTCACGCTTGTCTGATTGACTCCGTCCGCCAATTCTTCTTAACTCTTTGTTAAGAATTCACAGGCGGATGGGTATAGCGTGCCTCGTTTCAGTCAACTGGCTTATTTGGTATTCTGTGCAGTAGCAGGGGTTTTCGGGGCAGGCCTTTTTGCTCCGGTGCTCGCGGCCGGCATACCTGCAATGCCCATCGGCGGCATTACCTCGCAGCCCATCGGCCATTTCGAATTCTGCCAGGCCCATCGCAGCGAGTGCCGCGCTCATCGCGGCAATACCGGCCCCGCCCGGCTGACGGATTACGGCTGGCAGGCCGTCCAGACAATCAACCTTTCCGTCAATGCGACAATCGAGCCGGTTACCGATGAGGAACTCTACGGCCGCGAGGAAGTCTGGTCCTACCCGAAAAACGGCGCCGGCGACTGCGAGGACTTCGTTCTGGAAAAGCGGCGGCGCCTGATCAAGGCCGGTTTCTCCGCCACCGACCTCCTGATCACGGTCGTGCGCAAGCCCAATGGCGAAGGCCATGCCGTTCTGACGCTGCGCAGCACGCAGGGCGATTACGTCCTCGACAATCTCAGCGACGAGATCCTGCCATGGTCCGAAACGCCCTATACCTTCCTGAAGCGTCAGGCCTCTTTCGACAGCGGACGCTGGGTCAAGGTTGAAACCGGCAGGGACCTGCCCGTGGCCGCACTGCGTTGACACAGACGCGACCGGGCGGCAGGGCAACCGCATAGCAAGGCACGAACGGTCTCATGCAGATTTCACCCAAAGCTTCCATTGTGGTTCTGACCGGCGCGGGCATTTCCGCTGAATCGGGCCTTGCAACCTTCCGTGACAATGGCGGCCTGTGGGCCGATCACGATATCCGCGATGTTGCCACCCCGGAGGGCTTTTACCGCAATCCCGGCCTCGTCTTCGATTTTTACAACATGCGGCGCCGCGAGGCTGCCAAGGCCAGCCCGAATGCGGCCCACAATGCGCTTGCAGCCCTTGAGAACGCCTGGCCCGGCGATTTTCTGCTGGTGACCCAGAACGTCGATAATCTGCATGAAAAAGCCGGCTCGAAAAACGTTCTGCACATGCATGGCAAGCTGAATTCGGCGCTCTGCTATGAATGCGGCAGCCATCAGCCATGGGAAGGCGACCTCGACGAGGGCATGGTCTGCTCAAGCTGCGCACGCGCGTCACTGCGCCCCGACATCGTCTGGTTCGGTGAAATGCCTTACGACATGGAGCGGATCGAGGACGCGCTCGACCGGGCCGAACTGTTCGTGGCTATCGGCACGTCAGGCACCGTTTATCCGGCAGCCGGTTTCGTGATGGAGGCCGCCGGCAAAGGCGCGCGCACCGTCGAAATCAATCTTGAAGCGACCGGCAATCCCTTATTCAAGGACTGTCGCGAGGGGCCGGCCGCAACCACCGTCCCCGCTTTCGTCGAAACGCTTCTGTCCGGCCGCTAACGGCCTTCTCCTCCGTTCATGCGAGGAATGATTGTTTGACTGCCATGACTTATTCATGACAAAAACAATCATATTTTCTGCATGATACCGCCCTCATCAATGGCTCGGTATCTTTTTCGGAGTCCGCCATGTCCCACCAGACCAACAACACCGCTTCGCCCGATATCGACACGCCGGAGGTTGCTCCGCCGGAGATCGCCCCGCCCGAAATCGAACGCGTCCGCCATGAACTCAAGCGCCGGGTGCTGACGGTCACCGCCTGCGAATACATCACGCCAGTGATGCTGCGCATCCACTTTGAAAGCCCGACACTCAGCGATTTCATCAGTGCCGCACCCGACGACCATATCAAACTGTTTTTCGACACCGGCGACGACAAGCCGGCCATGCGTGACTACACGCCCCGCCGGTATAATAATGACGACAATTCGCTGATCATCGATTTCGCCATCCACGACGCAGGCCCGGCAACGGCCTGGGCCGTTGCGGCAAAGCCCGGCGATACGCTTGAAATCGGCGGACCACGCGGCTCGAAGGTCATCAGGGGACCGGTCGATCACTGGCTGCTGATCGGTGATGAAACCGCCCTGCCGGCAATCGCGCGTCGCATCGAAGAAGCGTCCGCCGGCGCGACCTTCACGGCCATCATTGCCGTGCCCGCACCCGAGGATCATCAGAGTTTCGAAACCGAAGCCGATACGCATATCCATTGGATTGATCGTCAAGGTGCGGACGCAACCGATCCGGCGCCGTTTCTCGATATTCTGAAGGGGATCGATCTTCCGCCGCAGACATTCGTCTGGGTCGGTGCAGAAGCACGCGTCGCACGGGCCGTTCGCACTCACCTGCTGGAAGAACGCAACCATCCCCTCACCTGGATGAACGCATCGGGCTACTGGGTCAGCAATGCACCGGGTGCAAGCGAGAAAAACATGTGAAACCGGCAACCGTCGCACGATTGTTGCAAAAAGCGGCAATCATGGCGACGCCCGCCTTCCCGGATCACCGCATTTGACCTTCTCCCGATATTAGATTAGAAATATTCTAAACTAATATCGGGACGACGATCATGGCGCTTAACTTCTTCCCCCGCGCGCGGCGGGCATTTTCCTCGCTGTCCGAGCAAGAAATCCTGGCCCTGGCGATTTCGGCGGAGGAGGATGATTCCCGGATATACAAGACCTATGCCGAGCATCTGCGTGGGGATTATCCGGATTCGGCGCGGATCTTCGATGACATGGCACAGGTCGAAGACAGTCACCGCCGCATGCTGATCGATCAGCACAAACGGCGTTTCGGCGACACCATTCCCTTCATCCGGCGCGAATATGTCCGTGGGTTTTACGATCGCAAGCCGGACTGGCTGATCAAATCCATGCCGCTTGAAAAAATCCGGGCGCAGACGATTGTCATGGAGGATCAGGCGCGCCGGTTCTATCGCGCCGCCGTGACCCAGGTCAGCGATGCCGACACCCGCAAGCTTCTCGGCGACCTGGCCATGGCCGAAGAAGCCCACGAGGAAACGGCCCGGGCGCTGACCGAAAAACACGCTCCGGAAGATGTGCGTGACGAAGAGACCATGAAGGAGCGCCGTCAGTTCGTGCTCACCTGGGTGCAGCCGGGCCTTGCAGGGTTGATGGACGGTTCGGTCTCGACGCTGGCGCCGATCTTTGCCGCCGCCTTTGCCACCCAGGATACCAAGCAGACCTTTCTCATCGGCCTGTCGGCCGCCGTCGGCGCCGGTATTTCCATGGGTTTCACCGAAGCGGCCCACGACGACGGCAAGCTTTCCGGGCGCGGCTCGCCGATCAAGCGCGGCATCGCATCGGGCGTGATGACCATGCTCGGCGGGCTGGGCCATGCCCTGCCCTACCTGATCCCCGAATTCTGGACAGCGACCATGGTCGCCATCATCGTGGTGTTCTTCGAACTCTGGGCAATCGCCTTCATCCAGAACAAATACATGGAAACACCGTTCATGCGCGCCGCCTTCCAGGTCGTGCTCGGCGGCGGTCTTGTTCTGGCAGCAGGCATGCTGATCGGCAGCGGCTGATCAGCCGAAACTGCGGGTCGGGCGGTCCATCACCCGTTTCCCGAACAGGCTTGCCGTCAGATCGGTCATCAGGATTGCGGACTTGCCGCGCTCGTCGAGAAACGGGTTGAGCTCCACAAGGTCGAGGCTGGTCACCAGCCCGCTGTCATGCAGCATCTCCATCACCAGATGCGCCTCGCGGAAACTCGCGCCGCCCGGAACAGTGGTTCCGACGCCGGGCGCGGCCGACGGATCGAGAAAGTCGATATCGAAACTCACATGCAGCATGCCATTGCTGGCTGCGACCCGTTCGAGAAACGCCGACAGCAGCGCGCCGATGCCGCTTTCGTCAATCGCGCGCATATCGTGGATCGTAACACCGGCCTGACTGACGGCCACGCGCTCGGGGGCATCGACACTGCGAATGCCGAGCATGCAGACATTGGCCGGATCAACCGGCGCATCGAGCCGCGGATAAACCCCTTCGAAACCCGGCCTGCCGGTAAAATAGGCCGCCGGCGTGCCATGCAGATTGCCGCTTTCGGTGCTTTCCAGCGTGTGAAAATCGGTATGGGCATCGAGCCAGAGCACGAACAACGGACGACCCTTTTGCTGCGCCCGCCTGGAAACGCCGGCCACGCTTGCCGCCGCCATCACATGATCGCCGCCCATGAAAACCGGAATGCCGTTTTCGGAAATCTCGAAGGCTTTCTCCGAAAGGGCATCGAGCCAGGATACGGTCTCGGCAAGCGCCTTCAGGCTGGGATTGGAATGCGAGACCGCGCGTTCCGGCGCGGGCTGCAGGTCGCCCAAATCGACAACATCATGTCCCAGCCCGGCCAGCGCTTCGGCAAGGCCGGCCGCCCTGAGGCCGTTCGGTCCCATATTACAGCCCTTCCGTCCGGCACCGGACTGAACGGGAACACCGAGCAACGTGCAATACATCAAATAACTCCGTCATGAAGGCGCTTCCCCATGCAGGACACGACAGGGAAGCCGGGATTTTCGGCCAGAAGTCTTCGCCGGCCTGAAATATATGGGGGCTTTGTCTTTGTGGTTTGTAGAGTATAACGAACCATTCGCGGAAATGTACCCCGTATTCCGCGCCATGCAGATTTGATGATTGAAACGTTTGAACTGCAGAAATTTATGCTATGGCTTGCTTCAGGGTGAAATGGACCGGAGGACGAATGTACAAGGCCCCGCGCCCCATGACCATTCCACGCAGAAGGGCCGAGGTTTTGCGCTGTCATACCCATTTTCATCTTGAGAAAAGACATCAGACACACGTGACGGACAAAAACGACAAGGCTTGGTGGGCTCGCAATGTTCCAATCTGCCCGGCCATCTTGTCCGGCATCGCATACTGTCTGGCGATAATCGCAGTTGCTTTCCTTACGCTCCTGTCCGCCGGAACGCCGGCACGCGCGTCCGATCTTGAGCTGAGCGCTGATGAACGCGACTGGATTGCCGAACGCGGAGCGGTAAGAATCGGCGTGGTGGCCGACAACGACCCCTATTCCTTCTATCGCAACGGCAACATCATGGGCTGGACTGTCGATGTCATCGGCGCGATCGGCACCATGACCGGGCTTGATTTCAAGCTGCGCATGGGCTCGTGGTCGGAGGTTTACGGCCAGTTTCGCGCCGGCGGGCTCGATGTGATCGCCGATATATCCGAAACCGAGGAACGCAGCCACTTCATCACCTTCACCGATCCCTATCATCTGCGCCGCACCGTACTCTTCGAAAATGTCGACCACCCGCTTGAAAAACCGGTCACGCTGGAAGGGCTGAAACAGAAGCGCATCGGCATCATCCGCGATATCTATTATGCCGATGCGCTCAGTGAAGCCGGCATGACGCCGGTCAGTTACGCCACCTATCGCGATCTGATGGCCGCCGTTGCCTTCGGCTGGGTCGATGGCGTGCTCGCCGCCGAGATGACCGGACATTACTTCGTGCGCGAAAACGGCTTTACCAATGTTGTCGATGCCGGAACGCCACCGCTGACGGCCGTCGCACTGGAGGATTTTCGCTTCGGCGTCATGACCCGGGACGGCAACACCGACGCGAAGATGCTGTCGGGCATTCTGTCGAAGGCGGTCGACGCGCTTCCCACGGAAACCCTCGATGCCATCACCGCGCGCTGGCTGGGCTACCGCAGCGACCGGGCGATGAGCACGGGGCCGCTGCGTCTGCTGCCCGAAGAGCAGGCCTTCGTTTCGGATGCGCCAACGCTGAAAATCGGCTTTTCGGCCGATTACGAGCCCTTCAGCTTCCTCGAGAGCGGCAACGGCAAGGGATTTGCCGAAGACATCACCCAATATATCGCATCGTCTACGGGGCTTGCTTTCGAAC
This sequence comes from Martelella mangrovi, assembly GCF_040545495.1. Lineage (NCBI taxonomy): Bacteria > Pseudomonadati > Pseudomonadota > Alphaproteobacteria > Hyphomicrobiales > Aurantimonadaceae > Martelella > Martelella mangrovi. The sequence continues at coordinate 140,790 of NZ_JBEPLY010000004.1, forward strand.
GCGTCTATGACAACTGGACGGGATTGCTTGAACGTTTCCGCGCGGGCGAACTCGATGTGATCACCAATATTTCCTACACGGACAAGCGCGCCGAATACACGCTTTATTCCGACCTCTACTACCGTGTGCCGAACGCGGTTTTCCTGCGCTCCGGCGACGGCCCCTATCACGGCCTTGAAGACCTTGAAGGCAAAATCATCGGCATCAGCCGCGACATCTACTACGCCGATGCCCTGCGTGAACGCTTCGACCATGTCCGCGGCTTCCGCAGCCGCGAAGCGTTGATGCGGGCGCTCTCCGACGGCGATATCGATGCGGCGGTCACCTCGCTTAGCAACGGCAACGCCATCATCCGGCAGCTGGGACTGATCAACGTGCAGATCGGCGGCGAATTTCTGATGGACGGCGTCGAGCGGGAGGATCTGCGCTTTGGCGTCTCCCCGCGCTATCCCTATCTGAAAAGCATTATCGACCATGCGCTGGAATCCATCCCCCTGTCGCGCTGGGAAGAAATGGAACGGCGCTGGCTCGGCCCGCCGGTTGCCGGCATGGAAACCAGCCACGACCTGCTGGACGGCGACGAGCGACGGTATCTTTCCGAAAAAGGCACGATCCGCGTGTGCGTCGAGCCGCGCTCCCCGCCCTATACGACGATCAACGATGACGGCGCATTCGGCGGTGCGGTTGCCGAAATCCTCGGGCTGATGAGCGAGCGTGGCCGTTTCGACCGGCAGATCGAACCCATCGCGCTGCCGAACACCGACAACGAAAGCGCGCTTGCAGCCGGCTGCGACGTGCTGCCCTTCGTGGCGCGCGAAAACATGCGCTCCACCACATTCGATCTCGCGCCGCCCTATCTCGACATCGCGCTCGCCGTGGCTGCGCCGCTGCAGGCGCCGTTCGTCAACAGCCTGCGCGAACTTGAGGGCCAGCGGGTCGGCATCGTGCCCACGCATGTGCCGAAAGACCTGCTCACGAACCGTTACCCCGATGTCACGCTTGTCGACCTCGAGAGCGAGAAACAGGGACTGGAAGCCATGGAAGACGGCGATCTCGATGCCATCGTCGGCCCGCTCGACAGCCTTGCCTATCTGATCGCCGGCATGAACAGAAACGATGTGAAGATTTCCGGGCGCATTCCCGAAGGCCTGCAGGTGGTGGTCGCCACCGCACCCGACGAACCGGATCTGGGCCGGATTTTCGGCAAGCTTGTCGTCAATCTCGATCCCGACGCCGTCGACCACATTGTCAGCCGGCAAAAGCTGGCACCCTTCGAGCGGCGGGTCGACTACCGCCTTCTGCTGGCCGTGACCTCGGTCGGTATCGTTGTGCTGGTGCTGTTTCTCTACTGGGTCCGCAAGCTGCGCTCGCTCAACCGCGCGCTCAACCGGGCCAACAGCCAGCTGCACGAGATCAGCATCACCGATGGCCTGACCGGGCTTTTCAATCGCGGCTATTTCACCGACCGCGGCGATGCGGAATTTGCCCTTTGCCGGGAACGTGGGCGGCGTTTCACCGCGGTCATGCTCGATGTCGACCACTTCAAGCCGATCAACGACAGGATGGGCCATGTCTTCGGCGATGCCTGCCTCAAGCATCTGGCCGAACTGCTGGATAACCATTTCCGGCGAACCGGCGACCTCGTCGCCCGTTACGGCGGCGAGGAATTCGTGGCCTATACGCTGTCCGGCGAGACGGACCAGATCCGGGCATTTCTCGAAAAGCTACGCAAAAAGGTGGAGGAAAACCCGGCACGGATTGACGGCGAGACCTTCAGCCTGACGATCAGCATCGGTTTTTATTCCACTGTTCCGGGCAAGACCGATACACTTGAACGGTTTATCGACATTGCGGATTCGCACCTCTACGATGCCAAGAGGAACGGGCGCAATCGCGTGAACGGCAATCTTTGACCCACCTGGCCGCAGCCACTCGTCAGCAAGAGCTACCAGCGCGGCAGAACCATGTCGGATCTCATGCATTCCGGTAAAGCCGGAACATGCATGCAGCGGTATGCGCCCCGGACAACACATTGAGGAGAAAACAAATGGCTATCGAAGGCAAAGACGAAATCCATTCAGGCCGCATCCGGCTGGGCATGGTTGGCGGCGGGTCCGGGGCCTTTATCGGCGGCGTGCACCGCATGGCCTCCCGGCTCGACGACCACTTTACCTTTGTCGCCGGCGCGCTGTCTTCAACACCGGAAAAGGCGCTGGCCTCCGGCAAGGAACTGGGTCTCGATCCCGACCGGACCTATGGCTCCTATGAGGAGATGGCGGAAAAGGAGGCCGCGCGCGAAGACGGCATCGAGGTGGTCGCGATCGTCACGCCGAACCATATGCATTTCGAACCGGCCAAGGCCTTTCTCGAAAAGGGCATCCATGTCATTTGCGACAAGCCGGTGACCTGGAACCTCGCCGACGCCAAGGCGCTGAAAGCCACCGCCGACAAGGCCAATGCGCTGTTCATCCTGACCCACAACTACACCGGCTATCCGATGATCCGGCAGGCCCGCGCCATGATTGCCAATGGCGATCTCGGCGATATTCGCCTGATCCACGCCGAATACCCGCAGGATTGGCTGACCGAACCGGCCGAGCGCGAAGGTTCCAAACAGGCCGAATGGCGCACCGACCCGAAGCGCTCGGGCGCCGGCGGCGCGATCGGCGATATCGGCACCCATGCGCTCAATCTTGCGCTGTTTGCCTCCGGCGCCGAGCTGGAGAGCCTTTCGGCCGATCTCGATACTTTCGTGGAAGGCCGCCAGCTTGATGACAACGCCCATATCATGCTGCGTTTCAAGGAGAAGAACGGCGTAAGACCAAAAGGCATGCTGTGGGCAAGCCAGGTGGCGCCCGGCTTTGAAAATGGCCTGCAGCTCAAGATCTGCGGCACCAAGGGCGGCGTCCAGTGGATGCAGGAAAACCCGAACTATCTGTGGTTCACGCCCTTCGGCGAGCCCAAACGCCTGCTTTCGCGCAACGGAGCCGACGCTCTGGAGGCTGCGACCCGTGTTTCGCGCATCCCCGCCGGCCACCCGGAAGGCTATCTGGAAGGCTTTGCCAATCTCTATTGCGAAGCCGCCCGCGCCATCAGGGCATTCCGCGATGGCAAGACGCCCGAGGACGTTGTTTATCCGACAATCGAGGACGGCGTGATCGGCCTTGCCTTCATCGAAGCCTGCGTGGCTTCGTCAAACGCCGACGGCAAGTGGATCAGGCTGGATGTCTGACCCGGCAGCCCGCCGCTGAAAGCTTTCTCTCCGCCCGAGGCCCGGCAAGCCCCGGGAGGCACTGTCTTGTCTCCTGAAAGCTCTCGTGCAGGCCACGGCGGCAGCCGCTTTTCTTGACCACAATCAGGCATTGACGCAAATCGGCAACGGCGTTTCAGGAAATCCTGCAACGTTTCAGTTTCACGTTTGCGTTTATGTACAAACAGGCTGAACTCCACTAGAGGAGACTGCAAAAAACGACAGGACCCGATCCGCCGACAGGCTGCGGCCGTATACCGGATCGTCATGTAAAGGAACCGACCATGATTGACCCGAAACAGCTTGCACGACGCTTTCCGGAAGATTTCATTTTCGGCGTTGCCACCGCCTCCTACCAGATTGAGGGTGCAGCCCGCGAAGACGGCCGCAAGCCGTCCATATGGGATGCGTTCAGCCATATGCCCGGGCGCGTGCACAACCGCGATACCGGCGATGTCGCCTGCGACCATTACCACCGCATGGAAGACGACCTTGACCTGATGAAGGATCTCGGCGTCGAGACCTACCGGTTTTCGATTGCATGGCCGCGCATCATTCCCGACGGCCGCGGGCCGGTGAACGAGGCAGGGCTCGATTTCTACGACCGCCTGATCGACGGTTGCAAGGCGCGCGGACTGAAAACCAATGCCACGCTTTACCACTGGGACCTGCCGCTGACGCTTGCCGGCGACGGCGGCTGGACGGCGCGGTCCACGGCCTATGCCTATCAGCGCTATGTCCAGACGGTGATGAAGCGCCTCGGCGATCGCCTGGATCTGGTTTCGACCTTCAACGAACCCTGGTGCATCGTCTGGCTCAGCCATCTTTACGGTATTCATGCGCCGGGCGAAAAATCCATGGACGCAGCGCTTGCCGCCCTGCACACCGTCAACCTTGCCCACGGGCTCGGCGTCGAGGCCATCAGGCAGGAAGCGCCGGACGTCAAGGCCGGTATCGTCCTCAATCTTCACGCCTTCTATCCCGTCAGCGAGACGGAGGCCGATCACGCGGCTGCCGAACGCAGCTTCCAGTTCAACAATGGCGTCTTCCTCGACCCGATCTTCAAGGGCGCCTATCCGGACGGCTTCATGGCGGCGCTGGGCGACCGGATGCCGGTGATCGAAGACGGTGATCTCGCCCTTATCAGCCAGAATCTCGACTGGTGGGGCCTGAACTATTACAAGCCCGACCGTGTTGCCGACGACAGTGCGTCAGGTGCGGAATATCCCGCCGTCAGCACCGGTGCGCCGGTCAACAATGTCATCACCGATATCGGCTGGGAAACCTACGCGCCGGGTATGAAAATGCTGACCGAACAGGTCTATCAGCGCTACGACCTGCCCGAAATGTACATCACCGAAAACGGCGCCTGCTACAATATGGCTCCCGTCAACGGGATCGTCGACGACGCGCCGCGCACCGAATATCTGTCCGACCACATTTCGATTGCCGCCGATCTGGTCGAAGCCGGTATTCCGCTGAAGGGCTATTACGCCTGGAGCCTGATGGACAATTTCGAATGGGCCGAAGGCTACAACATGCGCTTCGGCCTCATCTACGTCGATTACGAGACCCAGGAACGCACGCTGAAGAATTCCGGCAAGTGGTACAAGGCGCTCGCCGAGGAATTCCTCGAAAAGAGCGCGAACGCCTGACATTTCGTTTCGGTATTTGATGACAAACGCCCGCAGAACGGCTGCGGGCGTTTTCATTTTCCGCTTCCCGCTCTTTTGGAGCAGCAAGGCGTCAGGCAGCATCCGGTATGCGGGCGACAACCTTGATTTCGAAATCAAAACCGGCAAGCCAGGTCACGCCAAGGGCCGTCCATGTCGGAAACGGTTTTGCCGGAAAGCGCTCGCTCTTGATCGCAAGAACGGTCTCAAGCTGGCGCTCCGGATCGGTATGAAAGCTTGTCACGTCGATAATATCGTCAAAATCGCAGCCGGCGGCCTTCAGCGTGTTCTCGAGATTGGTGAAGGCAAGGCGCACCTGTGCCGCAAAATCCGGCTCAGGCGATCCATCCTGCCGGCTGCCGACATGGCCTGATGCAAAGAGCAGGTTGCCGGTGCGAACGGCCGAGGAATAGCCATGCGCGTCATAGAGTGCATGACGATCCTGATCGGCGGGATAGACGGCATCGCGTTTTGCCATTGAAAAACTCCTTTTAGCATGAACACCGGACGGAAGCGGCCTGATGGTTTGGTTCTTCGCCCGGCGCCGTTAATGTGATATACGCCGCGTATGTCATTTATTCGCATACGCGATGTATGTCAGCTCACATACGTCACGTATATAAAATGGAGTATCTCATGGCCGGAATCCGAGCCGAGAAAATGGAGGCCAACCGCGCGCGCCTGATTTCCGCCGCCCGCAAGGCCTTTGCCGAAAAGGGCTATGCCGCCGCCTCCATGGACGAACTGACGGCCGAAGCCGGGCTCACACGCGGCGCGCTCTATCACAATTTCGGTGACAAGCGCGGCCTGCTGGCAGCGGTTGTGCATCAGATCGATACTGAAATGGCGACAGAAGCGCGAAAGCAGGCCGCCAAAGCCGAGAATGAATGGGATGCGATGCTGACGGAAGGCATTGCCTATATTGAAATGGCGCTCGAACCCGAGGTGCAGCGCATCGTGCTTCTTGATGGTCCGGCTTTTCTGGGCGACCCGTCGCAATGGCCGAGCCAGAACGCCTGCCTCGAGGAAACCCGAAAGGCCATCGAAAGCCTCATCGTCAACGGTATCGTGAAGCCCGTGGATGCAGAAGCCGCCGCGCGGCTTCTCGCCGGCGCAGCGCTGAACGCCGCCTCATGGATTGCGGCCAGCAACGCCCCGGAACAGACCTTGCCCAAGGCCATCGAAGCCTTTTCCACGCTTGCAGCGGGACTGCTAGCCGACAAGGATCAGGACGCCGGCAGATAGCACGCACACTTCGGAGCAGCGGGTTTTAGCAAAAGCACCCGTGAACCGCCGCTGCCTTAGGGCAGTCAACAAAAAGAGCCCGCAGACCTGCATCGGCAAGAAAGCGGGCTCAGGTGTTTGCGGGAAGAAGATAAACCCGCGATCATCCGGCGCTGCGGTGCCATGAAGCCTCTTTAGCCGATGACAGCCTCGACCTTGACCGCCGTCACGCCTTCAGCCGGTGACGCGATCAGGTTGCCGTCTATCGCCACACCATCGACGGTCAGTGCAACGGAATTGCCGGGCCCCTTGCGGGTAACGGTGATATCGTAGGTCACGCCGCGCCATGTGCGCTTGACCGAAAAGCCGTTCCAGCGCTCCGGAATCACCGGCGCCACGCGCAGGCCCTCATATTCCGGACGTATGCCGAAGATGAACTGGGTGATGGCATAGTAATTCCAGGCGGCCGTTCCCGTCAGCCAGGAGTTCTTCGCCTCGCCAAAACGGGTCGCATCGCGGCCGGCAATCATCTGCGAATAGACGTAAGGTTCCAACCGGTGCGTATCGGAAATGCCCTCGCGCGCCGAAGGGTTGATGCGGGTGTAATAATCAAACGCCGCATCGCCATTGCCCAGCACGGTTTCGGCAATCACCACCCACGGATTGTTGTGGCAGAAAATGCCGGCATTTTCCTTGTAACCCGGCGGATAGGTCGAGATCTCACCGTATTCGATATAGTATCTGGTATAGGCCGGCTGCAGCACGACGATGCCGTGCGGCGTTGCCAGGTGTTTTGCGACCGAATCGAGTGCCTTGCGGGCCTTGCCGTCTTCGACGCCGACACCGGCCAGCACGCAGAAGCCCTGGCTCTCGATGAAGATCTTGCCTTCCTCATTTTCCTTCGAACCGACGGGACGGCCGAAATCGTCATAGGCGCGCAGGAACCATTCGCCGTCCCAGCCATGTTCGAGGATCGTGGCGTCCATATCGGCTGCCACTTTCGCATAGCGTTCGGCGTCGTCACTGCGGCCGCTTTCCTTTGCGATATCGGAAAGCTCGCGGGCTGAGAGAACCATCAGCCCGGCGATGAAGACCGATTCGGCAACTTTGCCGTCCTTGCTGGTGGTGGTCTGGAAGCTTTCGCCGGGCGTGTCGGAAAAGCAGTTGAGGTTCAGGCAGTCGTTCCAGTCGGCACGGCCGATCAGCGGCAGGCCGTGCGGGCCGATCCGGTCAAGCGCATACTGCATGGAGCGCTGAAGATGCGCGTAAAGCGGTTCTTCCGTGCCCGGCGTGGTGTCGAAGGCCACCGGTTCCTCAAGAATGGAGAAATCGCCGGTTTCCTTCAGATAGGCCGCGACACCGATAATCAGCCAGTGCGGGTCATCGTTGAAATCGCCGCCGATGTCGTTATTGCCCTTTTTCGTCAGCGGCTGATACTGATGATACGCACCGCCGGTGGCAAGCTGGGTTGCGGCGATATCGAGAATACGTTCACGGGCGCGCGCGGGCACCATATGCACGAAGCCGAGCAGGTCCTGGTTGGAATCGCGGAAGCCGAGACCCCGGCCGATGCCGCTTTCAAACGAGGACGCCGAGCGCGACATGTTGAAGGTCGCCATGCACTGATAGGCATTCCAGATATTGACCATGCGGTCGGCATGTTCGTCAGGCGAGGACACCTGATAGACACCGAGAAGATCGTCCCAGTGTTTGGCCAGCGCCGCAAAGGCAGCCTCGACATTCTCGACCTTGCGGTACTTCTCGATGATCGGCATCACCGTCGATTTATTGACGCGCTGCGAACCGGGCGGGTCGAATTTTTCGTCCCTGTCATTCTCGTGATAGCCAAGAACGAAAATCACCTGACGGGTCTCGCCGGGCTGAAGCGTCATCTTCACATGATGCGAACCCATCGGCGACCAGCCATGCGCTTCGGAGTTCCGCGATCGGCCCTCGGTAACGGCGGCCGGCTTGTCCCAGCCGCGCCAGGGGCCGAGGAATTCCTCGCGGCTGGTGTCGTAACCGGCAAGCGCTTCCGAACAGGCGAACCAGGCAAAATGATTGCGCCGCTCGCGATACTCCGTCTTGTGGAAGATGACCTCGTCCTCAACCTCGACCTGTCCGGTCGAGAGATTGCGCTGGAAATTGCTCTGATCGTCGAGCGCATCCCACAGGCAGAACTCGACCGAGGAGAACAGCGACAGATCGGCGGGAACGAGACGCTCATTGGTGACGGTCAGCTGCCAGATTTCCAGCGTTTCGCCGAGCGGCACAAAGTAGCGGTTGGAAACGCGGATGCCGTTTCGCTTGGAGCCGATGGTGGAATAGCCCATGCCGTGGCGGCAGGAGAAATCCTCCACCTCCGACTGGGTCGGCATCCACGAGGGCGACCAGACATCGCCATCCGTATTGTCGCGGACATACACATACCGCCCGCCATTGTCGTAAGGCACATTGTTGTAACGGCCGCGGGTAATGCGCCTCAGCCGCGCGTCACGATAATAGGAATAGCCGCCACCGGTTGCCGACAGAATGCCGAAATATCCTTCGCAGCCGATATAGTTGATCCACGGATAGGGCGTATCCGGTCGCGTAATGACGTATTCGCGCGCCTGATCGTCAAAAAAACCGTATTTCATGATGTGTTCCCGTTCCTAGCGTGCCGCACATCAGTCTGGCCAATCCGTATCGTTGCAGATTGTTCTGACGCGCATCCTCCTGCTCCCATCGCCTAACACATTCTCGCATGGCTCAAAAGAAAAACATGCTTATTTCGCATTTTTTCTGCATTCAAACCGCTTTTATATCGAGATATCAGTAAACTCTGAGCATAGGTCAGACTCCACCGATATCGGGCAAAACCCGACATCGCAACAGGATGGCAAACACGTTATCTGGAAAACTGTATCGTTTCAGTTCGATAATTTCAGTCGCCTGGACGCGACGCCTGATGGAACAGCGACAAACCGTATTCTCAATGAAAAGAGGGCGGTGCGCGCGCCGGCAAAGTCACTTCGTCGGCGACGTCCCACCATCGCCGCACCAAACGACAACACGCCCGGAAGCAATCCGGGCGCGCACCGTGTACAGAAGGAAAATCGGGTGATATGCACAAGGCCCGGGCATGCCTTGAGAAGAAGGCAACCGGGACAACGTCCGGCTCCATGACCGGAACACGCCGGGAGTCGTGGCCCCTCGTGAAGGGGCCGCCGCTGTTTCAGCCTGCCGAAGACTGCGTCTTCGCCTGTTTGGCTGCCAGACGGGCGCGGATGCTGTCGACATCGGCCCGTGGCGTCGCCTTGAACAGCGTCTGCGTATATTCGTGCTGCGGATCGGTGAACACCTGATCGCGCGTACCGCGCTCCACCACCTCGCCGAAATACATCACCATGATCTCGTCGCAGATATAACGCACCACCGAAAGGTCGTGACTGACGAACACATAGGTGAGGTTGAACTCGTCCTGCAGGTCGGCCAAAAGGTTGAGGATCTGCGCCTGCACCGAAAGATCGAGCGCGGAGACCGGTTCGTCCAGCACAAGCAGGCTTGGATTGAGGATCAGCGCGCGGGCGATGGCGATACGCTGACGCTGGCCGCCGGAAAACATGTGCGGATAGCGTTCGAAATGCTCCGGGCCAAGGCCGACCTTCTTCAGGAGGTCATGCGCCTTGTCGCGGCGGTCGGCGGCACTCATGTCGGTATTGAGAAGCAGCGGCTCCATCAGCACATCGCCGACCTTCTGGCGCGGATTGAGCGAGCCATAGGGGTTCTGGAACACGATTTGCACCTTGCGGCGCATCTCGGCCGTCGGCCGGTGCTTGTTGATGTCGATGGACTGACCGCCGATCTCGAGCGTGCCGTCGGTCTGGGCGTCGATCATGGTGATGATCCGGGCAAGCGTGGACTTGCCACAGCCGGATTCGCCGACCAGCGCCAGCGTCTTGCCGCGCTCGACCGAAAAATCGATGCCCTTCAGCGCTCTGACGGTGCGGGCCTTGTGGAACATCCCGCCCGGCACGATGTAATCGCGGACGATGTTTCTGCCCGCAGCAACGATATCACTCATGCCTGTTCTCCCGTGTAGTCCGCCGCATAATCGATCGTCGGCAACCGGTCGCCGGTGGCGTTTTCGGGAAGCGCGGAAAGCAGGGCTCTGGTGTAGGCGTGTGCAGGATTTTCAAACAGGGTAAGCACATCGGCCTCCTCCATCTTGCGGCCCTGATACTGCACGATCACACGGTCGGCGGTTTCGGCGACAACACCCATGTCGTGGGTGATCATGATCAGGGCCATGCCGGTTTCGGCCTGCAGGCGCGCAAGCAGATCGAGGATCTGCTTCTGGATCGTCACGTCGAGCGCGGTTGTCGGTTCGTCGGCAATCAGCAGCTTCGGCGAGCAGGCCATGGCAATCGCGATCATGATGCGCTGGCATTGACCGCCCGACATCTGATGCGGATAGGCTTTCAGTCGATCTTCCGGGTTCGGCATGCCGACATCGTTCAAAAGCTCGAGCGCGCGCGCATGGCGGGCCTTCTTGTCGAGATCGGTATGCTGTTTGAGAACCTCGTCAATCTGAAAACCGGCGGTAAAGCACGGATTGAGGCTGGCAATCGGCTCCTGAAAGATCATCGAAATATCCTTGCCGATGATCCTGCGACGGTCCTTTGCCGAAAGGTGCGAGATATCGCGCCCCTCGAAGGCGATGCGATCGGCCGTGACCGTTGCCGTCGGCGGCAGCAGGCCCATGACGGCGAGCATGGCGACGGATTTACCCGAGCCGCTTTCGCCGACGATGGCCAGAACCTCGCCCGCGTCGACTGTATAGGACGCCTTGTGCAGGACCGTGGACTGGCCGTTTGCCGTGGGAAAGCTGACCGAAAGATTTTGAACATCCAGTAGCGGCATGGGCTTAACTCCGCTTCAGCTTGGGATCGAGGGCATCGCGCAGCCCGTCACCGACAAGGTTGATGGCAAGCACGGTAATCAGGATGGCAAGGCCGGGGAAGGTCACGACCCACCATGCACGCAGGATAAACTCGCGCGCCTCGGCCAGCATCGTGCCCCATTCCGGTGTCGGCGGCTGCGCACCCATGCCGAGAAAGCCAAGGGCTGCCGCTTCCAGAATGGCGTTCGAAAACGAAAGCGTCGCCTGAACGATCAGCGGCGCAAGGCAGTTCGGCAGAATGGTCTTGAACATCAGGCGCAGATTGCGCGCACCTGCAACACGGGCCGAAATCACATATTCACGCCGTGCCTCGGCCATCACCGCAGCGCGGGTCAGACGGGCAAAATGGGGCTGCAACACCAGCGCAATCGCGATCATCGCGTTAAACAGGCCCGGACCGAGAACGGCAACCAGCACCAGCGCCAGAAGAAGCGGCGGGAACGCCAGGATCACGTCCATGACGCGCATGATCGCAACATCGACCCAGCCGCGGAAGAACCCGGCGAGAAGGCCAAGCGTGATGCCGAGCAGCAGCGCAATGGACACCACGATCATGCCGATGGCCAGCGAATAGCGCGAACCGAAAATCAGACGCGAGAGAATATCGCGGCCGACGGCATCGGTGCCAAGCGGGAAGGAAAGCGTGCCGCCCTCCTGCCAGAACGGCGGTGTGAGGAACATGTCGCGATATTGCTGGTCGGGATTGTGCGGGGCAATCAGCGGGGCGAAAATGGCCACCAGAACCAGCGCCACGATGATGCAAAGTCCGACGACCGCCCCCTTGTTCTGGCTGAAATAGTGCCAGAATTCGGAGAGCATCTGCAGGCGGATATTTTTCTGTCGGGCCGGTTGGCCCAGCGTGTTGTCTGACATGGCTGAGCTCCTACTGGTGGCGGATACGCGGGTTGATGAGACCGTAAAGCAGATCGACAACCAGATTGACGAGCATGACCAGACCGGCGATCAGCACCAGCCCGCCCTGCACCACCGGATAGTCGCGCCGCGAAATCGAATCGATCATCCACTTGCCGATCCCCGGCCACGAAAAGATCGTTTCCGTCAGAATAGCACCCGCCATCAGCATGCCGATTTGCAGACCAATGGTCGTGATAACCGGGATCATGGCGTTTCTGAGCGCATGAACGCCGATAACACGTTTGTTTGCCAGCCCCTTGGCCCGGGCGGTGCGCACATAATCCTCGCCCAGCACTTCCAGCATGGCAGAGCGCGTCTGCCGCGCAATCACCGCAAGCGGGATGGTGGCCAGCACGATCGACGGCAGGATGAGGTGGGACAGCGCGGAGGTAAACGCCCCCTTTTCCCCCGACAGCAACGAGTCGATGGTCATGAAACCGGTGACGGAGGGGAAATAGTAGAGAAGCGAAATACGCCCCGAGACAGGCGTCCACCCCAGAATGCCGGAAAACAGGATAATGAGCAGCAGCCCCCACCAGAAGATCGGCATCGAATAGCCGGTGAGCGCGATACCCATCGTGGCCTGGTCGAAGACCGATCCGCGCTTTACCGCAGACAGGATGCCGGCGGGTATGCCGATGGCAACCGCCAGGATCATCGCGCACAGGCCAAGTTCGGCGGTTGCCGGAAACAGGTTCAGGAACTCCCTGAAGACCGGCTGCTTGGTGGCAATCGAGATGCCGAAATCGCCATGCAGCAGGCCCCACACATAGTCGAGATACTGAATGACGACCGGGCGGTCATAGCCGAACTGGTGAAGAAGCGCCTGATAGCGGTCGGGGTCCATGCCGCGCTCGCCGGCCAGAAGCAGCACGGGATCGCCGGGCAGGACACGCACAAAGCCAAAGGCAACGATCGTAATTCCGATAAAGGTCGGAATGATCAGCAGCAGTTTGCTGAAAAGAAATCTGAGCATAATGCGATTACGCCTTCATTGCGAAGGGGCCGGACAAGCCGGCCCCAATGCTGAATGTCGTTCTTGTTATTCGGTGATGTCGACGTCGTCGAAGCGGTGGTAGCCGAGCGGATCCATGACGAACCCTTCAACCGAAGTCGTCATCGGCATGAACACCTTGGAGTGGGCGATCGTGTTCCACGGCGCCTGTTCCTTGAAGATCACCTGAGCCTGCTTGTAGAGCTCGGTCCGTTCTTCGGTATCCGAGGTGACCTTGGCCTTCTGGATCAGGTCCTCGAACGGCTGGTAGCACCACTGCGAACGGTTCGAACCGCCGACAGCATCGCAACCGAGCAGAACGGCAAGGAAGTTGTCCGGGTCACCATTATCACCGGTCCAGCCGAGCAGAACCGCACCGTCGCGGTCTTCGGCAGACGAACGGGCCAGATATTCGCCCCACTCATAGGAAACGATCTCGACATCGACGCCGACCTTGTCGAGGTCAGCCTGCATCAGTTCGGCCATACGACGGGCGTTCGGGTTATACGGACGCTGAACCGGCATTGCCCAGATCTTCATCGAGAGATCGGTGACGCCTTCTTCTTCCAGCATCGCCTTTGAGGCTTCCGGATCGTAGGGATCGTCCTGAACGTCGTCATTATACGACCACATGGTCGGCGGGATCGGGTTCTTGGCCACTTCACCGGCGCCCTGGAACACCGATTCCAGAATGGCCTGCTTGTCGATCGCCATGTTCAGCGCCTTGCGGACCTTCGGATTGTCGAACGGCGCCATCTTGGTGTTGTAGGCGAGGTAGCCGACGTTCAGGCCTTCCTTCTCCATCACCGTCAGGTCATCGTTTTCCTGCAACGCTTCGATGTCTGCCGGCGCCGGATAAGGCATGATCTGGCATTCGCCGGCTTCAAGCTTCTGGCGACGCACGGCGGCATCCGTGGTGATGGCGAAGATCAGGTTGTCGATCGCCTGCTGGCCCTTGAAATAGTCCGGGTTGGCCTTGTAGCGGATGACGGCATCCTGCTGATAGGCAACATAGGTGAACGGACCCGTACCGACCGGCTTCTGGTTGAACTGCTCCATCGAGCCATCGGCTTCAAGCTGATCGGCATATTCCTTGGAAACGATGGAGGCGAAGTCCATGGCCAGGTTCGCAATCATCGGCGCTTCCGGGCGGTTCAGCACGAACTTCACCGTCATGTCGTCGACCTTGTCGATGCTCTTGATGAGCTCGGGCATCGACATGCCGTTGAAATATTCCCAGGAAATGCCCGGCGCATACTGATACCAGGGGCTGGATTCATCCATCTGGCGCATGAAGGAAAAGATGACGTCGTCGGCATTCATCTCACGCGTGGGCGTGAAATAGTCGGTCGTCTGGAACTTGACGCCCGGGCGCAGATGGAAGGTGTATTCCAGGCCGTCGTCGGAAACATCCCAGCTTTCGGCAAGACCGGGCTCGACTTCGGTGGAGCCGTGCTTGAATTCGGCAAGACGGTTATAGACCGTGCGCGAGGCGGCATCGAAGGTGGTGCCGGATGTGTATGGCGCAGGATCGAAGCCTTCCGGCGAACCTTCCGAGCAGTAGACGAGCGTCTTGGCGCTGGCAGCACCGCCAAGCGCGACAAAGACGCTCGTAGCGAGAGCCAAAGCTTTCAGTTTCTTCATCATTTTCCCCTTGTTGAAGTGAAATCAGCCTTTGAAACGGGCAAGGCCCGTCATGATCTGCAGAATGTCTCCGGCAATGCCAGTCATCAGTCTGTTCTGTCGTGCAGGAGACCCTTCTCAACGTCCGGCCCGCTATGGACAGCGCAACGTCATCAAGACCCGTGCTCATCTGCCCCAACCGCAGATGTCACACTTGTGGCGAGACTAGCGCTTTTTCTTGACCATGCAATCAAAAAACAAAAGACCGGACATATCGCAAATCGTCACACCGCAATGAAATCGCTATAACTTTGCGAAATACGACAAAAATGGCAAATTAAGGCAGCTTCCGCGCAATGCTATGTCTCGCAACACGGGTCTGGATTACACAAGATTACTGTCCACAGGGTGACCCGCCGGTTCGCTATGAAAGCAGAGGTTCGCGGTTTATTGTCATTCGTCAAACCGGAACAGGGCGGGAGAGGCAACATGAAACAGGACAATACTGTAAAATCCGTTATAGCCGCCTATGACGCCCGCTTTTCCACCCGCTACAGCGCCTTTGTGCACGACGCCGTCGACTATGCGAGCCGCCACACCTTTCCGGTGCACGCAACGGCTTCGTTGTTTGCATTTTCGCCGGACGCCGCGCGCATTGCGCTGATCCATCACAGGGCGACGGGCAAGTGGTTCCAGACCGGCGGTCATCTGGACCCCGGCGAAACGCCGGCGGAGGCTGCCTGCCGCGAATGCCGGGAGGAAACCGGCCTGATCGCCGAACTTGCCCCGGATGAGATGCCCGTCAGCCTCGATCTGCACCGTATTCCGGAAAACAGCAGGAAGGGCGAACCGGAACACTATCATCTCGATATCCGCTTCGCCGCGTTCGTTTCGGGCACATTGACGCCAAACCTTCTGGAAGTGCACGACGCGCGCTGGTTTGACGCCGAACACAGCGACGCGGTCGATGAACGGGTGCGGGCGCGCTTCCTGCCCGGGACAAAATAACCGCGCGCTTTTTCTTGGCGCAAAAGGCATTTGGTGCTACCGCCCTTTATACATGAGAAAGAGCGAAGCGACCGTGACCGAGGCTCTCGTCCACCCCGAACTGATTGCCGTTTTGACCGCACTGACGGATGACGTGCCGCGCGTCATGACCGTGCGCACCGGCGCTGCCCTGCCTTCGGGACCGTTCGAAAGCGACCACCGCAGCCTGCAGGCCGGATTGCGCTCGTGGGTGGAAAGCCAGACCGGCCACCCCGTCGGCTACCTCGAACAGCTCTACACCTTCGCCGACCGCGACCGCGGCCCGGATGACCTGCGGACCATTTCGATCAGCTATCTGGGGCTTGTGCGCGAGCAGGCGCCGCCGGGCGGCGGACGGCCTTTGTGGAAAGACTGGTACACCTATTTTCCATGGGAGGACCTGCGCGGCGGCAGACCCGAAATCCTCGAGAAGATCACCGACATGCTGACCCAGTGGGGCATGAGCGACCGTCCCGGACGGGCGCATCGCCTGCACCGCATCGCCTACGCATTTGGTCTCGACGACATGGCCTGGAACGAAGAACTGGTGCTGCAGCGCTATGAGCTGATGTACGAGGCCGGGCTGATTGCCGAAGCGGGGCTTGCGCCCGCGTTTTGGTTCGGCAAGCCGATGGCCGGCGACCACCGCCGCATCCTCGCCACGGCCATTGCCCGCCTGCGCGCCAAGATCAAGTACCGGCCGGTGATTTTCGAGCTGACGCCGGAAAGCTTCACCCTGCTCCAGCTTCAAAAAGGCGTCGAGGCGCTGGCCGGGCTGACGCTGCACAAACCCAATTTCCGCCGCCAGATCGACCAGCAGCAGCTGATTGAGGAAACCGGCGAGACGACGAGCGAGACCGGTGGACGCCCGGCCCGGCTTTACCGCTACCGCCATGCGATCCTGACCGAACGCGCGCTCGCCGGTTCACGGCTGCCGGTTGCGCGCATGTAAGCCACCGGAAGAACCGGCAACGGGCACGGATGGCATAACGCGCCACCCTCCGAAGACCTCATAACCAGAACAGCCAGAACCGCGCACGGCATCCGTAGCACGCTCGCGGAACCATGAACCTCTGCGCGCAACTGATATCAAAGGCCGCATTCCGGCTGCAAAACAGCCGACGTAATCGGTCATCTTCGCAGTCGCCAAACGCTGCACCTCCCCCGCTCCGCCGAAACAGAACAGGCATCGACGGCAAGGGCGATTTGACATTGCCAGGGCATGAGATTATGACTCCGCTATATATATACTCTAAATGAGTATAATAGATCGTCGGAGCCGATATCCGACCGCAAGGAGGAAATGCAGATGAACGCTCCCCTCTCCGCCGCTCTCTATGAGCGCGTTTCCCATGTGATTCCAAAAGCCGAATGGCTGAGCTTCGAAGATGACATTGAAGCCATTTTGCGGTTGAAGAGCGAACGCAATGCCGTCGTTCTGGCGCATAACTACCAGACCCCCGAGATCTTTCACGGCGTCGCCGATATCGTCGGGGACAGTCTGGCGCTTGCCCGCGAGGCAACCCGGGTCGAGGCTGACGTGATCGTGCTGGCCGGCGTTCACTTCATGGCCGAAACCGCAAAATTGCTGAACCCGGAAAAGACGGTCCTGATCCCCGACGTGGGCGCCGGCTGTTCGCTTGCCGATTCCATTACCCCCGCAGACATCGCACTTCTGCGCCAGACCCATCCCGGCGTGCCGGTAGTCACCTATGTGAACACATCGGCGGCCGTGAAGGCGGCTTCGGATATCTGCTGCACATCGGGCAACGCCAAACGCGTGGTGGAATCGCTCGGCGTGCCGAAAGTGCTGATGCTGCCGGACGAATATCTGGCCCGCAATATTGCCCGCGAAACCGATGTCGAAATGATCGCCTGGCATGGCCATTGTGAAGTGCATGAACTGTTCACGGCCGATGATGTGCGCGAGATGCGCGCGGCCTGGCCGGGCGTCACCATCATCGCCCATCCCGAATGCCCGCCCGAGGTTGTCGCGGAGGCGGATTTTTCCGGCTCCACGGCCGGCATGTCGGATTATGTCGGCAGCGCCAAACCCGGACGCGTGGTGCTTTTGACGGAGTGCTCGATGAGCGACAATGTTTCCGTGCAGCATCCCGAGGTCGATTTCGTGCGCCCCTGCAATCTGTGTCCGCATATGAAGCGCATTTCGCTCGCCAATATCCGCGCAGCCCTTGAGGAAAACCGCCACGAGGTGACCGTCGATCCGGCGATTACCGATGATGCACGGCGCGCGGTTGAACGGATGCTTGCGGTATGAGCGCGCCTGTCGCCGTGATCGGTTCCGGCATCGGCGGCCTCGTCACCGCGCTGGCGCTGGCGCCGCAGCCGGTTCTGCTGATCACCAGAGCCGATCTCGGCGCCGGAACCTCCAGTGCCTGGGCCCAGGGCGGCATTGCCGCAGCGCTGGGCGAGGACGACAGCCCCGAACTGCATCTTGAAGACACCCTTGGCGCAGGCGACGGCCTTTCCGATCGCAACGCCGCCCGCGCCATTGTCTCCGCAGCACCCGAGGTTATCGCCTTTCTGGAGCGCCACGGCGTTCTTTTTGACCGCGAGGAAAACGGCGCATTTCAGCGCGGTCTTGAAGCGGCGCATTCGCGACACCGGATCCTGCATGCCGGCGGCGATGCATCCGGTGCGGCCATTATCGCGGCCCTTGCAAAGGCGGTTGCCGCCACGCCCTCCGTCACCGTGATGTCCGGCACCGAGGTTCGCCGCCTGCTGGTTGAGGACAACAGCGTGCGCGGTCTTCTCTGTGTCCGCAACGATCGGGCTTTACCCATCGAAACGGGCCGCGTCGTGCTGGCAACCGGCGGCATTGGCGGGCTTTATCATGCCTCGACCAACCCGGCCGGGAATTTCGGACAGGGCGTGATGCTGGCCGCCCGTGCGGGCGCCGCCCTTTCCGATATGGAATTCGTGCAGTTCCATCCGACGGCCCTTGCCACCGCGACAAGACCTCTGCCGCTGATCAGCGAGGCTGTCCGTGGCGAGGGCGCAATCCTTGTCAACGACAGGAATGAGCGCTTTCTTGCCGGAACACCGAGCGCCGAACTGGCGCCCCGCGATGTTGTCGCCCGTGCGATTGCCGCAGAAATGGCCCGTGGCCGACAGGTCTTTCTCGATGCACCGCCCGCACTTCGGGCCCGCTTTGCCACACGCTTTCCGGCCATTACCAAGATCTGCGCGCGCGCAGGGATCGACCCGGCGACAGATCGCATCCCAGTCCGTCCCGCCGAGCATTATCACATGGGCGGCATCGCCACCGATATCGATGCCCGCACCACCGTTTCAGGCCTGTGGGCCGTCGGCGAATGCGCAGCCACGGGCCTGCATGGCGCCAACCGTCTTGCCAGCAATTCGCTGCTGGAAGCCGCAGCGGCAGGCCTGGCCGCCGCACGTAATATCGCCGCCCGCCCCGGCATTACCACAGCTCCTTCGATTACCGCGGCCGTGCCGCCGGCCGCCCAAACGGACCGGGTGCGTTCGATCATCTCCCGCCATCTGGGGGTGATCCGCAACGGCCCCGCGCTTGCAACGGCCGTCACAGCGCTTCTGCCGCTCGCGCAAAACACCGGACCCGACGCCGATCCGGCCGTTGTGGCGCTTTCAATCGCCGTTTTCGCGGCCTTGCGCACGGAATCGCGCGGCGCCCACGCCCGCAGCGATTTTCCGGACAAAAACGCGCACCCGCGCCGGCAGACCATGACCCTTGATGACATTTTCACGGCCGCCGGGACCATTTCCGGCGCACACCCGATCCGCCATTCACTCGCCCGGAGCGCCTGACATGCAATCCCTGCCCCGCCTCGTCATCGAACCTGCCGTTCGTCGTGCGCTTGAAGAAGACCTCGGCCTTGCCGGCGATATCACCGCCGATGCGGTCATTCCGCCGGACCATCACTCCTCGGTGGTCATGGCCGCCAGAAAGCCGGGCGTGGTCGCCGGGCTCGATGCCGCAGAGCTCGCTTTCACGCTCGTCGATCCATCGATCCGCCTGACCCGGCACGCAGACGACGGCACCGCCATTGCGGCCGGCGATATCATCGCGACCGTGACCGGTCCGTCGCGCGCATTATTGACCGGCGAGCGCACCGCGCTCAATTTTCTCGGCCATCTCTCCGGCATCGCCACGGTCACGGCAGGCGTGGTCAGGGCGGTTGCCGGCACGGGCGCGGCAATCGTCTGCACCCGCAAGACGACGCCGGGGCTCAGGGCGCTGGAGAAATATGCCGTGCGGGCCGGCGGCGGCGGCAATCACCGTTTTTCGCTCGCCGATGCCGTGCTTATCAAGGACAATCACATCGCCATTGCCGGCAGCATTGCCACCGCGATCCGCCGCGCGAAGGAGAACGCCGGCCATATGGTGAAGATCGAGGTCGAGGTCGACACGCTCGCCCAACTTGAGGAAGCCATGGCCGAAGGCGTCGATGCGGTCCTCCTTGACAATATGTCCCCCGAGACGCTGCGCCGCGCCGTTGAAATTGTTTCCGGCCGCGCCATCACCGAAGCCTCCGGCGGGATCACGCCGGAAACGGCAGGTGATGTCGCAAAGGCCGGTGTCGATCTGATCTCCATCGGCTGGCTGACACATTCCGCCCCGGTTCTCGACATTGGTCTCGACTATCGCGACGCCACCGGCTGAACCGGCGCGTCAGAGATTGTAATACCACGGCGCCAGCAGCGAAAAGACGATGGTAATGAGCGCGATCAGCGGAAGACCGGCGCGCAGGAAATCGCGAAAGCCGTAATGCCCCGGCCCCATGACCATGAGGTTGGTCTGATAGGCAATCGGCGTCGCGAACGAGCAGTTGGCGGCATAGATGACGGCAGCGGCAAACACCTCCGGCGGCGCCCCGATCCGGCGCGCCATGTCCAGTGAAATCGGAATGAACAGCGCCGATGTCGCATTGTTCGACAAAAGGTTGGTCAACAGCGCCACCGCGATGAACAGCAGGGCCAGAACCACCGGCGCCGACGAGCCGCCGCCCAGCCCCACGATGCCTTCGGCAATCAGGCGCGCGCCGCCTGTCGCCTCCAGCGCGGTTGCCATGGCAATGGAAGCGCCGACAAGCAGGAAAATCTGGCGATCGAAGGCGCGGGCGGCCTGTTGAAAGGTCAGACAGCCGAAAACAATCATCAGCAGCGCGCCGACCACCGAATTGACCACCATCGGCGAAAGCCCGGTCGCCGACAGCGCCACAATGCCGCCGAAAATGACGCTGGCAATCAGCGACTTGTCGCGCGGCGGAACGCTTTCAGCCGAATGTTCGAGCAGCAGAAGATCGTGATTACCCCGCATCGACATGACGTCATCTTCATTGCCGCCGATCAGAAGCGTATCACCGGCCTCGAACCGCAGCTGTGAAAGCGGCGTGCGCGCCATCCGGCTTTTACGCCTGACCCCGAAGATCGTGACGTGGAAGCGCTGCTGAATGCCGCTGAAACGCACCGTTCTCCCCTCGAACAGTGAACCCGGCGCAATCACGGCCTCGGCAAGGTGATAATGCGGCCCGACCTTGCGCTCACGCGCCGGCACGGTGCCATCCGGCGGCTCGGAAAGGCTGATCTCGCCCTTGGCAAGCATGTCCATGAAGGCCTTGCGCGTGCCGGTCATCTGCAGCCGGTCGCCCGGCTCAAGGGTGAGCCCGTCATCATAGGGCGGCAACAGAACCCGGCCGTTGCGGATCAGCGCGTGCAGCGACATAGGGGTGAGGTTGGGAAAGAACCCCGAGCGCGCACTGTCGCCGGCAAAACGGCTGGACGACTGCAGGACGATCTCGCCCAGAAACTGCGTGCCTGAACTTTGAAGGCCGGATTTTTCCTCCGAACGTTCGCTGTCGAGAATCCGGGGCAGAATGAACAGAACATAGAGATAGCCGATCCCCGCCAGTATCAGCCCCATGCCGGTAATATCGAAGAAACCGATATCCAGCCCCTCCCGCGCCGCCATGCCGGCGGCGATCAGGTTGGTGGACGAGCCGATCATCGTCGTCATGCCACCGAAAATGGTGATGAAGGAAAGCGGCATGAAGATCTGATAGGCCGGAAGGCGGAAACGGGCCGCAAGCGACGTCAGCACCGGAATGAAGATGACAACCACCGGCGTATTGTTCAGGAATGCCGACGTCACCCCCGCAACGACAAGAATGATGGCGATGGAGAGCCGCGGATTGCCGCCATACATCCGGCCGATCCGGTTGGTGAGACCTTCAAGCGCATCGGTGGCAAACAGCCCCTTGCCAACGATCAGCAGGGCCAGAACGGTGACCAGTGCCGGTGAGGCGAAGCCGGAAAGCAGGGCTTCAATCGAAACCGCGCTGCCGGTTTCCGGCTGATAGGGAAACGTGCCGAACAGCACCAGCAGCAGCGAGATCGAGGCAAGCGCGATACTCTCGACGGGAAAGCGGTCGAGTGCATAGAAAACAATCGTTCCGGCGATAATTGCCAGCGTGGCGTAGAGATGAAAATTCTCAACCAAGTCGAGGCCTCATGGCCGAAAACCGATCAATGCGGGCCAACCGGAGAAAAGCAGGCCAAACTTGTCAAACCGGTCCGCAGCTTGCTATGAAATTGGCAATCTGAAATTGACCGGCACCAGGACCGGTCGGGCGGATATTGAACGGAAACAGAGACCTTCGCAAGCCTCGGGGCGGGTGGAATGTTGTTGTTTCATGCCGCATGTTTCCCGCGACGCGCTGCGCGCCAGGCCTTTTTTCTTCCGGCCGCATTTTGTCCGCTTTTTGCCAATACCGGCAATTTCAGACAAAAAATTTACGCGAACGTCAAGGTCCTTTCGGGGGCCGTTCAGCACACGAAAGGCATCTGCATGACAGCGGCATTTCTCGCGGCTCTTTTGCCACACACCTCAACCGAACGCCCTAACGCAAAATCTGGTTTCAAAGTTCCCCGGTGTTTCTGTGAAAAACCTGCTCTGACGAAAAAACACGCCTGCGAAAGCCGGGGTAATGAAAAATTTACCCTGAGTGCATTAATTTGCCGGCTGAAAACAGACACACCATCTTTGAGTATTGCGTAGGAAGTGTGGCTCGTGACGTCGAGAAAAACCAGACATTCGTCCATTCGTGGCGGCCATAAAAGCCGTTTGTTCCGATTGGTGGCAGCATCCGCCGTCCTGCTTGTCACAGGGGGTGCGATCGCCACGATTGCATCATCGCCCATCATTTCGGCGACAGTCTCCAGGCCGCATCTTGCTGCTTCGGGCAGCGCGCTTCTGGCGGTAAACCCGGCCTTCCGGTCACCGGAACGCGCCCAAAGCGCCAAGGCGTCGCGTCTTCTGGCCGCGCGGGAAGGACAGGGACGGGCACAGACGCTGAAGCCCGAGGATGTGCGCCTCTCCTATCTCAAGCCGAAGCTTGAACGCAGCGGCCACTCCGCCCTGACGGACCGGCAGCGCAAGCTGGTCGGCAAGCAGATCGCTGAAAATGCCGATGCCAATGTTGCCCTCGCAGGCCTGCCGCCAGAGCTGACCCCGGCAACACCGGCCGCAACCAAAACGCCGGAGCCTATTCCTGCAAGCACCGCGCTCGCCAGCGTTTCGCCCAAGGATCACCCGGCAGACGGCGCGGACGACGCCTTCAAACTGGTCTTGCAGGGCGCAGACGATTCCCGGCTTGCACCGGGCGAAATCCCCACACCGGAAAAACGCCCGGCCGCCCTCACGCTTGCCTATGCCGATTTCGGCCATGACGGCCTCGACGGCATTTTCGGGGAAGTGCCGGAACGCACATCCAAGGTGGCCGTTTACGATATCGCCGCCGGCAAGGTCTACATGCCCGACGGCGAGGTCATGGAGGCTCATTCCGGCAAGGGCAAATATCGCGACGACCCGGACTATACCCATGTGAAGATGGCCGGCGCCGTGCCTGCGGCAACCTACAAGCTGACCATGCGCGAGTCGCTTTTCCATGGCGTGCCGGCCCTGCGGATGACCTCGGTTGACGGCACCCATCCTCTCGGCAGGACCGGCATTCTTGCCCACACCTACATGCTGCGGACACCGGGCGATTCACACGGGTGCCTTGTCTTCAAGGATTACTACAAGTTCCTGAAGGCCTATAAGGCCAACAAGGTCGATTACATCGTCGCCGTGCCAAGCCTCAAGGAAGGCCTGAGCGTCCAGCTGGCAAGCCGCACGAGCTGAAGACGTTCGCACGTTAAACTGCAGCATCAGACAGAGGCGGTCCCGACGGGCCGCCTCTTTTTTGTGGTCTTATCGGCGGCAGGCTATTTGACCGGTTCGAGTGAGCCGGTTGTTGCACCGCCATCGATGATGAATTCCGCGCCGGTGGAATAGCTCGCCTCGACCAGCAGAAACCTGACGAGGCGCGCGACTTCTTCCGGCTGGCCGTAGCGCGCTATCGGCTGGCTGGCGACAAGGTCATCCCCGAGATCCGCCGTCATCGGTGTGGCGATCGGCCCGGGGTGAATGGAGCAGACCCGCACATTGTCGCGCGCCAGGTCAAGTGCGGCCGCCTTTGTCATGCCGCGCACCGCCCACTTCGAGGCCGCGTAGCCGAATACCGATGCGACCCCGTACAGGCCGGCGGTCGACGAGGTATTCACGATCACGCCGCCGCCTGCCCTGATGATTGCCGGTGCGGCAAAATGCATCCCGTAGAAGACGCCATTGGCGTTGATGTCCATGATCTTGCGGAAATCTACGGGCGTGCAGTCCTTCACACCGGAAAACTGCACGATGCCGGCATTGTTGAACAGCGCATTGACGCCGCCGAAAGCCTCTTCCGTGGCAGCTACAATAGCCTCCCAGTCTTCCGGCCGGCTGACGTCCAACCGGTGGAAACGCACGTTTTCACCCAATTCCCCGGCAAGTTTTTCACCAGCGTCGTCAGCAAGGTCGCCGATCATGACCTTCGCACCGCCTGCAGCAAGCAAACGCACGGTTGCCGCGCCGATACCACCGGTTCCGCCACTGACGATCACCTTAAGATCGTCGGTTTTTTCAATGCCCATGATTTTTCCTCCCGTTTCGACAGCCTGTCGCTTCGTTCGAAGTCAGGCACATATGATGTGATGTCTGCGTCATATGGTTTCCAGATGCCCTGCCCCGGGGAGCGTTTGCAGCCATCGACACGACAAGACGAGAGGCATGAGGCCTGTGGAAAAGCCGTCGACAACACACGGACCCGACATGACCGAGCGACGCAGGTGCTGCACTTGCGATATCGACCCCACGCAAAGGCGTGACCGGTCCGCGGCCGCGGCCTTTCTGTCACAAATCCGGGGTTCCAAACGGCCCGCAAAACACCGTCTTGCACCCGCGCCGGCTGTTACAGGCCGGCCGCTGCAGGACGGGCCGTTGTCGCTGCATTGCGATAAAACGATTGTAACGCCACGTTTTTTGAGGTTACATCTGGGGTGGGAAGAGGAAACGACAAACGCGGGGAGGAGAGACAAATGCCCGTACGCGACGGACCGACTGCTATCAAGAAATATGCCAATCGCCGGCTCTACAATACCGGCACCAGCAGCTACGTGACGCTCGAAGATCTGGCGGACATGGTGAAACAGGGAGAGGAATTCACCGTTCAGGATGCCAAGTCGGGCGACGACATCACCCACACGGTGCTGACCCAGATCATCTTCGAACAGGAAGCGAAATCCGGACAGGGCGTTCTGCCGGTCTCCTTCCTTCGGGAAATCATCGGCTATTACGGCGACCAGATGCAGGCCATGCTGCCCGGCTTTCTCGACAACGCCATGAAGGCGTTTTCCGAACAGCAGGCCCATATGCGCGAGCAGATGGACAAGGCGCTTTATGAAAACCCGCTCAAGCGGGAATATTATCGCAAGGAAGAGGCCGCGCGCCGCTCCGGCCTTGGCGCCAGCAGCTATCGCACCAAAGCCGCAGCCGACGACAGCGATGCAGAGGAACCGGCGGTTCATGCAGTGACCGGAGACCTCGACGACCTGCGCAACCAGTTGCGGGTTCTGCAGGACCGGATCGACAATCTTTAAAGCGCATGGCGTCTGAAACGGTTTCAGACGCCATCCATTCCGCCGGGCCCTGAAAACAGAAAAACCGCCCCGAGGGACGGCTTTTCAAATGCTTTTCGGTAAACCGATCTTTCGATCAGGCTTCCTTCGGCGTCAGAACCTGACGGCCGCGATACATGCCGGTCTTCAGATCGACATGGTGCGGACGGCGCAGTTCGCCGGAATTCTTGTCTTCGACATATGCCGGAGCCTTGAGAGCGTCTGCAGCACGGCGCATACCGCGCTTGGACGGGGTCGTTTTTCTTTTCGGTACAGCCATTGGACTACTCCAGTTTCGGCAAGGCCTGATCCGCGGCGCGCATAACCACCGCAAGTTCG
Source organism: Martelella mangrovi (assembly GCF_040545495.1). NCBI lineage: Bacteria > Pseudomonadati > Pseudomonadota > Alphaproteobacteria > Hyphomicrobiales > Aurantimonadaceae > Martelella > Martelella mangrovi. The sequence goes on from NZ_JBEPLY010000004.1 coordinate 166,817, forward strand.
TCCTTGAAATTCATGAAATTTGGCGCGCTTATACAGGTCTTGTGCCCGTTTGACCAGTCCCTCCGGCATTTTTTTGACTCACACCGGAAAGCAGCCATTCAGCCTCAGATCTCTTCTTCCGGGATAATCCAGCTTTCGGCCAGCGCGCCGTCACGCCAGCGCTGGAAAGCGGGCAGGCTTTTGACCGCATTCATATAGGCAAGCGTCACGCTGTCATCGGCCAGTTCGTATATCTCCAGGCGATTGACGACAGGCGCATACATGGCGTCGGCAGCAGAAAAATGGCCGAACAGGAAAGGCCCGCCCGAGGCTTCAAGCGCATCGCGCCACATGGTCTTGATACGCGTGACATCGGCCTTTACGGCATCATCAACCGCCAGCGGCGACGGTTTGCGGCCGAAATTCATCGGGCAGGCGCCGCGCAGTGCCCGCAAGCCCGCGTGAATTTCCGCGGAAAGCGTGCGGGCGGCGGCGCGCTCGACCCTGTCAGCGGGCCAGAGCTGGGCTTCGGGGTAAAGCTCCGCAACATATTCGATGATCGCCAGCGATTCCCAGATCCGGACCTTGCCGTGATGCAGCACCGGCACGAGGCCGACCGGCGAAAGTTCGCGAAAACGCGGATTTCCGGCCGGAAAATCAAACGGGATCAGCACTTCCTTGAATGGAATGCCCGATGCCTCCATGGCAAGCCATGGCCTCAACGACCAGGAGGAATAGCGCTTGTTGCCGATATAAAGCGTCAGATCACGCATGGGGCGGTGTCCTTTCCGTTCATAACTCCTCAGCGGGAATTACCCTGAAACGCTGCCGCCACACCAATGGATTTATCGGATATCAGTCATAAAGGCAGTGAATGTATGCGCCGGAACGTGCGGCAAGCCGCTCCACACGGTTTGCAAGGCGGTTCATATGGGCGCTCGGTGCGGCGGCCTGCCTGCCGGTGGGGTTCGGCAGGGACACGGCCAGCAGGGCGGCCTGACGGCGGGAAAGATCGGCAGCGGAAACCCCGAACTGCTCCTGTGCCGCCGCCTCGATGCCGAAGGTCTCCGGCCCCCACTGGGCGATGTTGAGATAGACCTCCATGACCCGCTTCTTCGACCAGAAAGCATCGGCGGCAACCGCCAGCGGCAGTTCCAGAACCTTGCGCAGATAGGAGCGGCTGTTCCACAAAAACAGGTTCTTGACCGTCTGCATGGGGATGGTGCTGGCCCCGCGCGTCTCTTCACCGGCGAGCGCGTCCTTGACCACGGCTTTGTATTCGCGCCAGTCGATGCCGTAGTGATTGCAGAATTGCCCGTCTTCCGACATCAGCACCGATTGCACCAGAACCGGGGCGATATCGTCGAAGGCGACCCACTCCCGGTCATAGCCGGTAAAAATCCGCGACAGCATCGGCACCGAGACAGGATGTACGAAGGCCGGACGATAAAGCGGCAGCAGCAGATAAGGCAAGAGAATCGCAACAAGCAGCACAAACGCGACGATACGGAACCAGCGCCGGAAAAAGCTCCGCCGCGGGGCTTCATCCTCATCAAACTCCGGCGTTTCGCCCATATATCAACCGATCCTCATAAAAACCGCCTTCTCCTTAGCCCGAAAACGGCCTGTTTGAAAAGAAGGCAGCGGCAATATGCGCCGGTCATTCCGGCTTGAACGGCGCCCTGCGCCATGCCAAGAGAAGCGCATGACAGATCAGACCTTCACCGCCCGTCTTGACGATGCCCGCCAGCAGGTGGAAGCCCGCCTCGACGCTCTTCTCGGCCCCGCCCCCCTTGCCGGCGAAACCGCCCGTCCGCCAACGCTGATGGCGGCAATCCGCCATGGCGTGTTAAACGGCGGCAAGCGCTTCCGACCGTTTCTCGTGATCGAAAGCACCCGGCTTTTCGACGGTCCGCAGGAAGCCGCACTCCGGGTGGCTGCCGCACTGGAATGCGTTCACTGCTATTCGCTGATCCACGACGATCTGCCGGCCATGGACGATGACGACCTCAGGCGCGGCCGGCCGACGGTGCACAAAGCCTTTGACGAGGCCGGCGCCATTCTGGCGGGCGACAGCCTGCTGACACTTGCCTTCGACATCATTGCCGATGACGCCACCGGGCTTGAGCCTGCGGCACGGCTGAAGCTCGTCTCGGCGCTGGCGCGGGCAGCAGGCGTCGGCGGCATGGTGGGCGGTCAGGCACTGGATCTGGCGGCGGAAAAATCACCGCCCGACGAAGCCGGCATCGTCACGCTGCAGGCCATGAAGACCGGCGCGCTGATCCGGTTCGCAGCCGAAGCGGGCGCGATCATCGCCGGCGCCGGCGACAATGAACGCGCGCGGCTTCATCGCTACGGCGCCGTGGTCGGCCTTGCCTTCCAGCTTGCCGATGACCTGCTCGACCTGACGGCCGATAGCAAAACCATGGGCAAGGCAACCGGCAAGGATGCCGGACGCGGCAAGGGCACGCTGGTTGCCCTTCATGGGATCGAATGGGCGGAAAACCGCCTGGGCGAACTGGTGAACGAGGCCGCAACATTGTTGTCGCCCTTCGGTGCAAAAGCCGAAACCCTGGTCGAGGCGGCCGGTTTCGTCGCCCAACGAAAGAATTGAGCGTGACAGCGCCCGTCGCCATTATCCGGGAAGGCCACCGTACGCTTTTGAAATGGCATCGCGGAAAGCGCTTTCCCGCCGATACGCCCTTTTCGAGAGCCCGCATCGCCGAGGGCCTGCAAGCCGGCGCAAGCAGCGAAATCGATCTGCAGCTGACCGCTGACGGCGCTCTGGCGGTGCTGCATGACGAACGGCTGGAACAGTCGACCACCGGCACCGGACCGGTCGCCATGGCAAGCGCCGATCAGGTCCGCGCTGCCCGTCTTCTCGATCCCGCCGGACGGGATAGCGGCGAAAACGTGATGCTTTTCGATGATCTGGCCCAGTTGGTGGCAACAAGCAGCGTCGACGATAGCGCCATCCTGCAGCTCGATCTCAAGGAGCCGCTTTCCGCCTTTTCACCGGACAGCATTGCCCGCTTTGCCGAAGCCGTCCGCCCGGTCACCCGCCACATGATCCTGTCCGGCGGGCATGCGGATGCCGTCAGGCGGCTTTCGCAAGCCGCACCCGGTCTTTTGACGGGACATGATCCCTGTCTGGACGGCGCGATGGAAAAGGTGATGGCAAACGGCCGCTACGCCGCGTTCGTCGCCGATGCCCTGGCAACCGCGCCCGAAGCAGAGATGTTCTACCTCCATTTCGAACTGATCTTCGCCGCAGAAGACGCCGGTTTCAACATGATCGCCGCCTTCCATGCCGCCGGAAAGACCGTTGATGCATGGACGATCAGGGGCAGCAGCGCGGAAGACCTTGCGCGCGTCGAGCGACTTCTGGCGCTGAAAGCCGATCAGATCACCACCAATGACGCCGACGGGCTTTTTGCCGCATTGGGGTAAGGCGTTTTTGTCTAGGCAATACAGACCGAATGATGTTAGTCGGTTTCCACAGAATCTGGCCCAGGAGACCCTACCTCCTTTAGGGCCCGAGCAAGCTTCGCATATAGGTTCGGATGGCCTCTCTTGCTCTTGGAATCCGCACAAACAGTGGTGTGGAACCAGCCAGAGTTCGGGAGTGTCATATGGATATGGCCCGTCTCTTCATTGTACCAGACACCCATCCGGAGATAGGCTGTCCGTCCGCCTCTTTCACTTTTGCTTAAATCTTCCGACATAAAAACATTCTCCTCCGATTCCGAATAGTATTGAAAAACTGTGAAGGTTTTTTTCAGCTGATTTCGCCCTCAATCCCGCCCCGGCAAAACCCGGTTCGGCGGGCGGTGGCCGTCGAAATAGGTGCGGATGTTGATGATCACCTTGTCACCCATATCAACCCGGCTTTCGAGCGTTGCCGAGCCCATATGCGGCAGCAGCACGGCCTTGCCGTTCTTTGCCAGTTCCAGCAGGCGTGGATTGATATCCGGTTCGTTTTCGAAGACATCGAGACCGGCACCGGCAATCCTGTCTTCCTCGAGGCATCTGATCATCGCCTCTTCATCGATGACATCGCCGCGCGAGGTGTTGACGATATAGGCTTCCGGCCGCATCAGCTGCAGGCGGCGGGCGGAAATCAGGTGATAGGTCGCCGGCGTCGACGGGCAGTTGACCGAAACGATATCGACGCGGGCCAGCATCTGATCGAGGCTGTCCCAGTACGTCGCCTCCAGCTCGGCCTCGGTCTCCGGACTGATACGGCCGCGATTGTGGTAGTTCACCGAAAGCCCGAAGGCCTTGGCGCGGCGGCCGACCGCGGTGCCGATGCGGCCCATGCCGACAATGCCGATACGCTTGCCCCAGATGCGCCGGCCGAGCATCCATGTCGGGTTCCAGCCCTGCCACTCGCCGGGTTCGGCGCGCGACAGGAAACGCGCGCCCTCGGCAAGCCTGCGCGGCACGGCCAACACCAGCGCCATGGTCATGTCGGCGGTGTCTTCCGTCAGCACGTTCGGCGTATTGGTAACGGTGATGCCCTTTTTGGCGGCAGCGTTGACATCGACATTGTCGACGCCGTTGGAAAAGCTTGCGATCAGCTTCAGCCGCGGCCCGGCCTTTTCGATCAGTTCCGCATCGATCCGGTCCGTCAGGGTTGGCACCAGAACATCGGCCCGGCCCATGGCATCGGCCAGTTCGTCACGCGACAGAGGACGGTCGTCGCGGTTCAGCGTAACCGAAAACAGCTCCTGCATGCGCGCCTCGACCGGCGCGGGCAGTTTTCGCGTGACAAAGACATCGGGTTTCTTCGGGTGGGTCATCGGTTAACAGCTCATTAAACATGTTTGGCGATAATGCACATATTGCAGGCGCATTTCCACCGGAAGCGGAACGCCGCGGCGCGAAAACATTGCTGTCGCAGCGCCGAAGCCGTTTCCGTGCCGAAATCACGCCATGCAAGCCCTCAAACCGGGCGGACTATCAAAGGGTTGCCATGCGTCGTATCGTCAGTCTGTTCCTGTGTGCGCTTTTCGTCTTCGCCGTTGTCTCGCCGGTGTCGCCGGTTCAGGCACAGAGCGAACGGCGCGGAGCCTCCGGTGCGCCGCTTCCCCGCTTTGCCATCATCAAGCCGGATCGTGCCCGCATGCGCGTCGGCCCCGGTTTCAACTACGCCACCAAATGGATCTACCAGCGTCCCGGCCTGCCCGTCGAGATCATCGAGGAATACGCCGTCTGGCGCCAGGTCCGCGATGCCGACGGCACGGAAGGCTGGATGCATGTGTCGGTGCTGTCTTCGGTGCGCAACGCGATGGTCGCGCCATGGCTGCGCGGCAACAATGCGGAAGAGGACAACTATCTCGCGGTGAAGGCCAGCGCCAATGATTCAGCCCGCAATGTTGCCAGCATCGAACCCGGCGTGATCGTCCATCTGGAAGAATGCGACGGCACCTGGTGCGAACTCGAGGTCAAGGGCGTTTCCGGCTACATGCACCAGAACGATCTCTGGGGCGTCTATCCCAACGAAGTTTTCCGGTAGGCCGCCTCAGGCCTCCGGCTTGGTCGTCAGCACCATGTAGTTGACATCGGTGTCCGTCGAACGGTTCCAGCTGTCGGTCAACACGTTGTAGAACACGCCCTGGCGTTCCACGATCTCCATGCCGACGGCTTTCAGCGGCTTTTCGATTTCCTCCGGCCGCACCAGCTTCTCATACTGATGGGTGCCCGGCGGCAGCCAGCGCAACACCCGCTCGGCCGCAAAGATCGCCAGTGCCCGGGCCTTCAGCGTGCGATTGATGGTCGCCACCAGCATCATGCCGCCGGGCCGTACCAGCGAGGCGCTTGTCTTCAGGAAGAAATCGACATCCGAAACATGCTCGACCACCTCCATGTTGAGCACGATATCGAAGGTCTCGCCCGCTTCGGCCAGTGCTTCGGCGGTTGTCGCGCGATAGTCGATCTCCAGTCCCGATTCAGCGGCGTGGGTGGTGGCAATGCCGATATTCTTCTCGGCCGGATCAATGCCGGTGACGCTGGCGCCCATGCGTGTCAGCGGCTCCGCCAGAAGCCCGCCGCCACAGCCGACATCAAGGATCTTCAGGCCCGTGAGCGGGCGCGCCGATTTCTCATCACGGCCAAAATGCTTGCACGCCTTTTCCCGGACATAGGAAATCCGCACTGGATTGAATTTGTGCAGCGGCTTGAAATTGCCGGTCGGGTCCCACCATTCGGCCGCCATTTTCGTGAACCACTCGACCTGGCTGTCGTCGATTGTCGTCTTGGCGGCGTTATTCATCGGCCTGATCTCCGGGTGATGCGTGCCTGCTTTGAAAACAAACACGCTCTGTCTCAGTGTTGCGGTGCGCAAGGGGGCGGTTCACAGCGTCCCGCACCAGCCTTGTCCCTTTCGCTTATAGAAGCGGTGTCAACCGGCGGCAAGCAAGACGCTGAAAGCATTCACGGCAAGCTGTGCGCACCGACCGCCATAGTGTTACCGATTTAGGGCGATTTTCGCTGTTTCCAAGCCCATAATCGCCGCCTGCCCTGTGCCCGCTCCTGCCTGCTGACGTCCGGCCGGATGCGTGAAAACCGGCGTCACGGCAGTTTGGCGGCCGTCACCTCGACTTCGACCAGAAACTCGGCGCGGGTGAAACCGCTGACGATCAGCAGCGTGGAAACCGGCTTCGGGTCTGTGACGAAGCGGTCGCGGACATCCATATAGGCGGGAAAATCCTCGCGGGTCGTGACATAGCCATTGATGCGGATCACGTCCTCAAACCCCATATCGGCTTCAGCGAGAATCTTGCCGATGGCTTCGAAACACAGTTCCGCCTGCGCGCTGACGGAGCGCGGGATCACGTCGTCCGCACCGATGCCGAGTTGACCGGAGGTCACAAGCAGCCCGGCGCCCGGCGGCACATAAAGGCCGTGGCTGTAGTTGCCGAAAGGCTTGCGAACGCCGGCCGGATTGATGCTTTTCTTCATGTGAAACCGCCTCTGAAAACCTGTCTTACCGCCTGACCGCAGCCGGACCCGGCTGCAACGGCCAAGCGGGTCCGGCCACAATGTAGCGTCTTCTGCGGGAATTTTAAGCCTTGTAGCCGCGTATCCCCTTGATTTCGAGAAAATCCTCCATGCCCCAATCGGCAAATTCGCGACCATTGCCGGACTGTTTGTAGCCGCCGAAGGGGATCGATGTATCCCAGTCGCTATCGTTGATCGAAACATTGCCGGCGCGAAGCCGCATCGCCACGGCGCGAGCATGGTCGATATCGCCCGACTGAACATAAGCGGCGAGCCCGTATTCGGTGTCGTTGGCGATATCGATCGCCTCCTGCTCGCTGCCGTAGGGCAGGATCGACAGGACCGGACCAAACACTTCCTGCCGGGCGATGGTCATGTTGTTATCGACATTGGCGAACACGGTCGGCTGCGCAAAATAGCCGCGATTGATCCCGTCGGGACGGCCCGGTCCGCCGACCGCCAGCGTCGCGCCTTCCGCAATCGCCGTCTCGATCAGGCCCTGAACCTTTTCATATTGCCGGTCGCTGACGAGCGGGCCGAGATCGGTATCTTCTAATCCAGGATCGCCGACCTTCAGGGTTTTGGCCGTCCGCCGGGCGATGTCGACGGCCGCGTCATGTTTTGCTGCCGGCACCAGCATGCGCGTCGGCGCGTCACAGGATTGCCCGCTGTTCTGGAAACAATCCCGCACGCCGCGCGAGACTGCATCTTCGAGATCGGCATCATCCAGCACGATATTAGGCGATTTACCGCCGAGCTCCTGGCACACCCGCTTGACGGTATCGGCCGCCGCCTTGGCAACGATGATGCCTGCGCGCGTCGAACCGGTAAACGACACCATATCGACTTCCGGGTGTTCGGCCATCACCTGCCCGACATCCGGGCCGGTTCCGTTGACAAGGTTGAACACACCGGCGGGAACGCCCGCCTCCTCCAGGATTTCGGCAAAGATGATCCCCGTCAGCGGCGCGATTTCGGAGGGTTTCAGCACCATGGTGCAGCCTGTCGCAAGCGCCGGCGCCACCTTTGCCGCGATCTGGTTCAGCGGCCAGTTCCACGGTGTGATCAGCGCACAGACCCCGATCGGCTCCCGCACGATCAGGCCACGATTGCGCACCTCGGAAAAGCTGAACGTGCCGAGCGCCTCCAGTGTGGAGCGAATATGCGCGCCGCCGACCGGCACCTGCGCGCCCTTCGCCAAGGCCAGCGGCGCACCCATTTCGCTGCTGACGGCCGCCACAAGGTCATCCGTGCGCGCCATGTAGCACTGCAGGACACGCTCCAGAAGCTGCATCCTCTCTTCGCGCGTGGTGCGTGAAAAGCTATCAAAGGCCTTGCGCGCCGCCATCACGGCCTTGTCCACATCGCTCGCGCCGCCAAGGGCAATGGTGGCAATCGCCTCTTCGGTTGCGGGATTGATGACATCGATCGTCTCCGACCGGTCGGGATTGACCCATTTGCCGTCGATAAAGAAATTCGAATGGTGCGACATCCGCCCCTCCTCTGATTGTTTTCAAGCCTTGATGTAACATAGACAGGCGGCAGCGAGATCGCAGACGCCGCCTGTCTTGAACGGCGCACGCCGTCAGCTGTCTTCGGGATCTTCCGGCAACTGCCAGTCCACCGGCTCCATCCCCTGCTCCAGAAGAAACTGGTTGGCTTTGGAAAAATGCCGGCAGCCGAAAAAACCGTTATGGGCGGAAAGCGGCGAGGGATGGGGCGATTTCAGCACCAGATGATGGGATGTGTCGACAAACGACGCCTTTTTCTGCGCATAGGCGCCCCAGAGCATGAAGACGACATGCGGGCACTCGTCATTGACAACGCGGATGACGGCATCGGTGAAATTCTCCCAGCCCTTGCCGCGATGGGAGGCGGCAGCGGCCTGCCGCACGGTCAGAACAGAGTTCAGCAGCAATACGCCCTGCTTCGCCCAGTGCTCCAGAAAGCCGTGATTGACCTTCTGGAAGCCGACATCGGTGGCCAGTTCCTTGTAGATATTGACCAGCGATGGCGGCACACGCACGCCCGGCTGCACCGAAAAGCAGAGCCCGTGCGCCTGGCCCGGGCCGTGATAGGGGTCCTGCCCGAGAATGACGACCCTGACGCTTTCAAGCGGGGTCAGGTCGAGCGCGCGGAAATATTCGTTTCCCTTGGGAAAAACGGTCTGCCCGGCGCGTTTTTCTTCCACCAGAAAGGAGCGGAGCGCGGCCATATAGGCGCTCTCGAATTCCGGTTTGAGTTTCTGCCGCCAGCCTTCCTCAAGCCTGATGTCGCTTTCTGCCATCACACACCCTATCCCTTGTCAGACGCTCTCCTTGTTATCGCCGCCGCCGCGACGATGCAATTGCCTGCGAAAATGTCACACTTGTGCGCGCCCTGTGGCGTATTAGATGTGTGACGGGAAAAGGAGGATCAAACATGCAGCCCACAGCTTTCGTATCGACGCTTTTCGACGGAAAATCCAACCCGAACAAGGTCACGGTCGCCTTCACCATGGCGGTCAATGCCCTTGCCAAGGGACACAGCGCCACCTTGATCCTGATGGCGGAGGCCGTCGAACTTGGAAGGCCGGGTGCCGCCGACGGAATGGCGATCGGCGCGCCCTTTGACCCCGTACCCGACCTTCTGGCGAAATTCCGCGAGACCGGCGGCAAAATTGCCATCTGCGGCGCCTGCATGAAGCATAACGGCTTCAGCGCGGAAGACATGGACCCCGATTTCGAGATCATCGCCGCCCCCGACGTGATCGATCTTCTGATGAACGCGGAAGGCTCGCTGCAGATCACCTGAGGCCGGACCGGCCGCGGCCAATGCGACGCCCGACAGCGCAGCCCCTGTGGCGCGCGGTGTCTGCTTGCCTGTCGTCAACAAAATAAAGTCGTCAAGGGCGATGTTCCGGCGTTGACCGCCGCCAAGCGGCAGGCCAAACTGCCGGGCGTGATTACGCCGCGCGACGCCGCGCAAGAATAATCCTGACAGGGGGTTCAATATGCTCAATCTGAAGACAGCGGTGCTGGCCACCGCCGCCGTGGCCGCGATGGCGGGTTTTGCCGCGCCGGCATTGGCGCAGGACACCGACGAGAAGACCGTCGCCATTACCTATATCGTCGAACATCCCGCCCTTGACGCCGTGCGCGAGGGCATTATCGAAAGCCTCGCCGAAAAGGGCTATACCGAAGGCGATAACCTGACGGTGGTTGCCCGTTCCGCCCAGAACAACATGACCACCCAGACCCAGATTGCCTCGGAATTTGCAGGTCTCAAGCCCGATGTCGCGGTTGGCATTTCCACGCCGTCGGCCCAGGCCCTGAAGAATTCCATGGGCGATGCGCCGGTCATCTTCGCCGCCGTCACCGATCCGGTGGCTGCCGGTCTTGTCGAAAACCCCGAGCATCCGGAAGCCAACATTACCGGCACGTCCGACAAGCAGCCGCCCAAACCGGCACTGGAGCTGATCCAGAAACTGGTGCCCGACGTCAAGACCATCGGCGTGATCTACAATCCCGGCGAAGCCAATTCGGTCGTTCAGGTTGAAGACATCAAGGCCGGCGCCGCGGAACTCGGTCTCGAGGTCGTTGAAAGCCCCGCCGCGCAGTCGAGCATGGTGCCGGACGCCGCCCGCAATCTCGTCGGCAAGGCGGATGCCATCCTGCTGCCGACCGACAATTCGGTCATCTCGGTGCTTGAGGCCATCGTCACCGTCGGTGAGCGCGCGCAGCTGCCGGTCTTCACCACAGATACCGATTCCGTCGAGCGCGGCGCGATTGCAGCGCTTGGCTTCAACTACGCCGAAATGGGCAAGGTCACCGGCGACATGGTTGCCGAAATCCTGGCCGGTAAGGCACCCTCGGAAATCGCCGTTGTCGTGCCGGGCAATCAGGACCTTTTCCTCAACATGAAGGCGGCGGAAGCCATGGGCATCACGGTGCCTGACGACATCAAGAACAGCGCCAAGAAGGTCATCGAATAATATGACGCTTTTCGCACTCGCCGGGGCCTTTGAGACCGGCTTGCTCTTCGCCCTCGTGGCGTTGAGCATTTTTATGTCATTTCGGGTTCTCGACTTTCCCGATCTGACGGTGGACGGAAGTTTTCCCCTCGGCGCGGCGGTTTCGGCCGCCAGCATCATCAATGGCGTCGACCCTTTCCTCGCAACGTTTTTCGGCATGCTCGCAGGTGCTGCCGCCGGTTTCGTGACCGGCCTGTTGAATGTGCGCTTCGGGATCATGAACCTTCTGGCGGGCATCCTGTCGATGGTTGCGCTGTTTTCCGTCAACCTTCGGATCATGGGACGGCCGAACCTGCCGGTCTACGGCCATGACACGGTGTTTTCACGCTTTGAAAGCGCGGTCGATGCGGGGCTGTGGAGCAATACGATCCTGCTTTTGATCATCGCCATCGGCGCCAAGCTGATTGTCGACTGGTTCCTGAAGACCGAGATCGGCCTCGGCCTCAGGGCCTCGGGCGAGAACCCGGCCATGGCCGAAGCCCAGGGCATTCGCAACGGCGCGATGACACTGCTCGGCATGTCGATTGCCAATGCGCTCTGCGCGCTCGGCGGGTCGCTGTTTGCCCAGATGCAGGGCGTTGCCGATGTGACCATGGGTGTCGGCACGATCGTGACCGGGCTTGCGGCGCTGATCATCGGCGAAGCCATCCTCGGTCGTCGCACCGTGTTTCTGGCAACGCTGGGCTGCGTCATCGGCGCTATCGTCTACCGGCTTTTCATTGCATTTGCGCTTTCGGCCGGTTTCATCGGCATCCGCCCGCAGGACCTCAACCTGATCACCGCCATCGTCGTGGCCGTCGCCGTGGTTCTCTCCCAGAACCGGGGCAAGCGCGGACGCAAGAGCCTTTTCAATTTCAAGCTGGTGCGCGGCGCGCAGCAGCCAGACGAGGGACAGGACTGATGCTCTCCCTTTCCGATATCCGCCTCACCTTCAATCCGGGCACCGCGACGGAAGTCAAGGCGCTGCGCGGCGTTTCCATGGCGATCGACGAAGGCGAATTCGTCACCGTGATCGGCTCGAACGGCGCCGGCAAGTCGACGCTGCTGTCATCCGTGGTCGGCACCGTCAAACCCGACAGCGGCTCCGTCAAGCTCGACGGGCTGGATGTGACCGACTGGCCCGCGGCCAAGCGCGCACGCTATGTCGGCCGCGTGTTTCAGGAACCGCGACTGGGCACCTGTTCCTCGCTTTCCATCGAGGAAAACCTGGCGCTGGCCGCAGCCCGCGGCAAGAAGCGCGGTCTTGGTCTTGCCCTTGGCAAAAAGAACCAGAAGGCGATGTTCGCCGAGCATCTGGAAAAGCTTGGCCTCGGGCTCGAGCATCGCATGGGCACGCCGATCGGGGCGCTGTCGGGCGGCCAGCGGCAGGCCGTCAGCCTGTTGATGGCAACGCTGCTGCCGATGAAGATCCTGGTGCTGGACGAACACACGGCAGCGCTCGACCCATCCGCCGCCCACAAGGTGCTGACGCTGTCGGACGAGATCGCCAAGGAGCGCAAGCTGACCACGCTGATGGTGACCCATTCGATGCGCGACGCGCTGGCCTATGGCACCCGCACGCTGATGATGAATGCCGGCCGGATTGTCCTTGACATCAAGGGCGAGGAACGCTCCCGGCTTCAGGTCTCCGACCTGCTGGAACGCTTCGGCCGCGCTGCCGGCACCGATATCGACGACGACCAGCTCGTTCTGGCCTAGCTGTGGAGTCACAAAAAAAGGCGGCTGACCTTTCGGCCAACCGCCAGCTTCGGGAGGAAGCTTTTTTTTATGATTGTGAGCGGGCAAGCAGCTCGGCAAATCCCATCATGAACGGGCCAACGCCCTTGATATCGTCGGGATTGAGCGTCTCGGTCAAATAGTAGCCGGGCGTGCCATCACGATACTGGCCATTGAAACCGCCGAGACCGGCAACCCAGACGATGGCACCCAGAACGCGCCTGCCATTACCGTCGATTTTGAACGCGTTCCTGTAAAGCGATTCAAAGGCTTTCCGGCCGGTGCCGGCGGTTGCGCCAAGACCGAGACGATCCGCTTTCAAAAAGGCATAGGCAAACATGGCTGTTGCCGAGCTTTCCGCATAATTGCCGCCAAGTTCCGGCCGGTCGGGCACCTGCAGCCAGCGGCCGTCGGTGGTCGCAAGCGCTGCCAGCCTTTCGGCAAGCGCTGCCCAGCGCGCGATGATCTGCGAGCGCTGCTCGCCCTCCGGCAGGTATTCGACGAGATCGACCATCGCCATCGCCGCCCAACCGATGGCGCGCGACCAGTGGGCGGGGGATTGCCCGGTATCCTTGTCCGCCCAGGGCTGCGCCCTGGCGGAATCATAGGCATGGCGGTAAAGCCTGCTTTCGGCGTCATAGGTCAGTTCAAGTCCGGTCAGCAATTCGTTGGCCGCCTCGGTCACGAGATCCGGCCGATCGAATGCGAGGCCATATTCAGCCTTGAAGGGCAGGCCCATATAGAGCCCGTCAAGCCAGACCTGTTCGGGATAGCGGTGCTTGTGCCAGTGCGGGCCTTCCTTGACGCGCGGATGTTCGGCCAACTGGGCAACAAGCTGGTCAGCGGCCTTGCGATAGCGCGGATCGTTGGAGCGCCGCGCAAGCCAGATCAGCGCACGGCCGGAAAGAATGTTATCGATGTTGAAATCATCGGCCACATAGCCATTCATCACGCCATCTTCGTCAACCTGCGCGTTGACATGACGGACGAGGTGATCGAACCAGCGTGCTTCCCCGGTCGTCTCGTAAAGCGCAATCAGACCGCGATACAGGCAACCGTCCTCATAGCAGAGCGAACCGCCCTTGTAGGCGCGGTAATCCGCGGCGTATTCATCGCAGTAGCGCAGCAGCGCCTGACGGTAATAGGGTTCTTCGGCGTCTTCGTTGACGAAAATGACATTGCGGGCCGTGACGGAAGCGTTTTCGGCGATGACGCCGCCATGGCGCACGGGATCGATCCCGCAGGCCATCACCGGTGGCTGCGCTTGTGCGTCCGGCGCGTAGGAGACGGTATAGTCCTCGATCGTCACATTCTCGATCGGCATTTCCGGCAGGCCGTAAAAGGCGGCAGCCGAGGTGTGCACATTGCATGCGACGATGCGGCGGAAGGTAATCTCCGACATCCGCGGCGTGCGGTCATCGACCGGCAGCGCGGCGCGCGACTGCACATAATCCGACTTGCCGTCGGCATCGCAGAAATAGAATGCGTTCATCACGAACGGGCTTGCGACATTGTCCATGTCGCAGTCCTCGACCAGAATGCGGGAAACGAAACCGCCGCGCCCGCGCCGCGTCTTCACGCGCAGGCCGCGATCCGTGTCGCGCATTTCGCAGCGCGCCACCGTGACGCCGGAGACCGTGCCGCTCATTTCCGAGCCGATGACGACGCCGCCATGGCCGCGTTCCATGAAGCAGTTTTCGATGCGGATATTACGGGTCGGCCCGTCGAGCCCGCCCTTGGGATCGCGCTTGCCGGCCTTGATGGCGACGCAGTCATCGCCGACCGAGAAATGAATGCCGCGCATGCGGATATTTTCGCAGCATTCCGGATCAAACCCATCCGTGTTGGGTGAGCCCGGATCGCTCTCGATCTTCACATCGGCCACCAGCATATCGGCGGTGAACACCGGGTGCACCATCCAGGACGGCGAGTTGCGCACCGTGACACCTGTGACGGTGACATTGCTGCAACGGTTGAAGAACAGGCTGCGCGGACGGCGCGCGCCATTGCGGGTTTCCTTGGCCCATTGCCACCAGTCGCCGCGATCGCCGCCGGCATCGATGACACCGCCGCCGACAATGGCGATGTCGGACGTATCGATTGCCGTCAGGAGGCTCGCATAGCAGGCCTCGGCCACGCCTTCCCAGGTGCCGAGCACACGCCCGTTTTCGTCGCGGGCGGGCAGGATCGGGTATTGATCGCGGTCGGCAATGCCATAAAGCACGGCTTCGGGGTCCAGCATCAGCGTCAGGCCGGATTTCAGGAACAGCGGGCCGCTTTTCCACACGCCCGGGCCGAAATAGAGCGTCGCACCTTCGGGCAGACCGTCGATTGCCTTCTGGATCGCAACCGCATTGTTTTCCGACTGAAGACTGGCGCCGAAATCAGCAACATCGGCGAATTCGGTTTCCGGCGCGGTGACGAAATCAAGCGCCTCGTCGCCGATGACCAGACGATAGGCCGTGTGCGGCTCAAGGCCATTGATCGAGAATACGGTGCGCTCGCTCACGCCTTCTGCCACCGTCTCACCGGTGTTTTCCGTCGCAAGCCGCCAGGACACCGGGGCCTTCAGGAAGTATTTATTCTCGCCGGAAAAGACGGCAAAGGTCACCGTCCTCGCCGAAACGGCGAGCAACTCAATGGCAGTCATCATGGTCGTCCAAGCAGGATACGAAAGTATTGGGGGCGGCTATTGCCGCCCCCGGCAAGGTCTAGTTGCGGATACGGTCCAGAACGTCCTCGACATTGTAAAGAATGTCATCGGCAGCCGTTTCGGCGTCGATCTGGTCATAGGCGAACTCTTCGAGCGGATCGCCGATCGCCTGCGAGATCTGCGGATGCTCGAAATACGGCGAAATTGTCGGACCGGTTGCAGCCAGAATGATCTGGTGAGCCTTCATCTGCTCAGGCGCGATCTGGTCGCCCGCTTCCAGCTGTTCGAGAGCCTTCTTCGAGGCCGGAATGCCGCGGGTCGTGCCGAGGATATCAATCGCGCCCTCATCGTTCAGGAGGCAATTGACCACTTCGGCCGCTGCGTCCTGGTTGTCCGAGTTCTTCGAGATCGAAAACAGCATCGAAGGCTTGCGATAAACGCCGTCATTGGTGGCGCCTTCGGCGAGCGGAATGGTCGAAGCCGTCAGCACCTGACCTTCCTCAAGCACGTCGCCAATCTTGAAATAGGTCGAATCCCAGGCATAGGTGCCGGCAATGTGGCCGTTGGCCCATTCCGGATTTTCATTGAGCACCAGATTGCCGCCGGCTGCGACCTTCGGCCAGGGGATGACGACACCATCTTCGACGAACTTCTTGTAGAGGTTCAGACCGTCGACCAGCTCTTCCTTGCTGTAATTGAATTCGAGCGTATCGGGCTCGATCATGGTCTTGCCGGTCTTCTGCGTCAGATAGGCGGTGATCAGAAGACGAATGTCGAGACCGCTCTGGGTCGGGCTCGAGGCTTCATAGGGGAAGTAGTCTTCGCCGAGCTTTTCCTTGAAGGTGATGCCGGCCTTGTCCATGTCGTCCCAGGTCTTCGGCAGGTCCAGACCGGCCTTTTCGAAGGTCGTCTGGTTGAAGAACGGTACACGGCCAGTGATCGACAGCGGCAGGCCCTGCAGGTGGCCGTTGACCGTCGAGGTGGCAAGCTCCGCGTCGGTCCACTGCGACAGATCGATGATATCTGAGAAGTCATTGAGATCGGCGAAACCTTCACCGGTCGGCGTGAACAGCGGCAGCCAGGGCCAGTTGATCTGCATGATGTCGGCTTCGGTACCGCCGGCCAGCTGCGTGGTGATCTTCTCCTGATGGCCGGTCCAGCCGGTGAATTCCGGAGAGACGGTGTGGCCGAGCTTGTCGCCGCAATATTTCAGCGCTTCCTGGGTGGCCAGGTGACGGCTGTCGCCGCCCCACCAGGACATGCGGAGATCGGCGGCATTGGCTGCCGTCAGCGATGTGGCGGCCATCAGGCCGGCCAGGATTGTCCGTTTCATGGTCATATTTTCCTCCCTTTGAAAAAGACGGTTTACGAAACTCATGCCGACAGCGAGATGTTCTCGCCGGTGCGGCGGTGAAAGATATGCAGGGCGTCTTCCTGCGGCATGATGCGGATCTGCTCGTCCCGCAGGTTCTGCCGCTCCAGCCCCGTGGCCGGGACGACGACGATGAAGGAATGCCCCTCCACCATGATGTAGAGGTAGACCTCGTGGCCCATGAACTCGACATGGGAGACGCGGCCGAGCAGCCCTTCTTCCGCGTTCTGATCGACAATATGGAAGTGCTGGGGACGCACGCCGAAGGTCACTTCCGTCGGGGCATCCTTGTCGATGCGCGCGCGCGCCTTTTCATCGATGGTGATGACCTGCGTGCCGATTTTCAGCTTTCCGCCGTCGACGAGGGTGGCATCGCCGATATTCATTTCCGGCGAACCGATGAAGCCCGCGACAAAGGCGTTGGCCGGTCTCTGGTACAGCGTGAAGGGATCGGCAACCTGCATGATCCGGCCTTCCTTCATCACGCAGATACGATTGCCCATGGTCATCGCTTCGGTCTGGTCATGGGTGACGTAGACGACGGTTGAATGCATGCCATCCGCCAGAAGCTGCTTGTGCAGGTCGGTGATGCGCACCCGCATCGATGCGCGCAGTTTCGCATCGAGGTTCGACAGCGGTTCGTCGAACAGGAACACCTGCGGCTTCTTGATCAGGGCACGACCGAGCGCCACACGCTGGGCCTGGCCGCCGGAAAGCTGCTTCGGCAGGCGCTCCAGATATTCCTCGATCTCCAGAATGTGGGAGACCTCATCGGTGGACGCGGCAATCTCGTCCTTCGGTGCATGCTTCAGGCGAAGACCGAAGGAGAGATTGTTCTTCACCTTCATATGCGGGTAAAGCGCATAGTTCTGGAACACCATGGCGATGCCGCGCTGGCCCGGGGCCTTGTCGTTGACGAGATCGTCGCCGATGCGGATTTCGCCGCCGGAGATGCGTTCGAGACCGGCGATCATGCGCAGCGTCGTCGACTTGGCGCAGCCGGACGGGCCGACCAGCACCATGAACTCGCCATCCTCGATTTCCAGATCGATACCGTGAACGGCCTTGAACTTGCCGTAGACTTTTTCGAGATTTTTCAGCTGAACTCTGGCCATGGTTGTTATCCTTTGACTCCGCCAGCGGAGATACCTTCGATGAAATATTTCTGTGCCATGAAGAACACGACGAGAGCGGGCGTGATCGCAAGCACCGACATGGAGAGTATCTTGTTCCAGGCGAATGCTTCGGTGGTATCGATCGACAGTTTGAGGGCCAGCGAGACCGGGTATTTGTCGACCGAGGACAGGTAGATCAACGGCCCGAGGAAGTCGTTCATCGTCCACATGAACTGGAACAGGCAGACCGAAATCAGGGCCGGCGTGAGCAGCGGTACGACGATGAAGAGAAGGGCCTGCCAGCTCGAGGCGCCGTCAACGCGTGCGGCCTCTTCCATGTCGCGCGGAATGGCGCGCAGGAACTGGACCAGCATGAAGACGAAGAACGCATCACCGGCAAGGGCTGACGGCACCCACAGCGGCAGAAAGCTGTCAAGCCAGCCGAATTCCCGAAACAGCAGGTATTGCGGAATACGGGTAACGACGTTGGGCAGAAGCAGGATCGCGATCAGCGAGGAAAACAGGATCTTCTTGCCGGGAAACTCGAACCGGGCGAAGCCATAGGCAACGGCGGTTGCCGAGATCGCGGTCCCGATCATTTTCGGAATCAGGATCAGGAAGGTGTTGAGGAAGAACCGGCCGAACGTATAGGGCGTCGAGGTTTTCCAGCCTTCGATATAACCGCTGACGGTCGGATGGGTCGGCCAGAAGCCGGCGCTCGTGAACATTTCGGCGTTGGTCTTGAACGACGCGCCGATCAGCCAGATCAGCGGGTAGAGCATGATCAGCCCGACCACAAGCAGGACCACATAGCGGATGAACGACGAGATCGCGACTTTGCGCTGTTCGCGTTTGCGGGCGCGGATGGCTTCCAGATCGCGGGCGGACAGCATGCTGGACAAGGTTTGCTCGGTCATGATCAGCTCCTCTTGTCGCCGGCGTAGTAGACCCAGTGACGCGATGACCAGAAGGCAATCAGCGTCAGGACCATGATGATGGCGAACATGACCCAGGCAATGGCCGAGGCATAGCCCATACGGAAGTTCTTGAACGCCTCGTCATAAATGTAGAGCGGCAGCAGGTAGGTGGATTTCAGCGGGCCGCCACCGGTAATGATGTAGGGACCGTTGAACTCCTGGAACGCCTGAACCGTCTGCATGATGAGGTTGAAGAAGATCACCGGCGTGATCAGCGGCAGGGTGATGAAGAAGAAGGTCTTCCACTTGCCGGCCCCGTCGATGGCGGCGGCCTCGTAGAGCGAATTGTCGACGCTCTGGAGGGCTGCCAGGAAGATCACCATTGCCGAGCCGAACTGCCACAACCGCAACAGGGTGATGGTGAACAGAGCGTTGGTGGGATCGCCGAACCAGTTGACCTCCGGCAGGCCGAGGCCTTCGAGCATCATGTTGATCAGGCCGACATCGGCGAACAGATAGCGCCACAGCACCGCGATCGCGACGGACCCGCCGAGGATCGACGGCACATAGAAGGCCGTGCGGAAGAAATTGATGAACTTCAGCTTGTAGTTCAGGATCACCGCGATGAACAGCGCGAAGGCCAGCTTCAGCGGCACGGTCGAGAACACGTAGATCAATGTGACGCTGAGCGACTTGTTGAACGTGCGGTCATGCGTGAACAGCCGGATATAGTTCTTCAACCCGACGAAATGGGGCGAACTCATCAGCGAATAGTCGGTAAACGACAGCACGAAAGAGGCAAGAAAAGGCACTGCCGTAAACAGCAGCAGGCCGATGATGTATGGGGACAGATAGGCGAGCCCCATGAAACGATTTTCACCGCTCATGACCGCATTCCCGTTTGTTGTTTCCGGCAGCCCGTCAAAGGCGTGTCGGCATGGCCTTGCCCGAAAGACGGGCAGGCAACATGCGGCAACCGCAAAAGACGCCGCCCGCGAAGGGCCGCACGGATGTTATTGTGTTCTGAATTGTGCATGGCGCTAGTGCGCAGCGCGAGGGATCAACCCAGTCGGGTTTCGACTTTTCCCATACGAGCGACATCCTCCCAGATGGTTTTTAAAGTAATACGCCTTTATTTCAGCGTTTCCAGTGTTCATAATCATGGTTGCAAGCTGATTTGGAATAGAGGGTTTCGGACAAAAGGATGGAGAAAATCGAAGGTGGAGTTCTGGACGGCCTTGCGGTGAACGCGCTCAATCTGACATTGACCCGCTCGACCATCAGAATGTTGCACACATCGACATGGACCGCGGACAAGGTCAACAAGGTGCATGACCTCGTCATCTGCCTGACCGGACAGGCCGAATACGAGGTCGCCGGCGAAACCTTTGCGATGAAACCGGGCCGCGCCCTGCTGATTCCCGCCGGCGAGCGTTTCATCGGGCGTTCCACTTCCGAAGAGCTTTATACCGGCGTCGCGCAGCATTTCCGTGCCGAGGTCTTTGCGCGGATGGACCTGTTCGAACAGATGGATTGCCGGCTGTGGGTCGACCTGCCGCGCTGGGAGATGATCGCGCCACTGGCCCGCCACTACCGCGAAACCGCGCCACTATCCTCGACCACCTTTGCCCAGCATCACCTGTTCATGGTGCTGCTGATCGAGTTCATCGAGGCGGCCTTTATCCGCTGGCGCCCGCAACAGGATGTCGCGGTCAACAACCCCGACAGTCTCTCGCTTTCCGTGATGGTTGCCGCCTCGCAGATTGCGGCCGATCCGCTGAGCCCGGACACGGTTGATCGGGTGCTTGGCTCGATCCCCTACAATCAGGATTATTTCCGGCGCGAATTCAAGAAACAGGTCGGCCTCACGCCGCCGAAATATCAGGAGTTCAAGCGGATGGAGCGGGCCATGGCGGTGCTCGCCAGCGGCCAGACCGTCAAACAGGCCTCCGCCTTTGTCGGTTACGACGACAGCTATTATTTCTCACGGATGTTCAAACGCTATATTGGCGTCAGCCCGGCCGGCTACAAACTGCTGAACAAACGCCACCAGGAAGGCGCTTTTCCGCGCGGAGAGGAAGACGGCATGGCCGTCTTCCCGTTGCTCAGTCCGCAGGAATAGAGCGGGTCACACGTCGACAAGCGCACCGCGCGCGCCGATGACGCGGGCGGAAAGGGCCGAGCCTTTGGCAAGCGCCTCAACCAGCGGCGCGCCGGTCATCAGTGCGGAAATCAGGCCGGCGTTGAAACTGTCGCCGGCAGCGGTGGTGTCCACGACATTATCCGACGGCGTCGGCTTGAAGGTCACCGGGCCTTCATCTTCGTCCTCGGCAAAGATCGTGTCCGGGCCACTCTTCACAATCACCGTTTTCACGCCCGCGGCGCGGTAGCGCGCAATCGTTGCCTGCGGGTTCTCGTCACCGAACACCGCACCGTCCTCGTCAAAGGACGGCAGAACGATATCGCTGACGGCAGCGGCCTGCATGATGGTTTCGGCCATGACCTCGCGCGAGGGCCAGAGCCGGGCGCGCATGTTCGGATCGAAGGCGATGACCGTGCCGGCGGCACGCGCTTCGGCAAGCTTTTTCAGAAGCGTTGCGCGATGCTCTTCATTGACCACGGCCATGGTAATGCCGGAAAACAGCACAAGCCCCCTGCCCGCCAGCGCTTGTGCAAGCGCCTCGGGATCCTCGGCCAGAAGCTTTGCCGCCGACTGGCCGCGCCAGTAGGAAAAGCTGCGCTCGCCGTTCTTCAGCGCAATCATGTAAAGCCCGACGGTGCGCTCTTCGATCCGGCGAATGGAGGCGGTTCCCACGCCTGCCTCGTTCATGAAGGCCAGCATCTCGTCGGAAACCGTATCGGTGCCCGCGCCGGTAAAATAATCGACCGTAAAGTCATCCGGCAGCTGGCGGGCGAGATACCAGGCGGAGTTGAACGTATCGCCGGCAAAGCCGCGCGTATAGGCGCCGTCTTCGCGCGGGGCCATTTCGACCATGCACTCGCCGACACACAGGATTTTTCTGGGCAGGTTTTTCATTCGTCTTCCATTTCGAAAAAGGCCGGATGCGAGACGTTGATACGCTCGACGATCTTGGCAATCTGCGCCAGATGGCTTCGCATGGCCTCAACGGCCGCGTCCTCATCATGCGCCTCGATTGCATCCAGTATCACGGTATGCTCATTCAGCGCGCTTTCCGCGCCAAACGACAGACTGAGATACCGTACACGGTCCATATGCGCCTTGTGGTCGCGGATCAATGACCAGGCGTCACCATGGCCGGAAAGCTCGCAAATCTGCTTGTGGAAGGCGTCATCGAGGACGTGGAAACCGGTCTTGTCTCCATCGCTGATGGCGGCCTCCTGCTTGGCCAGGCTGGCGCGGAGTGCGGCGGCATCATCCTTGCTGCAACCGGCCGCCGCCGCTCTGACTGTTGCAAGTTCTAGAGCGCTGCGAATAAAGTGAGCCTGCATGACGGCGCGTTTGGAAATATGGGTCACAAGCGTCGCGCGTTGCGGCCGCACAAGCAGGAATCCCTGTTGCGACAACCTGTAAAAAGCATCACGCACGGGCTGACGCGACACTCCGAGGATGCGGGCGACCTCGACTTCTGATAGTTTCGACCCCGGCGGCAATTCATTCTCGATAACCTGCCGGTAAAGGTGATCATAAACCAGGTCGGTCACGGTGGGCTGGCGCGCCTGCTCCAACGTACCGATATCTAATTTTCCGACCATCCATTCCTCCATTGACAGGTTTCGCATACTAACATATTAGTTTTCGAGAGAAATGCAATCGCGCATTTTCTACCGACATTTCAGAATGCGAGCGGGAGGCTACGACATGCTCAACAAGGACCGGCTCTTTCCGACAGAACCGAAGACGCGGGATCTCGCCCGCGCACTCTACAATGAAATCAACACGCTTCCCATCGTCAGCCCTCACGGCCACACCGATCCGCGCTGGTATGCGGAAAACGAACCTTTCCCGGACCCGGCCAAGCTGTTCGTGGTTCCCGACCACTATGTCTTCCGCATGCTCTGCTCGCAGGGCGTCAAGCTGACCGATCTGGGCGTACCGCGCGTTGACGGCGGCGAAACGGAAACCGACAGCCGCAAGATCTGGCGCCTGTTTGCCGAAAACTTCTACCTGCTGCGCGGCACACCGAGCCGCGGCTGGCTGGAACACTCCTTCGAGCACGTCTTCGGCCTGACCAAGCGCTTCGGCCCCGACACCGCAGACGAATTCTACGACCATATCGATGAATGCCTGCAGAAGCCGGAATTCCGGCCGCGCGCGCTGTTCGAACGCTTCAACATCGAAGTGATCGCGACCACGGAAAGCCCGCTCGATGACCTGAAATGGCACGCCATGATCCGCGATTCCGGCTGGACCGGCGGCAAGGTCGTCACCGCCTACCGCCCGGACCCGGTTGTCGACCCCGATTTCGAGGGTTTTGCCGAAAATGTCGCAAAGTTCGGTGAAATCACCGGTCTCGACACCACCAATTACGACAACTATCTCGAAGCCCACCGCGTGCGCCGCGCCTTCTTCAAACAGTATGGCGCGACCTCGACCGACCATGGCCACCCCACGGCGCGCACCGAGGACCTGCCGAAGGCGGAAGCCGAAGCCCTGTTCGCCAAGGCGCTGAAGGGCGAATGCACGGCTGAAGAGGCGGACGCCTTCCGCGGCCATATGCTGACGGAAATGGGCCGCATGAGCGTCGAGGACGGGCTGGTGCTGCAGATCCATCCGGGTTCGACCCGCAACCATTCGGCCGAAGTCATGGCCCGTCACGGCCGCGACAAGGGCTTCGATATCCCCTCGCAGACCAATTATGTCGATGCGCTGCGTCCGCTCCTGAATGCCGTCGGCATGGAACCGGACCTGACCATCGTTCTGTTCACCCTCGACGAAACCGCCTATTCGCGCGAACTGGCCCCGCTTGCCGGCGTTTATCCGGCGCTCAGGCTTGGCCCCGCATGGTGGTTCCACGACAGCCCCGAGGGCATGCGCCGCTACCGTGAAATGGTCACGGAAACGGCAGGCTTCTACAACACGGTCGGCTTCAACGATGACACGCGGGCGTTCTGCTCGATCCCCGCACGTCACGATGTCGCCCGCCGCGTCGACTGCGCATTTCTGGCGACCCTGGTCGCCACTGGTCGCCTCGATGAAGACGAGGCGCCCGAAGTCGCGCGTGACTTGACCTACAATCTGGTCAAGCGCGCATACAGGCTGTAGCTACAGCCATTTTCAAGCAGGGAGAGGACCTTATGAAAAGCTTGAAAGAACTGGGAATGGGAATTGCAACTGTCGCGATCATCGCGACAGGCGCTGTATCGGCACAGGCTGCCGAAATGACATTGCGCTCGTCGGATACGCATCCGGCCGGCTATCCGACGGTGGTTGCCGTCCAGTACATGGGAGAGCAGCTCGAAGAGTGCACGGACGGCAAGATCGGCATCGAAGTCTATGACAGTGCCCAGCTTGGCGAGGAAAAGGACACGATCGAACAGACCCGTTTCGGCGTGATCGATATGCTGCGGGTGAGCCTCGGGCCGTTCAACGGCCTGATCGAGGAAACCCAGATCCCGTCGCTGCCCTACATCTTCCGCTCCACCGACCACATGCATCATGTGATGGACGGCGAGATCGGCGATGAAATCCTGGCCGCCTTCGAACCCTACGGCCTTGTTGGGCTGGCCTTCTACGACGGCGGTTCGCGCTCGTTCTACAATCGCGAAAAACCGATCACGTCGATCGATGACCTGGACGGCATGAAGTTCCGCGTGATGCAGTCCGACATCTTCGTCGACATGGTCAACGCGCTTGGCGCCAACGCCACCCCGATGCCCTATGGCGAGGTCTATTCCTCGATCCAGACCGGCGTTATCGACGGTGCGGAAAACAACTGGCCGTCATTCGAAAGCTCCAGCCACTACGATGTCGCCCCCTATTACACGCTCGACCAGCACCTGATCGTGCCGGAAGTGCTGGTGATGTCGAAAGCGACCTGGGACAAGCTGACGCCCGAGGACCAGCAATGCGTCCGCGACACGGCCAAGGCATCGGTCGAATATCAGCGCGAGAAATGGGCTGAACGCGAAGCCGAATCCGAAAAGATCGTGCGCGATGCAGGCGTCGAGGTCATCACCGACATCGACAAGACGCCGTTCATTGAAGCGATGGGCCCCGTCTACGAAAAGCATGTCACCAGCGAAAAGCTGAAGGACATGGTGAAACGGGTACAGGCCGTTCAGTAAGCACATTACGGATGCGGCGGCATTTCGCCGCCGCGTTCTTCTCCTTGGGGGAGTTGAAAAAGTGCAAGACATAATGAAATCGATAGCGCTGGGCCTGGGTGTCATTGCCCGGATCGCGCTTTGGGGGGCTGCCGTCGGGCTTGCCCTGATGACGGCTTTTATCGCCTGGCAGGTTTTTGGCCGCTACGTTCTCAATTCAACACCGATCTGGACCGAGCAGACATCGATTCTGCTGATGGGCTGGTTCATCTTTCTCGGCGCTGCCGTCGGCATTCGCGAAGGTTATCACTTAAGTTTCGATATTCTGATCCATGTCATCCCGCGCTGGCTGAAGCTGATTTTTTTCACCATTTCGGACATCTGCGTCGTCGGGTTTTCGGTCGGCATGGTCGTCTATGGCTGGCAGCTTGTCGAAGGCACCTGGGAGGCAACGATGCCTTCGCTCGGCATCCCGGACGGCGTCGCCTTCCTGTCGCTGGTGTCCGGCGGTTTTCTGATGATCGTCTTCTCGCTTGAACGCATCGCGCGCCGCGCGGCCGGCCTTCCCACGGCCCGTTTCGGCGAAACAGACCTGTTTGAGGAGGAGTAGGAACCATGGAACTCGTCGTCCTTTTCGGCACCTTCGCTGTCCTGCTCTTCATCGGGACCCCGGTTGCCTTTTGCCTCGGCATCTCATCCTTTGCCACAATCATCTATCTCGGCCTGCCGCCGCTGATCGTCTTCCAGCGCCTGAATTCCGGCGTTTCGGTGTTTGCGCTGATGGCGATCCCGTTCTTCATCTATGCCGGTGAAATCATGGTGCGCGGCGGCATCGCCAGACGCCTCGTGGCGCTTGCGGGCGCGGCCGTCGGCCATTTCCGCGGAGGACTCGGTCAGGTCAATATCGCCGCTTCCGTGCTGTTCGGCGGGATTTCCGGCTCGGCTGCGGCAGACGCGTCGGCCATTGGCGGCCTGATGGTGCCGCAGATGAAGGAACGCGGCTATGACGCCGACTATGCGGTGAACATCACCGTGACGGCTGCCATGATCGCCCTGATGCTGCCGCCGTCGCACAACCTGATCATCTATTCGATCTCCGGCGGCGGACGCATCTCGATTGCCGATCTTTTCACCGCCGGCATCATCCCCGGCATCGTTCTGGCGCTTTCGCTGATGGCGGCGGCCTGGTTCGTTGCCAAACGGCGCGGCTATCCGACGGAGAAATTCCCCGGTGCGAAAATCGCCGGCGCCCTGTTTGTCGATGCCATTCCCGGGCTGATCCTGATTGCGATCATCTTCGGCGGTGTCCGTTCGGGCATCTTCACCGCTTCGGAAAGCTCGGATATCGCCGTTGTCTATGCGTTGGCCTGCACGGTGTTCCTCTACAAGACGATGGACTTCAAGACCTTCGTCGATGTCACCGTCGGGGCCGTCAAGACCACGGCGATGGTGCTGCTGGTCATCGGCTCTGCCGCCTGCTTCGGCTGGTTGCTCGCCTATCTGAGGGTTCCCGCCAACATCGTCGCCTTCATGCAGACGGTTTCGGAAAACCCGATCATCATCATGCTGCTGATCAATGTGGCGCTGTTGATCCTTGGAACCTTCATGGACATGTCGCCGTTGATCGTGATCACCACGCCGATCTTCCTGCCGGTTGCCACCGCATTCGGGGTTGATCCGGTTCAGTTCGGCGTCATCATGATCCTGAATCTGGGGATCGGGCTATGCACACCACCGGTGGGATCGGTTCTGTTCGTCGGCTGCGCGGTCGGCAAGATACCGGTGACCCAGGCCATCAGAACCATCTGGCCGTTCTATTTTGCGGCCGTGTTCACCCTGTTGCTGGTCACCTACATTCCGGCGCTTACCCTCTTCCTGCCGTCTCTGTTCCACTAGCAGCAACGGCTGACCGGTAAAACGGTCCTGAAATCCGCCCTCGCCGCAACCGGCGGGGGTGTCATCGCAAGGCCAAGGCCTTGAGCCCGAGAGAGGCATTCAAAAGGGCACGATGACCGACGCATTCACGTCCCAAGCGTGAAGCATTTTTAATAAGTGAAGGAGAAAACAATGCTGAATATTGAAATTCGCCATGCGATCGATCCGGTCACGGCGAGTACGTTCGATACAAGCGAACTGCGCGAACACTTTCAGACCAGCAACCTGTTCGTCCCCGGCGAAATCAACCTGATCTACACCCATTACGACCGCATGATCGTTGGCGGCGCCTGCCCGGCAAACGGCCCGCTGGAACTCGACCATGTCGCGCCCTGCGGCACGGATTCGGTGCTCGACCGCCGTGAAATGACCATCGTGAAGCTCGGTGGTCCGGGCAAGGTCACCTGCGATGCCGAATACGACATGGTCCACGGCGACATGCTCTATCTCGGCATGGGTGCGGGCAAGATCACGTTTTCAGGCGAAGGCCGTTTCTACATTCTCTCCGCACCGGCGCACCAGACCTACCCGTCGCGCCTGATCAAGATTGCCGAAGCGGCAAACGTCACGCTGGGCGCGGCCGAAAACTGCAACGAGCGCACCATCTACCAGTTCGTCCATCCCGATGTGATGAAGTCCTGCCAGCTCGTTGTCGGCATGACCAAGCTGCAGAAGGGCTCGATCTGGAACACCATGCCGGCCCACGTCCACGACCGCCGCATGGAAGCCTATCTCTACATCGACCTCGATGAAGAAGCTCGCGTGTTCCACATGATGGGCGAGCCGGATGAAACCCGGCACCTGGTTCTCAAGAACGAGGAAGGCGCAATTTCGCCGCCCTGGTCGATCCATTGCGGCGCCGGCACCTCCAACTACACCTTCATCTGGGCCATGGCCGGCGACAACGTCAACTACAAGGATGTCGAAATGGTATCCATGGAGACGCTGAAATAATGGCTATTTCTTTCTCTCTTGAAGGCAAGCGCGCGCTGGTGACAGGCGCCAACACCGGTATCGGCCAGGGCATTGCAATTGCCCTTGGCGCCGCCGGTGCGGAGGTTCTGTGCACCAGCCATCAAGACAGCGATGAGACGGTGAAGATCATCAAGGACGCAGGCGGCAAGGCCGTCAGCGAGATCCTCGATCTTTCCGACCCGATGAATGGCAAGAAATTTATCGAGGCCTATGACAAGCCGATCGATATTCTGGTCAACAATGCGGGTCTCATCCGCCGCGAAGACGCCGTCGACTTCTCCGAGAAGGATTGGGACGATGTCATGGACATGAACGTCAAGGCGGTGTTCTTCGCCTGCCAGGGCTTCGCCAAGAAGGTTCTTGAGCGCGGCGGCACCGGCAAGATCATCAACATTGCCTCGATGCTGTCATTCCAGGGCGGCATTCGCATTCCCTCCTACACCGCCTCGAAAAGCGGCGTGGCCGGTATCACCAAGCTGATGTGCAACGAGTGGGCGGCCAAGGGCATCAATGCGAACGCAATTGCGCCGGGCTATATCGCCACCAACAACACTGCCGCACTGCGCGCCGATGAAAAGCGCTCTGCGGAAATTCTTGGCCGGATTCCGGCCAATCGCTGGGGCGACCCGGCAGACCTGGGCGGCACTGCCGTCTTTCTTGCTTCGCCCGCGTCCGACTACATCAACGGGGCGATCCTTAATGTCGATGGAGGGTGGCTTGCCCGCTAAAGCCGAAAGCCTTCCCCGGTTGAAACGTCCGGACGCACCGCGTCCGGGCTCGGGGATTGTGCATCTGGGCCTGGGAGCGTTTTATCGCTCCCATGGCGCAATCTATATTTATGAAGCAATGCAAAAATCCGGTGGTGACTGGGGCATTGTCGGCGTCAATCTGATGACGCCGCCCAAGCAGCGCGAAATCTTCGAGCCGCAGGGCTTTGCCTATACCGCCGTATCGCTCGCGCCCAACGGGATCGAGCCGCAGGTGATTCCGGTGCTGAACGACGTGCTCGACGCACCGGACGATCCGGAAGCCGTTCTAGCCCTGATGGCCGATCCGAAGATCAGGATCGTCACTTCGACGGTCACGGAAAAGGG
Organism: Martelella mangrovi; assembly: GCF_040545495.1. Taxonomy (NCBI): domain Bacteria; kingdom Pseudomonadati; phylum Pseudomonadota; class Alphaproteobacteria; order Hyphomicrobiales; family Aurantimonadaceae; genus Martelella; species Martelella mangrovi. The sequence continues at coordinate 195,833 of NZ_JBEPLY010000004.1, forward strand.
CTATTGCCACTTCCCGTCAACGGGCAAACTCAACCGCGAGCACCCGTTCATCGTTGAAGACCTGAAAGATCCGAACAAGCCGAAATCGGCCATCGGATACATCGTGCGTGCACTTGACCGCCGCCGCAAGGCCGGCATCCGCCCGTTCACGATGATGAGCTCCGACAACCTGCCGAACAACGGCCATGTCGTCCACGCCGTGGTTGTTGAACTGGCAAGCATGATCGATCCCGAGCTTGCCGCCTGGATCGAGAAGGAAGTCACCTTCCCCTGCACCATGATCGACCGCATCGTGCCCGCCACCAAGCCCGAAGACATCGAGCGCGTGGCCAAGCTGACCGGTGTTTACGATCCGGTTCCGGTGATGCACGAGCCCTTCCGGCAATGGGTTGTCGAAGACAAGTTCGTGGATGGCCAGCGCCCCGATATCGGCGCCGTCGGCGCACAGCTTGTCGAGGATGTGACCCCGTTCGAGCATATGAAGCTTCGCTGCCTCAACGGCACGCATTCCTCGATTTCCTATCTCGGTTATCTCGCCGGCAAGGAAACCATCTACGACACGGTGTCCGACACGGTGTTTGCGGCTTACTGCAAGTTCCTGTGGGAACAGGAAATCATTCCGGCCGTCGATGCGCCGCCCGGCGTCAGCCTTGAGGAATACACCGCCGCCCTGTTCGAGCGCTATTCCAACCCGTCGATCCGCCATCTGACCTGGCAGATCGCCATGGACGGTTCGCAGAAACTGCCGCAGCGCATTCTCGAAACGGTGCAGGAAAACCTCGAGGCCGGACGTCCGGTCCCGGGCCTGTCGCTCGCGATTGCCGCATGGATGCGTTACGTCGGCGGCGTCGACGAGCGCGGCAACCCGATCGATGTGCGCGACCCGCTCGCCGGCAAGCTCAAGGCGCTTTCCGACGCCGGCGCAACGCCGCGCGAAAAGGTCGAAGCGCTGGTCGGCGTTTCCGACGTTTTCCCCAAGGCGCTGCAGGACAACAGGGACTTCGTGGAAGGCCTCGTTGCCGCCTATGAAGGCCTTGTAGAAAAGGGCGCACGCGCGATGGCTGAAGCTGTCGTGCAATAAACCAGAGAGCACAGGCGTCGCGGCCAGCGCGGCGCCTGTCTGCATGAAATTCAACCGGACTCATCCGGTGCGGAGGTATCTATCGTGGCTGACCACTGTCTCAAACTCCACCCCAAGGACACGGTGTCCATTCTGGCCGTGCGCGCCGACAAGGGCGACACGCCGCTCGGCTTCGGCGTGCCGCTTGAAGCCCCGGTCACCCGCGGCCACAAGATTGCCAATACCGATATTCCCGAAGGCGGCGCGATCTACAAGTTCGGCCAGCTCATCGGTTATGCCGCCCGCGACATCAAGGCCGGCGAGCATGTGCATGTGCATAACTGCACCTTCGGCGATCACGGTCGCGACTACGAAATCGGCGCGGACCTTGACGCCGCGAAAGCCGCCATTCCCGCGGTCAAGCCCCGCACCTTCATGGGATACCGCCGTCAGGACGGCTCTGCCGGAACCCGCAACTATATTGCCATTTGCGGAACCGTGAACTGTTCGGCAACGGTCATCCGCAAGGCCGCCGACATCATCAATCACTCCGGTATTCTCGACAATTATCCGAACGTCGACGGCGTTGCCGCTTTTGCCCATGGCACGGGATGCGGCATGGCCTCTTCCGGCCCCGGCTTCGACAATCTCCAGCGCGTTCTCTGGGGCTATGCAACACACCCCAATACCGGTGCGGCACTGTTCGTCGGCCTCGGCTGCGAACAGATGCAGCTGGCCCGCATGCGCGAAATCCATGGCGAGATGGATGAAAGCCGGTTCTTCCAGATGACCATTCAGGAAAACGGCGGCACCAAACACTCGATCGACAAGATCGTCGACCACATCAAGGAACTGCTGCCGCAGGTCAATGATGTGACCCGCACCGAAATTCCTGCTTCAGAACTGAAGCTTGCGCTTCAGTGCGGCGGCTCCGACGGATTTTCCGGTATCACCGCCAATCCGGCGCTCGGCATCGCCTCCGACCGCCTGATCGGCATGGGCGGCACGGTCATTCTTTCCGAAACCCCGGAAATCTATGGCGCCGAACAGCTTTTGCTGCGCCGTGCAGCCAGCGATGACGTGGCGCAGAAGCTTCTCACCCGCATCAAATGGTGGGAGGAATATACCGATGCCAATCACGGTTCGATGGACAACAACCCCTCACCCGGCAACAAGCAGGGCGGTCTGACCACCATTCTTGAAAAATCGCTCGGCGCTGTCGCCAAGGCCGGCAGCACGCCGCTGATGGACGTTCTCGAATACGGCGAACAGATCCGCAAAAACGGCCTTCTGTTCATGGATACGCCCGGCTACGACCCGGTCTCCGCCACTGGCCAGATTGCCGGCGGCGCGCAGATGCTGGTGTTCACCACAGGCCGCGGCTCCGCCTTCGGCTCCAAACCGACGCCGACCATCAAGGTGGCCACCAATTCCGCGCTGTTTGCCGCCATGCCCGACGATATGGACCTCAACTGCGGCGACATCCTCTCCGATGGCGTCAGTATTCAGGACAAGGGCGAGGAAATCCTCGACTATGTTCTCAAGGCCGCCTCCGGCGAAAAAACCAAGTCGGAGCAAATGGGTCTGGGCGACAACGAGTTCGTTCCCTGGCAGGTCGGCGCGGTGATGTAGCCCCCCACGTCAACCCGAGAGACGCACGAAGGCCGGACGCGAAACTGCGTCCGGCCTTTTTTCGTCCGTTTTTGAGGACGATAGCCGGTTCCTGCGTCTGCCGGATGGCAACACATGCACAAAAGCCGGAATTGACATAGGTCATGTTCAGCTAACGTTCATGAACACTCACATAACAAGTGAATATCCGTTTTCAGACGCGATTACAGCACTTTAATAAATGTTGTCCATTTTAGTTAAGTATCTTGCATGCAATTATACCGCGTGCCATAGAATGAGCGGATGGACAGGAAAGGAAATGCAATGACCGTAACCAATGCCGGTGCCATGGCACCGCAGCTCAACGAGCTCCTGAACGGCGAAATGGAAGCTGCACGGTTTTATTTTCAGGCTGCCGCATGGTGCAACCAGCGCAACATGTCCGGCTGCCAGACCTTCCTTCTCGGCCATGCCAATGAAGAACTCGACCATATGCGCCGCTTCCTGGCCTATCTGTTCGACCTCGACTTCGCCGTAAAGATTGACGGCATGGAAGCGCCCGAGATCAAGGCGGAAACGCCGCGGGAACTGTTCGCAGCCATTCTGGAAACCGAAAAACAGGTCACCCGCAACATCTATGCGGCCACCACCCGCGCCGAAGAGGAAGGCGACCACGCCACCTTCGAATTCCTGCAGTGGTTCGTGCGCGAACAGCGGGAGGAAGAAACCCTTTTCGGCGATATCCTCGACAAGATCGACCTGATCGGTGATGGCCCGCATGCCAATTACTACATCGATCGCGAAATCGCGGGCATGGGACACGAATGAGCAACGACCCGACCATGGAGACGCTGCGCGAAGGCCGGATCGTCTCGCTTGAAAGTCTTCAGCCCGGCGAAAGCGGCATTGTCGAAATCGTCGAGGCCGGCGATTTCGAAAACGGACTTTCGGTGCGGCTGAGGGCCCTTGGCCTTTCCAGCACCCACCAGGTTTCCATGGTCCGGCGCGCCTGGTTTGGCGGGCCACTGGTCGTGCGCGCCGGAAAGGCGACCGAAATCGCCATCCGCCGCGCGGAAGCCGCACTCGTCAAGGTTCGCAAGCTCTGAAACCGGAGCTCAGCACCCGGTCTGCGCCCTGAAGGGCGCAGACCAGCGATATATCAAAGATGTCCAAAGGGCACAGGGTCAGACGCTGAATATACGCTGCCGGAGATTTTCTTCCCGGCGCGTATCCATAGACGAACATTCCGGTCAGGCTGCGATATTGCCGTGACCGGTCAGCTATCTGGAAGCCGCTATGAGCCACTGTTCGCCCGCCCAGGCCAATCTTGAAGCCAACGACGTCCCCCGCATTGCCATGCTCGGCCAACCGAATACCGGCAAGTCGATGCTTTATAACCGGATTACCGGCGCCGGCGCCTATGTCGGCAACTGGCCGGGGATCACGGTGTCGCTCTCCAATGCACGGGTGACGCTTTCCGGCCGCGACGTGGAATTCGTCGACCTGCCCGGCATCTACGATCTGGAAGGGTTTTCCGAAGACGAAACCGTCGTCGCCGACTTTCTGAAAACCTATCCGGTCGACCTCGTGATCGTCGTCATGAATGCCAGCCAGATCGACCGGCAAATCCTCATGCCCCTGCAGATCAGGCAGCTTGGCCTGCCCGCCGTGGTGATGCTCAACATGGTCGACGAAGCCCGCAAGAACGGCATCGAAATCGACACGGAAGCGCTTTCGGCCCGGCTCGGCATGCCGGTCCACCTGATCAGCGCCAAATATGGCGAGGGCTATCCCGAAGCGATCTCCAGCGTCGACGAGATGCTGTCCATACGGGAAAACACCCCACCGGCCTATGCCGACTACCACGCGCTGCGCGAAACGCTGATGACCGAGGAAACATTGGCCGAAACGCTTTCCGGCGCGGTTGTCTATCCCGACGTGCCGCCGCAGACGATCACCCAGAAGCTCGACCGCTTCCTGCTGCACCCGGTTTTCGGCCTGCCGCTGTTTTTCGCGGTGATGCTGTTCGTGTTCTACGTCGTCTGGACCATCGGCCTGCCCTCGCAGGACTGGGTCGGCATTATCACCGACTGGATCCAGAACCGGATTCTCGAACCGGTGCTCAGCCTCGGCCCGAGCTGGCTGCAGAATTTCGTCATCAACGGCATCTGGCTCGGCGTGGCCACCGTCGCCTCCTTCGTGCCGCTGATCATGCTGTTCTTCTTCTGCATGGCGGCGGTGGAGGACAGCGGTTATCTGTCGCGCGCGGCCTATCTGATGGATACCTGGATGCGCCGCATCGGTCTGGACGGCCGCTCCTTCGTGATGCAGATGATGGGTTTCGGCTGCAACGTGCCGGCCCTGATGGGCACGCGGGTGATGCGCTCGCAGCCTTTGCGCCTGCTGTCGATGCTGATCATCCCGTTTTCGCTCTGTTCGGCGCGGCTGGCGGTGTTCGTGTTCATCATCGCCGCCGTCTTCCCGCCCGCACAAGGCCCGTTCGTGCTGTTTTCCTTCTACGTCATTTCCTTCGCGGCGGCGTTTCTGGCGGCGGCCATCTTCTCCCGCTCCAAACAGTTCAGGAACACCGAACCCTTCGTGCTGGAACTGCCGCCCTATCGGGTGCCGACACTGAGGCAGGTGTGGCTGCGCGGCTTTGGCGAACTTCGGGAATTCCTGCATCGCGCCACCAATTTCATCATCATCGGCACCATCGCCGTCTGGTTCCTCACCAATTTCCCGACCAATGCCACGGGTCTCGACACCTGGGGCGGCCAGCTCGGCGAGCTGCTGCAGCCGGTCATGGCACCGATCGGCATCAACGCCTATCTGACCCTGGCGCTGATCTTCGGCTTCATCGCCAAGGAAGTGGTGATCGGCTCGCTGTCGACCATCTACGCAATGTCGTCCGGCCTCGTCGCCCACCAGATCGCGACGACCGTATCGCCGGCGGCGGCCTATTCCTTCTGTCTGTTCTGTCTGCTCTACACCCCCTGCCTGACCACGGTCGCCACCGTGAAGGCGGAAAGCCGGTCATGGGGCTTCATGATCTTCTCGCTGGTCGTGTCGCTGGTCTATGCGTGGCTGATCTCCTTCGCCTTCTATCAGGGCGCCCTTCTGCTGGGCTTTGAGTGAGGGAGAGAACAGATGAAAAAACTTCTTGAAAACAAGACCCTTGTTGCCGTCTGCGGCGTTGTCGCGATTGTCGTCATCTCCGCGCTCACCTTTCTGCAGGGCCGCGCGGCCTATAACCCCGCGCATCGCTACGAACAGTTGCGCGCAGACCTCGCCAGAGGCGATTTCCGGGCCGCCAACACCGAGGCCTCGGAAATCACGCTGGTGCTCGCCAATCGCACCAATGAGGGCTGGCTCGGCAAGGACGATATCGAAAACCTGCCCTGCGCCGACATCATCTATATGGACCGGCTGTTTGCCGAAGCCTCCGGCGGCAAGTTCGGCCTTTCCGCCCAGCGCGAAGTGCTGGACGCCCTGCCGGAAACCACCCCGGACGGCGTGTTGCTGTCATCGGCGCCGGAAACGCTGGTCGCCTTCGGCGAGGCCGTCGGCTGGCGCAGGGATGGAAAATGGCTGACCTATGACGCCATGTCGTTTTCCCCCGAGGACGCGCCCAAGGGCCACCTGCCGGTGTTCAAGCCGGAAGACAAGATCCGCGCGCCGTTCAAATCCCGCAATGGCAGGCCGCAGACCGGCGGCGCGCTCTACGACCTGCTGACGCACCGTCTCGATGCCTGTCAGCCGGGCCTCTCCGGCTGACGGATTCGGCTCCGTTGCGACAGGGCGGACAACACCCCGCAAACCCCGCCACAAAACATTCTCTTTCGTTTTCGTCAAAAAATGTGTAAGAGCGCCCTCAAGAGTTACAGGGCGCTCCTCCCAAAACCTTTGACTGCGCCCCAGCCCCAGAGATTTAAGATATGGCACTTCGCAACATCGCGATCATCGCGCACGTTGACCATGGCAAGACGACCCTTGTCGACGAACTTCTGAAACAGTCCGGCGCATTCCGCGAAAACCAGCGCGTCGACGAGCGCGTGATGGACAGTAACGACCTCGAAAAAGAGCGCGGCATCACCATTCTCGCCAAGGCGACCTCGGTTGTGTGGAAAGACACCCGCATCAACATCGTCGACACCCCCGGCCACGCCGATTTCGGCGGCGAGGTCGAGCGTATCCTGTCGATGGTGGACGGCGCCATCGTCCTGGTCGATGCCGCCGAAGGCCCGATGCCGCAGACCAAGTTCGTGGTCGGCAAGGCGCTCAAGGTCGGCCTGAAGCCGATCGTCGCCATCAACAAGATCGACCGCCCGGATGCCCGCGCCGAAGAAGTCGTCAACGAGGTCTTCGACCTGTTTGCCGCACTCGACGCCACCGACGAGCAGCTCGACTTCCACATTCTCTATGGTTCCGGCCGCGCCGGCTGGATGAACACATCGCCCGAGGGCCCGCAGGATGAGGGCCTTGGCCCGCTTCTCGACCTCGTGGTCGATCATGTGCCCGCGCCGAAGGTTGCCGAAGGTCCGTTCAAGATGATCGGGACCCTTCTGGAAGCCAATCCCTATCTCGGCCGCATCATCACCGGCCGCGTATTCTCGGGTTCGATCAAGCCGAACCAGCCGGTCAAGGTTCTTTCCCAGGATGGCAAGACCGTCGAGACCGGCCGCGTCTCCAAGATCCTCGCCTTCCGCGGCATCGAGCGTCAGCCGATCGAGGAAGCGCAGGCCGGCGACATCATCGCCATTGCCGGTCTTTCCAAGGGCACGGTTGCCGACACCTTCTGCGACCCGGCCGTGACCGAGCCGCTTCAGGCCCAGCCGATCGACCCGCCGACCGTCACCATGTCCTTCATCGTCAATGACTCACCGCTCGCCGGCACCGAGGGCGACAAGGTGACGAGCCGCGTCATTCGCGACCGCCTGATGAAGGAAGCCGAAGGCAATGTGGCGCTGAAGATCGAGGAAGCCGAAGGCAAGGATAGTTTCTACGTCTCCGGCCGCGGCGAACTGCAGCTTGCCGTGCTGATCGAAACCATGCGCCGCGAGGGCTTCGAGATCGCCGTTTCGCGTCCGCGCGTTGTCATGCACAATGACGAGGAAACCGGCCAGCTGATGGAACCCTTCGAGGAAGTCGTCATCGACGTCGATGAGGAGCATTCCGGCATCGTCGTGCAGAAGATGGCCGAGCGCAAGGGCGAGATGGTCGAGCTTCGCCCGTCCGGCGGCGACCGTGTTCGCCTGGTATTCTTCGCCCCGACGCGCGGCCTGATCGGCTACCAGTCGGAGCTTCTGACCGATACGCGCGGCACGGCGATCATGAACCGCCTGTTCCACGACTACCAGCCCTTCAAGGGCGAGATCGGCGGTCGCAACCAGGGCGTTCTGCTCTCCAACCAGGCCGGTGAGGCCGTCGCTTACGCGATGTTCAACCTCGAGGATCGCGGCCCGATGATCATCGAGCCGGGCGACAAGGTCTATGCCGGCATGATCGTCGGCATCCATACCCGCGAAAACGATCTCGAGGTCAACGTCCTGAAGGGCAAGCAGCTGACCAATATCCGCTCCGCCGGCAAGGACGAAGCCGTCAAGCTGACCCCGCCGATCAAGATGACGCTCGACCGGGCGCTGTCGTGGATCCAGGACGACGAGCTGATGGAAGTCACGCCGAAATCGATCCGCCTTCGGAAAGTCTACCTCGATTCCAACGAGCGCAAGCGTTTCGAAAAGACCCGCGCGGCGGGCTGACCATCAGGAACCAGGGGCGGCTTCGGGTCGCCCTTTTTCATTTCCGCCCTGCATGGGAAAGCGACATTGCAGCGAATGGCCTCAACGCCACGCCGTTGGGTAAACACCTGCTGTCATAAAACCCCATTTCGCTGTTGGAAGTCGCCTGTAAGGCAATTGAGGCCTTTCGCAAGACCGCCGGGACCTGATAGTCATAGATCGCAGCGGCGGGCCGAATGGCCTCGTCGCGCGGACAATGTACAATCCGGGACAGTCTGTTGGTGAAGATCAAACCGGCCGGCGATCAGGCCGTAACAGTAGAATTTGCAGATGTGATCGACGAAACCGTCAGCGCGCGCGTGATTGCGCTTGACCGCGACCTGAAGGCCGATCCGGTTGCAGGCATCACCGAGACCGTGCCGACCTACCGCTCTCTGCTGGTGTTTTTCGACCCCGCCATCTTGCCGGGCCGCGCCCTGATGGCGACGCTTAGAGACCGCGTGGACGCCAGCGCCGAGCCGGATGAGACGCAGGCGCGCCATTTCACCATTCCGGTCTGCTATCAAGGCATCGATGCGCTCGATCTTGCCGAACTCTCGGCAGCCAGAGGCTTGAGCCAGCAGGAGGTGATCGCGCTTCATACCGGCGCGACATACCGTGTCTTCATGATCGGCTTTGCCCCGGGTTTCACCTATCTCGGCGGCCTGCCGGAGGCGCTTCATACACCACGGCTGACGGAACCGCGCCAGAAAGTGCCGGCCGGCGCCGTTGGCATCGGCGGAGCACAGGCCGCAATCAACTCCGTCGCCGGGCCGAGCGGCTGGCGCTATATCGGCCGGACCCCGGTGAAACTGTTCGACCCCGAACGGAGCGATCCGGCGTTTTTCCGGGCCGGCGATTTCATTCGTTTCCGTGCGGTTTCGCCGGATGCAGTCGCCGCGCTCGACCGGCGCGTTGCCGCCGGTGACCCCATCGTGGAGTGTGAACAGCCATGGTGATGCTCGAAGTTGTAAAAGCCGGATTGATGGTCACCTTGCAGGCAAGACCGCGCACCGGTTATCTTGCCGCAGGCGTTTCACCGTCGGGACCGATGGATGAAGACGCCTTTGAGATTGCGCAAACCCTTGTCGGCAACGACACTGATGCTGCGGCGCTCGAATTCGCCCAGTTCGGCGGCAGCTATAATGTTTCAGAGCCCACACTTGTCGCCGTCACCGGCGGTGCGGCTCAGGTGTCGATTGACGGGCGGCCCGTGCCCTGCTGGGAAAGCCACCTCCTGAAACCGGGACAACGCCTCGATGTCGGTGCGATCCGTGGCGCGATGTGGGGCTATATCGCCTTTTCCGGCGGTATTGACGTGCCCGTTCTGCTGGGCTCGCGCGCCACACATGTCAGGAACGCAATGGGCGGCTTCAAGGGCCGTCCGCTTGAAGTCGGCGATCAGCTTGAGCTTGGCCCGTCTGCAACGCTCTGGCCGCGACGGATGACATCGATCTTCCGCCGGGCTTCAGGCCCGATCCGCGTGATTGCGGGCCCGCAGGATGATTATTTCGACGCGCGCGCATGGTCGTTGTTTCTGAATGAACCGTTTGCGGTTTCGATACGCCGCGACCGGATGGCAAGCCTGCTGTTCGGCCCTGCCCTCAGCGCAACGCGCGGCCACGATATCGTTTCCGACGGCACACCGCCCGGTTCGATCCAGGTGCCGGGGTCGGGCACGGCAACGGTGCTGACCGCAGAGCGCCAGACGACCGGCGGGTACCCCAAGATCGCAACCGTGATTTCCGCCGACCTGCCGCGCATCGCGCAAATGCCGGGCGGCCAGCCTTTCCGGTTCAGGCTGGTGGAACAAGATGAAGCCGAAGCCTGTCTGCTTGAAGCCCGCGAGACGGTCAAAGCAATCATCACGGAAATCGAAAGCCCCTGAGACGGCGCGGCCCTTATCTCAGCAGCACGTCATTGCGCAGCTGAAAACGCGACGGATCGTAAACGGCGTGAGAGATTTCAACCAGTTCGCCGTTGTGGCTGTAAAGATCGGCGTCGATGCAGAGCGCCGGGGCCCCTTCCGAAAGGCCGATCGCATCGGCGGCTACCTGCGGACAGGCGATTGCACTGGTGGTCTGGCTGACCCGGACAATCGGCCGGTCGAACATTTCCTCGACGAGCCGATAGACCGAGCCGAGCCGGTGACGCGACAGCGACGGTTCGACACCGGCATAGGGCCCGGCAACAAACATGCGCGACCAGTTGAGCGGCCGAAGCCTTCCGGGTATGCGGCGCACAGCGATTACCTCGAGCCAGAAACCGGTCGCGCTTTCACGTCCGCCAAGCGCCGGATCGGAATGGTTGGCCACATGGCGTGACGTCCAGACTTCAAGCACCGTTTCGCGCGTAACGCGCATCAATTCCGGCAGGCTGTTGGTCGCCATGCGAAAATGCTGCTGTGGCGTCTGCGAGGCGATGACAGTGCCGACACGTTTGCGGCGCGCGACAAGGCCTTCGGATTCCAGCTCGCTGAGTGCCCGCCGCAATGTCGTACGGCTGACACCGCATTCAACGGCGAAGTCGACCTCGGGCGGCAGGCGTTCTCCGATTTTCCAGCGCCCCGAAGTGATTTCCTCACGCAAAGAAAGAGTTAATTGTTTGTGTCGCGGTGCGCTCATTCCATCTTTCCCGGCAGCCATAGAACAATCTGTGGAAAAATCACCAACAATAACGCGAAGGCGACCAGAATGAGAAAAAAGGGTGCCACGGCCCGCAAGAGTTTTCCCATCGTTTCGCCGGTCTGCGCCTGGATGACAAACAGGTTAAACCCGACCGGTGGCGTTATCTGAGATATCTCTACAGCAACAACAACAAAAACACCAAACCAAATCGGGTCAAAACCTGCGGATGTAACCATAGGCAAGGTAATCGGCAATGTCATCACGATGATCGAGGTGCCATCGAGAAACATGCCGATCACGACATAAAACGAAAGCAGCAGGGTAATCAGCGCAAAGGGCGCAAGATCGAGCGCGGCAATCCAGCCGGCAATAGCGCGCGGAAGCCCGAGGAAACCGAGTGCGGCATTCAGGAGCGCGGCACCGATCAGGATCAGCCCTATCATCGCGCTCGTGCGAACCGCCCTGGTGCCTGCCGTGGCGAGATTGGCAAGGCTCAGCTCCCGCCTCAGGGCGGCCAGCAGCAGGGCACCGAGAACACCGACGGAAGCCAGTTCCGTGGGGCTGGCCAGACCGGAATAAAGCGCCCCCATGACGCCGGCAATCAGTGCCAGCAGCGGCGCGATATCGGCAAGGCCGCGCCACCTATCGCTCCAGGAAAAACGCTCTGCCGCCCTGCGTTCGCCCGAAACCGTATGGGTCACGGCAATATACAGGCTGTAGAGACATGCCAGCAGCAGGCCCGGCACGACGCCGGCAACAAACAGGCGCAGAATGCTTTGTTCGGACACCACGCCGTAGATGATCATGATGATCGACGGCGGGATCAGAAAGCCAAGCGTGCCCGCCCCGGCAAGCGACCCGATCGACAAGCGCCGATCATAACCGCGGGCCTGAAGTTCCGGCAGCGTGACCTGCCCGACAATCGCCGTCGTCGCCGCCGATGACCCGGAAACGGCGGCAAACAGTGCGGACCCGGCAACATTCACATGAACAAGACCACCGGGAAGCCTGCTCATCCATGGTGAAAGCCCGGAAAACAGCGAACGCCCGAGCCGTGCGATGACGAGGATCTCACTCATGAGAACAAACAGCGGCAGCGCCAGCAGTTCCGGTGCTATGCCGGCTTTCCACATCAGCATGCCGGAATAGGCATCAAGCGGGATGTTCGGTTTGTAGATCGCAAGCAGGATATAGCCAACGCCGAAAAGCGACAGGCCGACCCAGACGGAACCGAGCAGCAGGACGACAAAGAGAAGCAGCGTGACCGCGCCGATTTCAACCATCTGCGTGTTCCCTGCCGATTTCCGGCGCCATGTTCAGCACCAGCCGCAGAAGCCGTGCCGCCATCGCCAGCACGAATTCGCCTGCACCGACAACCGCAACTGCCTGGGGAATGGCAAGCGGCGTGTTGACATAGCTTGATTGACGCAGCCCGCCTGCAAACGACGTGTGAAAAATGTTCCAGAACGCCCTGAGCAGCAGACAGGCAAGCACAAGCCCGACCAGTGTTGCGGCAATATCGACAGCCCAGCGGAAATGGGGCCCCCGCGAAAGCAGCAGCGTGACCCGCACCTGCGTTCCGTGCTGAAGCGCGGGGCCAAGGCCCAGAAGAAATACCCCGCCCATCGCAAAGGCCGAATACTCCCAGGAGAACGCAAGGCTGCGGCTTAGAAAACTGCGGCTGAAGACCTCCGCCAGCATCATGGCGCAAAAGCCATAAAGCAGGAGCATTGCAACGAACTGGGAAATTCTGGCGGTCCAGTCCGTCAAGATGAGAAAGGCACGAACCATTGCATTTCCTGCACACGGGAGGCCTGCGGGCTTGCACGCACGGCGCTTTTTCTAAGAAAGGGCGGAAGCGATATACCACACTGCCGCGCCGCGGAAAGGTGATACGGACTGCCGATCATGAAACGAGCTGGCACGGCGCTTCGCTATTTTCCGACCGCGGCGGCATATTCCCTGATAATCGGCTCGGCGGCCGGAATACGCCCGATATAGGTGTCCCACATCCCGCGTCCCGCTTCGTACATCGCCGCTTTCAGAGAATCCTGCGGCGTCAGGACAGTGATACCGTTTTCAATGAGGATTTCGGTATTGGCGGCATCCTCGGCTGCGCTCTGCGCCCAGAACTTTGCGACAAGCGTTTCGGCAACGCCTTCGATTGCGGCCTGATCTTCCTCCGACAGGGCATTCCAGGCATCGAGATTGACGGTGACCACATCGGTCGACGTCGACCATTGCAGCGGGCTGAAATAGGGCGTCATGTCCCAGAGCTTGCCGATGACGCCGGATGAGGTCGAGGTTGCAACGCCGTCAATCGTTCCGGCGGCAAGAGCCGGAACGACATCGCCCCACGGCATTTCCAGCGGCGCGGCGCCAAGCCGGCGCAGGAATTCAAAACTGCCCGGATTGAACGCACGAATCCGGCGTCCTTGCAGATCTTCCGGGGTTGATATCTCGAATTCCGAAAAAAGCCCCGGCGATGGCCAGGGCACATAGTACAGGATTTTCTGGTTGTGGCGGGCGGCGATCTCGTCGAACACCGGGGATGCAACTTCGAGAAATGCTGCCATCTCCTCCTGCCCCTGAATCAGATAGGGCAGCGTATCGATGGCAAGCAGCCGCTCTTCACCGGCCTGCTGGAACAGGAGGAAATCGGCCATCTGCACGATCCCGGTCTCCACGGCAGCCATGCTTTGCGACCCGGACACGCCGATCTCCCCGGCGTTCAGAACATTGATCTGCACATTGCCGTCAGTGGCTTCGCCAACAGATCTGGCAAATTCCCGCGCAGCCTTGGCCTGAAAATTGTTTTCTCCCCACGGCGTCGAAAAATCCAGTGTGGTCTGTGCCGCCGCCGTACCGGCACTCAAGGTCGCAACCGCAAGAGCCAGTCTGTACAAAATCGCCATATATCCATTCCCCTGTCGTTTAGCGTCATTCTGTTTTTACGCACAACCGTACTATACCCGGCAAATGTTGCACGGCGAAGCCGCATTCGACGTTGAGCTCAACATCACACGTCGCCGGATTTCGGACATGGTGACAATACGATGTGATCGGCTGCATGGATGTGGCGATTTCAACCACTGGGATAAAAATTCTTCCTTTCTTCAGGCGACGACAAACGCTTCGGGAAAGCGCATGCGAAAACCAGACCGTTGTCGTCGGAGCGCCAAACCCGGCACAAAAAAGCGGCGGCCCCGAAAGGCCGCCGCCGGACAAGGTTAAACAGGTGTCATGTCAGCGCGGTTCGCTTCTGAGCCCCTTAATGATGGCCACACAGGCCAACAGCAGAACGATCGTGAACGGGAAACCCGTGGAGACCGCCATCGCCTGAAGCGCCTTCAGGCCGCCGCCAAGCAGCAGCGCAATGGCCACCAGTCCCTCGAAGCTTGCCCAGAACACGCGCTGCGGCACGGGTGCATCGACCTTGCCGCCGGCCGTGATGGTGTCAATCACGATCGAGCCGGAGTCCGACGAGGTCACGAAGAAGACGATGACAAGAACGATACCGATGATCGAGGTGATGGTTGCAAGCGGCAACGCTTCCAGCATCACGAACAGTTTCAGGTCGAGCGGCGCACTGCCGAGTTCTTCGTAATTGTTCACGAGAATCTCGTGGATCGCGGTATCGCCGAACACCGTCATCCAGACGATCGAAACGACCGAGGGGATGATCAGCACACAGGTGATGAATTCGCGCACGGTGCGGCCACGCGAAACACGCGCGATGAACATGCCGACAAAGGGCGACCAGGAAATCCACCATGCCCAGTAGAATGAGGTCCAGCCATCGAGGAAGTTCTTGTCGGTTCGCCCGAACGGGTTGGCAAGTTCCGGCAGGTAGCGGGCATAATCAGCGAAGTTCGAAGCCAGGCTTCCGAAAATGGACAGTGTCGGGCCAACAAGAATGACGAACAGCAGCAGGATGCCGGCGAGCACCATATTGATCATCGAAAGACGCTGAACGCCGGCATCCATACCGGCAACGACCGATCCCAGCGCAATACCGGTGATAAATATGATCAACACGACTTTCGAAAGATCATCCACCGGAAGCCCGAAGATGTGGTTCAAACCGGCATTTGCCTGTTCGGCGCCGATACCAAGCGAGGTGGCAAGCCCGAAAAGCGTGGCAAGCACGGCCAGAATATCGATGATATGGCCGGTCCAGCCCCAGACACGCTCGCCGAAGATCGGGTAGAACACCGAACGCATGGCCAGCGGCAGGCCCTTGTTATAGGAAAACAGCGCCAGCGCCAGCGCAACAATCGCGTAGATCGCCCAGGGGTGAAGCGCCCAGTGGAAGATGGTCGATGCCATTGCCAGGCTTTTGGCTTCAGCCGGATTTCCCGGCGCACCACCAAGCGGAGCCCAGCTTTCGGGCGCCCCGGCATTTTGCGCAACCGACGCGGTATAATGCGAAATCGGCTCGGACACGCCGTAGAACATCAGGCCGATACCCATGCCGGCGGCAAACAGCATCGCAAACCAGCCGGCGTAGGAATAGTCCGGCGTTGCCTCGGCGCCACCGAGACGGATTTTTCCGTAAGGTGAAAAGATAAGATAAATGCCGAGCAATACGAAGATGTTACCGGCAACCAGGAAAAACCAGTCGAAGGTCGATGTCAGCCAGTCCCGCATGCCGTTGAAGATGGTTGCGGCTTCCTCCTGGAAAGCCAGCGTGGCCAGAACGAAGGCGACAACGGCGAGACCGGAGATCAGAAAGACCGGGTTGTGGATATCCAGCCCGAAGGGACCGATGTTCGTCGTGATATTATCCTGACCGATCTCATAATCGGTATCGATAATCTCCGTTTCGCCCTCTGGCTCGGGAATCCCCGTGTCGGACATGAATAATCTCCTTGTTTTTCAATACATTTGCGCCAGCCCGACTTGCGGCCGGCGATATATGCTCAGCCGCGGATCAGAAACACCGATACGTCGGTATGGGTGGCCAGCTGGCCGCCATGCGAATGCATGAAATGATCCGCCAGGTTCGGCACATGCGTGGCCATCACCACCAGATCACACCCCAGTTCGCTGACGGTCCGGGCAAGCGACCGGTCGAGGTCGACGGACGGATCATGGCTGATGACGGTCCGGCACTCAGACGTCACACCATGGCTGGCGGACTGTTTCTCGGCGAAGGCCTTGAGCTTCGCCTCGAATTCCTTGGGATTGTGGCCGAGCGCTCCGGGAAGCGAAGAGGTCACACCGACATAAACGACAGATGCATTATAGAGTTTGGCGATATCAGCCGTCGTCTTGAGTGCGCGTGTCAGCTTATCTGCATGCGCAAGATCGACAGGCACCATGATTTTATTGAACATCTTGTATTACGGTCCTTGTCCGTTTGCGGGTTTGCCGACCCGCATATTTCCTTCCTCTTTTGACCCGCCATATACAGCGAGCCGGCACGGCTCGACAAAGCCGGACACGAAAATGCCATATTCCGGCTAGCATCGCCAAAACCTCGTCGCAAATCAATCCCTGTCAGGCCGTACAGGTACGCCCTAAGCGGCCTGCACGGGCTGATATATGTCTGAAGCGACTGAGGAACAGGGGATGCCCGCCCCTCAAACAATGGTGAAAAGCGGTGGGAAACAGCCGGAAATTGCAATTTGCAAGGTACTGACAACATGAACAAAAAAGCCTCGCCGCTTAAATGGCGAGGCTTTTTTGTTCATGGGTGCGGACGCTAACGAACGCCCGAAACAGGTTTTACGCTTCTTCGAGTTGCGGCAGGATCTGCAGCTCATACAGGCGGCGATAGGGGCCGTCGTGGTTGAGCAGTTCACGCTGCGGCCCCTGCTCGAGGATCGCGCCGTTTTCAAGAACGACAATGTTGTCGGCCGAGGTGATGGTTGCCAGACGGTGCGCAATCACGATTGTCGTGCGATCCTTGGTCAGCCGCGCCAGCGCATCCTGAACCAGAGATTCCGCATAGGAATCGAGTGCGCTCGTGGCTTCATCAAGGATCAGGATGTCGGCATTGCGCAGCATGGCACGTGCAATCGCCAGGCGCTGCTTCTGACCGCCTGACAGGTTGCCGCCGTTCTCACCGACAAGGGAGTCATAGCCCTCATTCATGTTCAAGATGAAGTCATGCGCATGGGCCGCCTTCGCCGCCTCGACGATTTCCTCATCCGTTGCCCCCTGCCGTCCGAGCCGAAGATTTTCGCGCACGGTTCCGTTGAACAGGAACGTATCCTGTCCGACATAAGACATGTGCGCACGCAGGGATTCGAACGACACCTCCCTGAGATCAAGACCGTTCACGGTGATCACGCCTTCATCGGGATCGAACATGCGCATGACGAGGTTGATGATGGTCGACTTGCCACCGCCCGAAGCGCCCACCAAAGCCGTGGTCTTGCCCGACGGAAATGCGAGGTTGAGATTTTTGAACAGCGGTTTTGACGGATCGTAGGAGAAACCCACATTATCGAACACGATCTCGCCGCCACCCGGGGGGATCGGTTTCGGGTTTTCCGCTTCCGTCAGAAGGATCGGGTGATCCTTGATCTCGTACATCATCCGGACGCCGACCATGGCGGTTTCCAGATTGACGCGCATGCGGGCAAGCCGTTTGGCCGGTTCATACGCCAGAAGCAACGCCGTGATGAACGACATCAGCTCGCCGGGCGTCTGGCTGCCGCCGACGACCCAGAAACCGCTGAGCGCAATGACGCCGGCAATGGCCAGACCGGAAAGCGTTTCCATGATCGGGCTGGTCGCGGCCGAAAGACGGGCAATGCTGTTGGCGCGATGCTCCACCTGTGTAACCTGTCTGTCCATGCGCGCGCGCATATGGTCTTCCAGGCCGAATGCCTTGATGATACGCACACCGGTCGACGCTTCCTGAACACTTTCGATGATTTTCGTAAAAGCGGTCAGTTCCTGACGCATGATCTCACGAACTTTTTTCGTCAGATAGCGAACGCCGGCAAAAGCGAGCGGACCAATGATGAAGGCCACGAGAGACAGAATCGGTTGCTGAATGAACATCACGACCACCAGCCCGATCAGCGAGAACAGGTCGCGCACCGCCGACGTCAGGATCAGATCCATCGCCGTGCGCGCCGCCTGAGCGTTATTCGTCAGGCGCATGACCAGATCGGAAGACGGGAAGCGGATGAAGAAATTCAGATCCTGCTGAAGGATGCGGCCGAAAATGCTGCTCTGCGTCTTGGCGATGATATTGTTGCCGGCCTTGCTCAGGATCACGATCTGAAAATAGGTGGCGATCCCCTTGACGATGAAAATCGAGGCAACCGCACCTGCCAGCATGAACATGCGGTTCATGTTCTGGGAGACCACGGTTTCGTTGACAATGTCCTTCATGATCCAGGCACTGAGCGAGGTCATGCCCGCCACGATCAGCATGGCGACCGTGGCCAGCGCATACCAGGGGGCCTGATCACGCAGGTTTTCAGACAGAAGACGAAACAGCAGGCTGCGATTGGCTCTGGGAAGGAACCGCGCCGCCAGCGCATCGAGCAAACCGGTCAGTGGCTTGGGTAGCTGCATGGGGATCCGCATTTCCATATAGACTTCGTGGCCTCCGTTTTGCGCAGGGATGGTCTTTTTCTCATCCCTGATCGGCCTCGGCGCGTGAGGAATAGGGCAAACAGCCCGCAAGAGCAAGCCTTCGTTTGAGGCTACTCCTGCGCCCTGTTCACGGCCAAAATATGCTGTTTCCCGTCTCAGCCCCGAAGATAGCTGACAATCGGTGTGCCGTCATCCGGCAGGTGCGAGCGCCGCTTGCGTGTGACGGTGATCACCTTCGGCTCGCCGGGCAAAAGCGTGAAGCAGTTGTCGGAATAGATATCGTCATCGCCGTGGCCATAGGTCACGTAGAGCGCGGGGCGATCGCTCGTCAACGTGACGCGACGTTCGCCATTATCGGCTGTCTCCGCCGCCGTCTCGATTTGAGGCGGGGCAAAGCGATAGGCCTTCGGCCGTTTCGGCAGATATTCGTTCTCGCCAAGCACATTGCCGGACTGATCGCGCCAATCGAAGACCAGAAAGGCGCTTTCTTCCAGGGTTTCCGGCCGGATGCGCGCCACTTCGACAACACCGGCAGCCTTCGCCGCCACCGGATAATCGCCGAGCTCGGCGACCTTGCCGGATGTCGCATCGACGCTGCGCAGCCGGACCGTGACCGGCGTATCATCGGTCTTGTCGGAAACGGCCAGCAGCGTGATCGCGCCGGTATCGGGGTCCGGCTGGGCGGTCACCATCAGATCGGCAAAAAAACGGCGGGCGAGATACTGCGTGGTCTTCCAGCCACCGCCATATTCAAGGCTCGACCAGCTTGCCACCGGCCAGGTGTCGTTCAACTGCCAGAACAGCGTGCCCATGGTGCGCGGCCTGTTGGCCCGCCAGAATTCGATTGCCGTCTTCATGGCCAGCCCCTGCCCGAGCTGGCTGAGGTAAACCATATCCTCGAAACTGTCGGGAAAGCGGAAATAGCGGGCAATGGTTTCGACAATCCGGCTATTGCCACCCTCATTGCGCTGATGAACATCCAGAACGGCGGAGGAGACATTCCGGTCTTCCTCATCGGTGAAGCTCCTGATCACCCGCATGGACGGGAAGGACTGGAAACCGAATTCCGAGCAGAAGCGCGGCCTGACGGTGCGGTAGTGCTCGAAATCCTTCGCCGAGTGCCAGACATCCCAGAAATGCATGTCGCCGGACGTGTCCACATGCCAGCCGTCGCCGAAATCGAGACGACCGACGGAGGGCGATGAGGGACGGAACGGCAGACCGACATCCTCATCCTCCACCGCTTCTTCCAGCGCATGGTTCAACCGATCATAGATCGCCAGATAACGGTCGCGGTTCTCAAGGCTCTCCTTGTACCAGGTCAGGGCGCCGACCAGTTCGTTGTCGCCGCACCACAATGCCATTGCCGCAAAACGCGAAAGCCTGCGCAATTGCTGGCGCGCTTCCTTGCGCACCAGATCGAGCCAGTGCCGCTCATGAGCGGGGTAAAGATTGCAGGCGAACATAAAATCGTGCCAGATCATCAGGCCGAGTTCGTCGCACAGTTCATAGAACCAGTCGGCTTCATACTGCCCGCCGCCCCAGATGCGGATCATGTTCATATTGGCGTCGACAGCCGACTGCAGAAGGTCGCGCACCTGTTCGGGTGTAGCGCGTTCGGGCAGCGCGTCGCCGGGGATCCAGTTGGCGCCCTTCATGAAGATCTCGCGGTCGTTGACCTTGAACGCAAAGCGGTTGCCGATCTCGTCTTCGTCGGTCAGCAACGCGACATCTCTAAGGCCAATGCGGAAATCCCGTGTCTGGCCGCCAAGCGAAACGGACAGGTCATAAAATGCCTGCTCGCCATGACCGGCCGGCCACCACAGGCGCGGGCTTTCCACCCGGGCCGTCACGGTCACACGATTTTCACCGGGAAAGGCATGAAGCGTCGCAGTTGCCCGGTGGCCATCGATTTCCACGATGGCGTCTTCGACCGCCGGCGCGAAGGCAAAGGCGTGGAGCGTCACATCCAGTTCCACGGCGCCATCTTCGTGACGCTGACGGATGGCCACATCATCGAGACGGATCGATCCGGTGCGCACAAGCGCGATATCGCCGTAAAAACCGAGCGGGCACAGCGCGATCCCCCAGTCCCAGCCGCCATGGCACTGCGTCTTGCGCAGGAAATTCAGGTGACCGATGCGGCTATTGGTCGAAAACGGCATCGGGAAATCGGAGATTTCCGCCCTTTTTGCAGCTTCCAGGGAATTGGACAGGAATGTCACTTCGATGAGGTTTTCGCCTTCGCGCAAAAAGCCGGTGATGTCGAAGTCATAGCGCAGGAACTGGCTCTCGCAGTGCCCGACCGGTTTGCCGTTGATACGCACTTCGGCGAGGCAATCGACGCTTTCGAAACGCAACGTGAAGTGCCCGTTGTCCATGCTTTCCAGATTGAACGACCGTTTTGCGGTCCAGACCGAACGGTGCACCCAGTCCGTCAGGGTTTCATTGTCACGCCAGTAGGGATCTTCGATCTTGCCTGCGGCAAGCAGGGCGGAATGAACATCGCCCGGAACGTTCAGTTCGACTGCGACGTCTGCGTCGTCGCACGTCGCCGTCCAGCCGTCGTTGAGAATGATCGTTTCTGCGACATTTGCCATGATGTTCCGTCTTCCCTGTTGCTCTCGGTCGCCCCACGCGGAGAATTGCGCACAAACCGACCGTCTTCCCGCTCGCCTTTTAGCCTTTTTCAGGCATCGTGCGAAACGCCTAACCGGCAATATGCGTGAACTTTTCGCCAGAGTTTTGCGCAATCGGCGACCGACCACAGAGACCAAAGTCCCAAAAGACACTCGTAATGACATAACGAATTAATTATATAAATATATCTTTATATCAATTGACAATCGATACCGGTCGGATAACACTGCATCCGCTCTGGTTCGCTGTGATGGGTTGATGCCCATCCCCGCGCCAAGAGGGAATCCGGTGCGCTGTGCGACATCATTGTCAGCGGCAATTCCGGAGCTGCCCCCGCAACTGTAAGCGGAGAGTGCCTTTCCACATCGTCACTGGGCAACCGGGAAGACGGAAAGGCGCGCCGACCCGCAAGCCAGGAGACCTGCCAGAGCCTTGTAACTGTCCACGGGCGGGGTGTCCCGGTGGTGCTGCGAAACCGGCGTGGGAGGTCACTCCCGCGGTGTTTTCTCATGCTTTCCGCCAACCCATGCCCCCAACTTTGTCTGGGGTATGAAATGCCAAATACGAAACCTGCCGTCGCAAGCCTCGGCTTTCCGCGCATCGGCGCACGACGTGAACTGAAATTCGCGCTGGAATCCTGCTGGTCCGGCAAATCCGGCGCTGCCGAACTTCTCGATACGGCCGAACATCTGCGCCGCAAGAACTGGCGCCTGCAACAAGAAAAAGGGATCGATGTGATCCCGTCGAATGATTTCTCGCTCTACGACCATGTGCTCGACACCGCGGTCATGGTCGGCGCAATTCCGCAGGAATATGGCTGGACCGGCGGTGACGTCTCGCTTGAAACCTATTTTGCCATGGCGCGCGGCGCACAGACGAGCGCTGACGATGCCGGTTGCGGCCATGCCGGACACGGGCGCGACGTGCGCGCGCTGGAAATGACCAAGTGGTTTGACACCAACTACCACTATCTCGTGCCCGAACTGACGGAATATCAGACCTTTGCACTGTCCTCGACCAAGCCGGTCGATCACTACCTTGAAGCCAGGGCGCTGGGCATCGAAACGCGTCCGGTCATTCTCGGCCCCGTCACCTTCCTGAAACTCGCCAAGGCGCGGGGATCCGATTTCGAACCGGTCACGCTGCTGCCGCGTCTTCTGCCGGTCTATACCGAGCTGCTCATCAGGCTCCATGAAGCAGGCGCAGAATGGGTGCAGATCGACGAACCCGCGTTGGTGCTCGACCTGACGGACGATGAACGTGCAGCTTTCGAAAACGCCTATGACGTCCTCACCAAGGCCGTACCGGCGCTGAAGCTCATGCTCGCCAGCTATTTCGGCGACCTCGGCGACAATGCGCAGACGGCACTGAACCTGCCCGTTGCCGGTCTGCATTTCGATCTCAAACGCGCGCCTGATGCGCTGGATGGCATTCTCGCAAAGGCCGCGCCCGAACAGGTGCTTTCGCTTGGCGTCATCGACGGACGCAACATCTGGCGGGCAGACCTTCCCGCACTTCTCGAGCGGCTGCGTCCGGTGATCGAGGCGCGCGGCGCGGACAAGGTTCAGATCGCACCGTCCTGCTCGCTTCTCCATGTGCCGATCGATGTCGCGCTGGAAACCGAACTCGATCCGGAACTGAAAAGCTGGCTGTCCTTCGCGGTCCAGAAGCTCGAAGAGCTTTCCGCCCTGGCCCGCGGGCTTGGCGGCGAAGCGATTGACGAGGCGCTTGCGGCTGCCGGCAACGCCCTTGCCGCGCGCAGCCGTTCGCCGCGCGTCCACAATGATGCGGTTGCCGCCCGGCTTGCCGCCGTCAGCGAAAACGACCGCAAGCGCAAAAGCCGCTTTTCCGACCGCATTGCCCTTCAGCGCATGAAGCTTGGATTGCCGCTGTTTCCGACGACGACAATCGGTTCCTTCCCGCAGACCAGCGAAGTCCGCAAATCCCGCGCAGCCTTCAATCGCGGCGATCTCGACCGGGCGGCCTATGACGGCTTTCTTCAGACCGAGACGGAAAAGGCGATCCGCTTTCAGGAAGACATCGGCCTCGACGTGCTGGTTCATGGCGAATTCGAGCGCAATGACATGGTCCAGTATTTCGGCGAAAAACTCTCCGGCTTCGCCTTCACCAAGCATGGCTGGGTGCAGAGCTACGGCTCACGCTATGTCCGCCCGCCGGTGATCTTCGGCGACGTTTCCCGGCCCGCGCCGATGACGGTCGACTGGTGGCGGTTTGCGCAGTCGAAGACCGAAAAACCGGTCAAGGGCATGCTGACCGGTCCGGTCACCATCCTCAACTGGTCGTTCGTGCGCGACGATATCCCCCGTTCGCAGACCTGCGCCCAGATCGCGCTTGCCATCCGTGACGAGGTTGTCGATCTGGAAACCGCAGGCGCTGCCATTATCCAGATTGACGAAGCCGCCCTGCGCGAAGGCCTGCCGCTGCGCAAATCGGAGTGGAAGACCTATCTCGACTGGGCAATCGACGCCTTCAGGCTTTCGTCCTCGGGGGTTGCGGATGAAACCCAGATCCACACCCATATGTGCTATTCGGAGTTCAACGACATCATCGATGCGATTGCAGCGATGGATACGGATGTGATTTCCATCGAGACCTCGCGCTCGAAGATGGAACTGCTCGATGTCTTCACCGCCTTCGACTATCCAAGCGAAATCGGGCCCGGTGTTTATGACATCCACTCGCCCCGCATTCCAGCAACAGGCGAGATGACCGAGCTGCTGTCGCTCGCCCGCAAGCGGCTTGATGACCGCCAGATCTGGATCAACCCCGATTGCGGCCTGAAGACGCGCGGCTGGGCCGAGGTCAAACCGGCGCTGGTCAATATGGTCGAAGCCGCAAAAGCCCTGCGCGGCTGAACGGCCTTGCAAAACGCCCCGGCCCTTTTGGGGCCGGCGGCACGCTCGCGTTTGAGGAGGGCGCGCTCGCGCAAAATTGATGGGTGGCAGGATGGCGCCGTCCCCTATACTAAGCCGGATCAGAATCAAGGAGACCGGCATGACGGACCGCCGCACCATTTTGAAAGGCATGCTTGCAGGCTCGGGCCTTGCGCTGTTTCCGATCGGCGCATATGCCCATGAGCCCTCGCCGGAAAACGTGTTTTCCGATCCGAATGCCCCCGTCCTCGGCAATCCGGACGGCGATGTCACCGTTGTCGAATATTTCGATTTCCAGTGCACCTATTGCAAGCGCGATTATCCGATGGTGCGCGATGTCGTCGCCAAGGATGGCAATGTCAAACTGGTGATGAAGGACTGGCCGATTTTCGGCGACGTTTCCGTTTATGCCGCGCAGGCCGTTCAGGGCGCTGCCGCCCTTGGTGAATACGAAACCGCGCTCGATACGCTGATGGCGGCAAAAGGCGCGCGCCTGACCCATGAACGGGTCGAAACGCTGCTGACCGACGCGGGCCTCGATTTCGATGCCATTGCCGCGGCGGTGAAGGACAACGAGAAGAAAATTTCCGACCTGCTCGACCGCAATTATCATCAGGCCGAGGCCTTCCAGTTCAACGGCACGCCGTCCTATGTGATCGGCCGGACGGTTTATCCGGGCATTCTCGACAGGATCATGCTGGAATCGGCCATCGCCCAGGCACGGTCGGCGGGCTGAACGCAGCAAAACTGCCTTGAAACGACGTTTTCAAGAAATCTCTGGACCGCATTTCACACTGCCGTTAGCTTCGGGCACAGGCGGATTCTTCGGCATGAACAGGCCGATCCGCACGCCACATTGACCAGTATGAAAGCCCATCATGAACAAGCTGACACGCTTTTCCGTTTCTCCTCTTTCCGACATGACCCGGCAGCTTGCCGATGTCGCTTCCGGCCGCAGCGATCCGGATCTCGTCATCACCGGCGCGCGGGTGCTTTCAACCTATTCGGAACGCATGCTGGATGACCGGGAACTGTGGATTTCGGGCGGGCGCATCGCCGCGGTGAAACATGCCGGCGCCCATCGCGGCAAGGCGGCAGAGGTTTATGATGCCAAAGGCGGCATTGTCGCGCCCGGCCTTGTCGACCCGCATCTTCATATCGAATCAAGCATGGTGACGGCCTGCGCCTATGCCGAGGCGGCGCTTTTGAACGGCACCACGACGATCTTCTGCGACAGCCACGAGATCGGCAATGTCATGGATGTGGCCGGCGTGGAGGCGATGCTGGAAGATGCCCGCCAGGCGCCGCTGTCGATCTTCCTGACCGTGCCGAGCACGGTCCCGGCCACCAGCGCGGAAATGGAAACGGCCGGCGGCGATCTGACGCCGGACAAGATCGCAAAGATCTTCGACAAATGGCCGGAAGCCGTCGCCCTTGGCGAAAAGATGGACTTCGTGCCCGTGGCCATGAGCGACGAACGCTCGCATGCGATCATCGCCGAATCGCTGAAGCGCGGCCGCCCCGTTTCAGGCCATGTCTACGGCCGCGAATTCGTTGCCGCCTATGCGGCAGCCGGCGTGACCGATACCCATGAGGCCATCGACCGGGAGATCGCCAATGATCTTCTGGAAGCCGGTGTGTGGATTTTCCTGCGTGGCGGACCGCCGACAACGCCCTGGCATTCGCTGCCGGAGGCGATCAAGGCCGTGACCGAACTCGGCGCCTCGCACAAGCGCGTGGCGGTGTGCACTGACGACCGCGACGCCGACGATCTGCTGATGTTCGGCCAGGACTGGGTGACGCGCCAGGCCGTCAAGGCCGGGATGAAACCGGAACAGGCGTGGTCGATGGGCTCGCTCCACGGCGCGACGCGCTTCGGCATGGGTGATGAGATCGGCGGGCTTGGCGGCGGCAGGCGCGCCGACATCGTGCTGCTCGACGACACGCTGAAACCCGTCAACACCTGGTATGGCGGCGAGCTTGTGGTGGAAGACGAGAAGGTGACATCGCTGCTCGACGAGACGCTTTCCGAGCGCTACCGCTATCCCGACGCCGCCTACCACACGGTGAAGCTGCCGAAGGAAATCAAGCTCACGCCGGATCTTCCAACCGAGCGGGTCCTCGCCCATTGCATCCGCACCGAACTGCCGGGCATCACGCTGATCCATGACACGGTTGAACTGGAACATGCCAATGACTGGCAGCAGCATTTCGACCGGCACAATCTCTGCTTCGTCTCGGTGATCGAGCGCCACGGCAAGTCCGACGGCAATGTCGCCCATGGCCTGCTCTCCGATTTCTCGCTGAAACGCGGCGCGGTTGCCTCCTCCGTCGGCCATGACAGCCACAACATCATCATCGCCGGCACCAATGAGGCCGATATGCAGGTGGCGCTCAGGGCCATCGAGGAAAGCCAGGGCGGCGTCTGCGTGGTCGATGAAGGCAAGGTCCGCGCCATGGTCGAACTGCCGATTGCCGGGCTTCTGTCCGACAAGCGCATCGACGATGTCGCCGACGCCGTGCGCGTGCTGAAGCTCGAATGGGAAGAAGCCGGCTGCTCCATCCCCTATATGGGCTTCAACCTCATCCCGCTCTCCGTCATCCCCGAGATCCGCATCACCGACAAGGGACTGGTTCTGGTGCCGGAGATGAAGGTGATCGACCTGTTCGAGAAGGTTTGAACGGGCGGGGGCTTCGGTCAGATCATTTCCGCCGAAGGCCCCGTTACCTCCCCTTCCGCCAGGATTTTCTTTTTGGCTTTTTGGGTTTTCGCTTTCAGGCTTCCCCGGCCCATCCTACTGGCGTCATCCTCGGGCTTGACCCGAGGATCCAATCATTGTAGCGGGAAGCGATGGCGGACTTTTAGTAAGACATTGCAAGGACTTAACGATAGCCGCAGACGCCAGTCGTAGGACCAGGTGCTCGGATCCTAGGGTCAAGCCCGAGGATGACACGGAGAAGGAGGAAACCGCCTTGCGTCACATCCGCGCGTCATTCCAATAGCCCTCCAGAACGCTCCGAACCAACACCTAAATTTTCCCCTTGCCCGTCCTTGACCACTTTATTACTAACTGGTAGGTAATAAGCAAGTTGATGGGAGGAATTTTATGTCTGATACCAATCGTATCGGGATCATCATGCATGGCGTCACCGGTCGCATGGGGATGAACCAGCATTTGATCCGTTCGGTTCTGGCCATTCGTGATCAGGGCGGGCTTCGCCTGAAGGACGGCTCGAAGGTGATACCGGATCCGATCATTGTCGGCCGTAATGCCGCAAAGATCGAGGAACTGGCGAAGCGCCATGGCGTCGCGCGTTATACGACCGATCTCGATGTCGCCCTTGCCGATCCCTACAACATCATTTTCTTTGATGCCGCTTCGACCAAGCTGCGGCCGACGCTGCTGAAAAAGGCGATTGATGCGGGCAAGCATGTCTATTCCGAAAAGCCGGTTTCCGAAGGTCTTGAGGAAGCGGTCGCGATTGCCCGCTATGCCAAGGAAAAGGGCGTCAAGAACGGTATCGTCCATGACAAGCTCGACCTGCCCGGCCTCGTCAAGCTGAAGCGCCTGCGCGACAACGGCTTTTTCGGCAAGATCCTCTCGGTCAAGGGTGAGTTCGGCTACTGGGTGTTCACCGGCGAGGACCAGCCGGCGCAGCGGCCGAGCTGGAACTACCGCGCAGCCGATGGCGGCGGCATGGTGTCGGACATGCTGTGCCACTGGCGTTATGTGCTCGACAATGTGGTGGCGCCGGTCAAATCCGTGTCCTGCACCACCGCAACCCACATCCCGACGCGCTATGACGAAGAGGGCGAAGAATATCAGGCAACCGCCGATGACGCCGCCTATGCCACCTTCCAGCTCGAGGGCGATATCGTCGCCCATATCAATTCAAGCTGGTGCACCCGCGTGCGCCGCGACGATCTGGTGACCTTCCAGATCGACGGCACCCATGGCTCCGCCGTTGCCGGCCTGCACAAATGCTACAGCCAGCACCGCGCCAATACGCCGAAGCCGGTCTGGAACCCGGACGAACCGCAGAAACTCGATTTCTTCGATGACTGGCAGGAAGTGCCGGACAACACCGTGTTCGACAACGGCTTCAAGGTGCAGTGGGAGCAGTTCCTGCGTCACGTTCTGGAAGACGGGCCGTGGGCCTACACCCTGACCGAGGGCGCCAAGGGCGTGCAGCTTGCCGAGGCCGGCTACCAAAGTGCGCGCGAACGCCGCTGGGTTGATCTCGAAGACCTGGGGATCTGATCATGACCGCCATCAAGCTTCCGACCGCGTCCGGCGGGATCGAGACCTTCAGCTTTTCCGGCGCGCCCGTTGCTGGCGACAAGGGAGACTGGAACCGCAAGGTGTTTGCCGCCGCCCATGTGGTTGTCGATCCGCTTGCCGACAACAATCCCTGGTCCGATTGCAATGTCGACTGGGAAAAAACGCTCGCCTTCCGTCAGCATCTCTGGTCGCTCGGTTTCGGCGTGGCAGAAGCCATGGACACCGCCCAGCGCGGCATGGGCATGGACTGGCCGACCTCGCTGGAACTGATCCAGCGCTCGGTGAAAGACGCAAAGGCCGGCGGCCACTCGATCGCCTGCGGCGCGGGCACCGATCATCTCGATCCGGCCGATGCCAGGACCGTCGATGACGTGATCGCGGCCTATGAAATGCAGTGCGAAGCGGTGGAAGCAACCGGCGGGCAGGTCATCCTGATGGCCTCTCGCGCGCTGTGCGAGGTGGCGAAAAGCGCCGACGATTATGCCCGTGTCTACGGCCGCATTCTCTCCGGCCTGAAACAACCGGCCGTGCTGCACTGGCTCGGCGAGATGTTCGATCCGGCGCTCGAAGGCTACTGGGCCAGCACCGACCATATGGCGGCGATGGAGACCTGCCTGAAGGTGATCGAGGATAATGCCGACAAGGTCGACGGCATCAAGATTTCGCTGCTTTCGGCAGAAAAGGAAATCGCCATGCGCCGCCGCCTGCCGGCAGGTGTCAAAATGTATACCGGCGATGACTTCAACTATCCCGAACTGATTGCCGGCGACGATCAGGGCTACAGCCATGCGCTGCTCGGTATTTTCGATCCGATTGCGCCGGTGGCCGCCACCGGGCTTGCCGCCCTTGCAAAGGACGATATGCAGCGCTGGGGCGCGGTGATGGAACCGACCGTGCCGCTGTCGCGCCATATCTTCAAGGCGCCGACGCGCTATTACAAGACCGGCGTGGTGTTCCTCGCCTATCTGATGGGTCATCAGGATCATTTCACCATGCTTGGCGGCCAGCAGAGCGCCCGTTCCGCACAGCATCTCGCTGACGTGGTCCGCCTTGCCGACAAGGCCGGGCTGATTGCCGATGCAGACATGGCCGCAACTCGCACGGCGCGGGTGATGGCAACTTACGGCGTCGGAGTGTGAGCCCATGGATACGATTACCCCCGAACGGCTTTCGCTGAACACCGCCACCACACGGCCGCAATGGACGCTGGACAAGGCGATTGACGGCGCGGCCCGTCACGGCTTCGGCGGCGTTTCGCCCTGGCGCGACCAGTTGCAGGCGCTCGGCGCGGAAAAGGCCGCACGCCAGATCCGCGAGGCGGGCCTTGCTGTTTCCGGCCTTTGCCGCGGCGGCTGGTACACGGCCGAAGGCGCGCTGACGAACGCCGTTATCGACGACAACCGCAAGGCCGTGGATGAGGCGGCCACCATCGGCGCGGCTTGCCTGGTCATGGTCGTCGGCGGGCTTTCGCCCAGAAGCCGCGACCTTGCCGGTGCCCGCGCCATGATCGAGGACGGCCTTGCAAACACGCTCGACTATGCCCGCAGCGTCGGCGTGAAAATCGCCATCGAGCCGCTCCACCCCATGTATGCCGCCGACCGCGCGGCGGTGAACACCATGGCCCAGGCGCTCGATATCTGCGACCGGCTCGGCGACGGCATCGGCGTTGCCGCCGACGTCTATCACATCTGGTGGGACCCGGCGGTGAAGGACCAGATCGCGCGCGCGGGCAACGACCGGCTGATGGCTTTTCATCTGTGCGACTGGCTGGTGCCGACGGCAGATATGCTGAACGACCGCGGCATGATGGGTGACGGCGTGATAGACATCCCGGACCTGCGCCAGGCCGTCGAGGCGCAAGGTTTTTCGGGCCTCAATGAAGTGGAGATATTTTCCGCAGAGAACTGGTGGAAGCGCGATCCGGACGAGGTGATGGAGATGATCATCGCGCGGGCCGCCAGTTCCTGCTGACAGAAGACATGCCTGACCGCGCAGGCAGGTGGCAGCACGCCGCAAACCGGGAAAGAGGAGTCCCGGGCGGCTGACCAGCCAGGAAACCAGCGCATTCGCCGCGCCGGCGACAAACCCGGCGCGTTCAACCGACCATCCGGTCGTCAAGGGAGGAGACTATGAATACCAACGTTTTGAAGCTGGCCGTTTCCGCGGCCGCATTCGCCGTCGTTGCGGCAGGCAGCGCCGGCGCCGAGACCTGGCAGCCCGACCGCCCCATCAACATCATCGTGCCGTGGTCGGCCGGCGGCTCGACCGATCAGGTCACCCGCGTCGTCGCGCCGATCCTTGAAGAAGCGCTCGGCACCGAAGTCGTCGTCGTCAACCAGCCGGGCGCGTCCGGTTCGATCGGCACCAAGGCCGCACTCGACGCTCCGCGCGACGGCTACACCTGGACGGCAAACGCGATTGCCAACAACGCCACCTATGCCGTTTCCGGCCTGCTCGACAGTTCGAATATCGATGATTATCGGATTTATCTTCATGTCGCCAATGCGCCGCTGATCTCCGTCAACGCCAATGCCCCCTACGAGGATTTCGGTGCATTGCTGGATGCCATGAAGACCGGTGATGTGACCGTCAGCACGGCAGGCGTGACCTCTTCCGGCGGCACGGCCTATTCGACCATCAAGGATGCGTTGGATGGCGAAATGACGGCCCGCATGGTCGCCTATGACGGCGGCAATCCGGCGGTTATCGCGGCCGCATCCGGCGAGGTCGACATGACCACCCAGCTGGCGGTGGAACAGACGGAAATGATCAAGGCCGGACGCCTGCGTCCGCTGGCGGTTCTCTCCGACACCGCGCTTGAAATCGAAGGTCTTGATCCGATCCCGCCGATTACCGAATGGCTCGATATTGACGTCGCGCCCGACTATTTCGGCGTCTTCATCCCGGCAGGTGCACCGCAGGAAGTCTATGACACGGTCGACGCCGTCTGGGCCGACAAGGTGATGAATGCGGATGCGCTGAAACACTATGCCAACCAGCGTGGCGCGATGTTTGCACCCAGCTATGGCGACGAGGCCCGCGCCCGTGCCGTGCCGGTGGCGACCATGGAAGCCTGCGCGATGAAGGAACGCGGCGAAGCCGTCATGGACCCGTCCGAAGTCGGCCTGACCTGCAAATAATCGCAGTATGCGAACACCCTGCCCCGCCTCTTTTTCAAACAGGAGCCGGGGCGGGATGACATGCAGACCCATTTCGCGCGGGAACGCAAACTGCGCTTCTGCCCAAACATTCTCAATTCATTGAGGGGCGCGCCCCATGCTGAAGATCAAAACAGTCGATCTCGCCGTTTCGACCATTCTGCTGGCCGTTGGCATCGCCGAATTTATCGGCGGCTTCACAATGGACCGGCTGGAAGTGCGCCAGATCCATCCGGCCAGCATTCCGGGTCTCCTGCCCATGGTGCTGGGCCTTGCCATTGCGATTGTCGCTGCCCTGCAGCTCATCGGGCTTTATCGCCGGGGTGACGCCGAGATCGAAGGGGTTGCCGGCGGTCTGGTCACCGTCAAGGAACTGGCACGCCTCGCACTGCTGATCGCAATCTGCGCATTTTACGCATTGTTTCTGGTCGGGCGCGTGCATTTCTGGGTGGCAAGCAGCCTGTTCATTACCGGTTTCATGCTGATTTTCGAGCTTTCACTGCGCATGACGAAGCGAAAACTCGCGATCACCATCACCCGCGCCGTCGTGATTGCCGTTGTCTTCGGTGGCGCTGTTTCATTCCTCTTTGAAGACCTGTTTCTGGTGCGCCTGCCATGACCTCAGTTATCGACGCGCTGCTCTCCGCTTTTGCAAACCTTTCAACGCCGATGATGCTGTTCAATGTCGTCTGGGCGACGCTGCTCGGCATTTTCGTCGGCGCGCTTCCCGGACTGACGGCGACGATGGGCGTTGCCCTTCTGACCACGCTGACCTATTCGCTCGATCGCGATGCGGCCATTCTGGTGCTGATCTGCATGTATGTCGGCGCGATCTACGGCGGCTCGCGCAGCGCCATCCTGCTCAATATTCCCGGAACGCCGGCAAGTGCGGCCACCGCGCTCGACGGTTTTCCGCTGGTGCGCAAGGGCAAGGGCAGCCTTGCCATGGCGATTGCCACGCTCGGATCCATGCTCGGCACGCTGGTCGGCATCATCATGCTGATTGCAATTGCGCCGCCGCTGGCCGAAGCGGCTTTTGGCTTCGGCTCCTATGAATTCTTCTGGCTGGCGCTGTTCGGCATCATCATCTCCGGTCAGCTGACCCATTCCGGCGAACCGTTGAAGGGCTATATGGCCGGTCTCATCGGCCTTTCGGTCGCCATGATCGGTTCGGAAGGCATTCATTCCTATGTCCGCTTCAATTTCGACATTCAGCAGCTGAATGGCGGGATCGACCTCATACCGGCGATGGTTGGCGCGTTCGGTTTTGCCGAAGTGCTGTTCGCCATGACCCTGCCGGAAGCGCAAATGGTCGAGAAAAAATCGGTGCGCGCACCTCTCAGGGAACTTGGCACAAGCGTCTGGCGCTACAAGCGCACGGTCCTTGAGAGCGGCGTGATCGGCACGCTGGTCGGCATCATTCCCGGCGTCGGCGAGGATATCGGCGCCTGGGGCTCCTATGCCGCCGCCAAGCGCCACTCGAAAGAGCGCGATGAATTCGGCAAGGGCAGTCAGGAAGGCCTGATCGCTGCAGAGACGGGCAATTCCGCGGTCGTGCCCGGCTCGCTGATCCCGACGCTGACGCTTGGTGTCCCCGGCTCCGCATCGGCCGCCGTCCTGATTGCCGCACTTTTCCTGCATGGCGTGCGGCCCGGCCCGATGATCATGTTCGATCAGCCGGAGATGATCTACACCATCGCCGTGATGCTGATCTTCGCGACGCTTGCCATGGGCATATTCGGCATGGCGCTGACGCCCGTTTTCGTTCGCGTGCTGAAGGTACCGCGCACCATACTGATGCCGATGGTGTTCTGCCTCTGCGTCATCGGCCCCTATGCACTGACCCAGCGGATATTCGATATCTGGGTCATGTTCGCCTTCGGTGTCGGCGGTTATATCCTCCGCCGCCTCAACTACCCGATGGCGCCGCTGGTGCTCGGCATCATTCTCGGCGCCCTTCTCGACAAGAGCCTGCGCCGTGGCCTGATCCTTTCGAACGGAGACTTCACAGCCTTTTTCACCCGCCCCGTTTCCGCCGGTTTCGCAATTCTGATTGCATTGATTATCCTGTTCTCCATCCCGCCTGTCCGCCGTCTGTTCCAGTTCAAACGGCGCAACGGCGATGCTAACAAGGTTGAGCAAGGCACAGAGTAAGGAGACGGCGCGTGGCAAGAGGCGGCAAAACGGCGGCAACGAAAACAAGACGCGGCGTTCGCGATGCGGAAGCCTCGCGCGCAGCCATCTTGCAGGCCGCCCTCGATGAATTTTCCTCCGTCGGCTATGACGGCGCCCGCGTCGACCGCATTGCCGCCGAGGCAGGCCTGTCGAAACCGATGCTCTATGGTTATTTCGGCGACAAGGACGAACTCTACAAAGCGGCGCTGCGCGAAGCCTATGTGCAGATCCGCGCCGGTGAGGAACAGCTGCATCTCGAGGAGCTGACGCCGGAAGAGGCCATCGGGGCGCTGGTCATGTTCACCATGACCCATTTCCGCACCCGGCCCTGGTTCATCACCATGCTCAACACCGAAAACCTGCGTCACGGCTCCTCCGTCAGCGCCATCGGCGACCGTCGCGAAATCCAGTCGAAGCTTCTGGTCAAGCTGTCCGACGTGCTCGAACGCGGTCGAAAAGACGGTGTCTTTGTGCGCCAGGCGAAGCCGCTGGACGTCTACATGTTGATTGCCTCGCTCTGCTATTTTCCGGTTTCCAACCGTTTCACACTGGCGGAAGTCTTCGGCTTTGACGGCAGCGAAGAAAACCTCAACGCCCATGCGCATCGCGCGACCGAAGCCGTGATCTGCTGGCTGAAGCAGAAAGGCGAGGCAACGTGACAACACATTTTCAGGCCTCGGGGAGATGCCAATGAGCGAAACGCCGCGTTTCAAGATCGATGCCATATCCTTTGCCACACGCCCGGTCAGTTTTCGCCTGCCCTTCCACTTCGGCAATACCGTGGTGACCCATACGGATCAGGGCTTCGTGTCGCTGGCAATCACCGTCAACAGCCACCGCGCGGAGGGGCGCTCCGCCCAGCTTCTGGTGCCGCGCTGGTTCGACAAGCGCACGACGCGCAGCAATGACCAGACAGTCGCCGACCTGCGTCTTTCGATGGAACTGGCCTGCAAGGCGGCCGAGACGATCGACGGCGAAACGCTCGCAGGCGCGACCGCGCGGTTGCGCGCTGCCGTGGAAGCCGCCATGCCCGATGGCACGCCGCGCCTTGCCGCCCATTTCGGCCCTGCCCTTGTCGAAATGGCGCTGATCGACGCGCTCTGTCTTGCCACCGGGCTCAATTTTGCCCAGGCCGCGCGACAGGACATCTTCGGCGTTGCCACCATGGAGGCGCCGGATATCACGGCGCAGGCAATCACGGCTGCGCTTTCCGCCATTACCCCGCTGCCGGCAATCGCGCCGCGCCAGACCGTTGGTTTCGATGCGCCGCTGACAGAGTCCGAGATCGGGGATGACACCCCGGATGACGGCCTCCCGGTCAGTCTCGAAGCGATCATCCGCACAACCGGTATCCGCGCTTTCAAGATCAAGCTGAAGGGCGATCCGCAGTCCGACATCGACAGGCTTTCGGCAATCGCCCGGCTGATCGGCGGCATGGACGACCTGCGGGTAACGCTCGACGCCAACGAGCAATATACGCCCGACCGGTTCGCCACCTTCATCGACCTGTTGCTGGCCGATGATGCGCTCGGTTCCTTCCGGCAAACTATCGCGTTCATCGAGCAGCCGTTTGCGCGCGAAACCGCGCTGACGCTCGACATCACCCGCGAGCTTGGCCGTTTTCCACTGATCATCGACGAGAGCGACGATCATGACGGCGCCTTTGCGACCGCGCTGCAACGCGGCTGGTCGGGCACCTCGATCAAGAGCTGCAAGGGCGTTCTGCGTGCCCTGCTCAACTATGCCCGCGTACAGACCGGACGCGCGCAAGGCAAACGGCTATTCATCTCGGCCGAAGATCTGACCTGCCAGCCCGGTCTCTGCTGGCAGCAGGATACACTCGTGGCGGCCACGCTCGGCTGCAGGGATGTCGAGCGCAACGGCCACCATTTCGGCGGCGGCCTGCAGGGCTATGACGATCTCGAAAAGGCCCGGCTTCTGGCCGGGCATCCGGATATCTACCTGAAAGTGAACGGCCATATCGGCCTGCGCATTGAGGACGGCACCATTGCCATCGGTTCGCTGTTTCACCCTGGTTTCGGCCGATAACACCGATTCTGCTCATTATTAAGGCGCTGGTCTGAAGCCTTGCGTTTTTTGCATAGGGGCATTGCTTTTGCCCTACTGCCTCACCGCGAAGCGTAAGCGTATATACAGATCATCGAAAGCGAACACGAAGCCTCAAGCCAACAAGGAGACCGGAAATGAGCATGACCCGTTCGTTCAACAACTGGCTCAAATACCGCGAAACGGTTACCGAGCTTGGCCGTATGAGCAACCGCGAACTGCACGACCTCGGCATCAACCGCGAAGACATTCGCCGCGTTGCCCGCAAGGCCTCGTTCTAAGGAATTCCCCGGCTCGCAACCGAGCCGAGACAAAGTTGTCGGAGCTGCGCCCTCCTCCTCCCAGCGCACTTCGATTTCGACCGGCGATCCTCCTCCTCCCAATCGCTGGTCACTATGATGACGCCCACCGGATCCTCCTCCCCCGGTGGGCGTTTTCTTTTGTCCGAGCGAAGACACCGGGCAGCGCTCCCGCAAGCCCTGCGGAATTGCATCACGACAATCCGCGCGAAACGCCCTTGATGATCCGGCTACCTGCCGGATGTCGCCTGAATGAACTCGACCTCGCGATCCGGCCGGACGATGGCGGCGGTCAGACGGTCCGTTGCGTAGGCGCCTGTGTCGATGGAGACGACGCCGTTGGCCATCTGCGGGACCGGCACGACGGTGTGACCATGCACGATCCACAGACCATCCCGGCGCGGCAACTGCCCGAAAGCCTGGTGCCCCCAGGTGAGGTTGCGTCTGGGCTGCTCATCGAGCGGCTTGCGCGGATCGGCGCCGGCATGCACGACCGAAAGATTGCCGCTCGACCAGATCAGCGGCAAATTCCGCAGCCATTCCAGCTGCGCCGTACCAAGACTTTCAACGACCGCATCCCTGAGGCGCTGCAGATCATGCTTGCCATAGGCCTCGCCGGTGGTGCCCGGACCGAAACTCGCTACGGTCTGCAGCCCGCCATAGCGCAGCCAGCGCTCGCCTTTTTCCGTCGGGTCGTCCAGAAAACCGAGAAACATCTCCTCGTGATTGCCCGCAAGACAGACGATATCGCCAACGTCCCGCTGTCGTTCGAACAGCATGTTGAGCACTTTAGCTGAATTTTCGCCGCGATCAACATAGTCGCCGACATGAACAACAGGCATGCCCGGCGCCTGCCGTTCGAGCTTTTCCCAGAGGCGCGCAAGATTTTCGGCACAGCCATGCACATCCCCGATCGCGACAAAGGCTTCCTCCGGCTTCGGCAGGCCGCCGCGAAAAGCCGGTGGCGGCTCCGGGCGAGGCTGGGGCGCGGGCGAAGAAAACAGACGACGGAGTGACTTCATCGGCAATGCGAACCTCTGTTGAAACAAACAGCCGGACAATCGCTCCGGCCCTCACAAGATTAGGGCCCGTCAGGGGGCAGTTCAACACATCTTCGACATCCGCACAAAAAACGAAAGATCGCCCGTAAGGGACGACCTCAGAGTGCTGACAAAGCTCGCCCCACGTTCTTTCGTCATACCGGCCTTGAGCCGGTATCCAGGGCCGCTTGCTGTACGCTTCCAGAAAGAGTCTTTGCGCGCAAGGACTTGCGCTTACTGGATACCGGCTCAAGGCCGGTATGACGGTGGAGGATAGGCAAAGCTGTGATTGCTTGCAGGGCTTTGTCAACGAACTGCGGCCGCCCGCAAGGGACGGCCTTCAATTCAGACACAGCGGAACAGCCTATTCCGGCTGGCCGTAATAGGCCGTCGCGCCGTGCTTGCGCAGAAAATGCTTGTCGAGCAGTTCCTGCTCGATTGCCTGCAGGCCCGGATTGATCTGGATCGACATCAGCGCCATTTCGGCAATGCATTCCACCGCCACGGCGACCTCGACGGACTTGGCCACCGATTTGCCCCAGGTGAACGGCGCATGGCGGTTAACGAGAACGCCCGGAAAATCGAGCGGGTTCAGGCCCTTGAACCGTTCGAGGATGACATTGCCGGTTTCCCATTCATAGGCAGACGCGATTTCCTCCGGCGTCATCTTCCGCGTCACCGGGATTTCACCGTAGAAATAATCGGCGTGGGTGGTGCCGAAATTGGGGATCGCCCTGCCCGCCTGGGCAAAGGCGGTCGCCTTGGTGGAATGGGTGTGGACCACGCCGCCGATGCCTTCAAAGGCCATCAGCAGGCAGCGATGCGTCGGCGTGTCGGAGGAGGGCCTCATATTGCCCTCCACGATTTCCCCGTCGAAATCGACGATCACCATGTTTTCCGGCGACAGCTCGTCATAATCGACGCCGGA
Organism: Martelella mangrovi; assembly: GCF_040545495.1. Taxonomy (NCBI): domain Bacteria; kingdom Pseudomonadati; phylum Pseudomonadota; class Alphaproteobacteria; order Hyphomicrobiales; family Aurantimonadaceae; genus Martelella; species Martelella mangrovi. Next base: position 233,952 of record NZ_JBEPLY010000004.1, read on the forward strand.
TGGTTTGATGGCGAAGACGCCCTTGTCGCGGTCGACGGCGCTGGCATTGCCGAAGGTCAGGTTGATCAGCCCGTGTCTTGGAAGCGCGATATTGGCCTCATAGGCCTCGCGCCGGATTTCGGTATACATCTGATGCCCTTTCTCAAGCCTTGATGCCGAGACCGAGATGCCAGTAGATCTCGTTGTTCCTGAGATCCTGCCGGAAACGGTCGAGCTTCGTATCCTCGTTGATCACGGCCAGTTCGATCCCGGCCATGGTGGCGAAATCGTCCAGCATTTCCGTCGTCACGTCGTTGCTGTAGGCGGTGTGATGCGCGCCGCCGGCAAGGATCCACGCCGAAAGCGCGGTCTTGAAGTCCGGCTTGCATTCCCACACGGCGCGCGCAACCGGCAGGTTGGGCAGGTCCGGATGGGAAACCGACGTCACCTCGTTGACCAGCAGGCGGAACCGGTTGCCCATATCCATCAGCGAGGCATTGAGCGCCGGGCCGAGCTTCGCGTTGAAGACCATGCGCACCGGATCGGCCTTGCCGCCAATGCCGAGCGGGTGGATTTCGACCTTCGGCGTGCCATCGGCAATCGACGGGCAGACTTCCAGCATATGCGAACCCAGCACCTGCTCGTGGCCCGGCGCCATATGATAGGTGTAGTCCTCCATGAACGAGGTCGCGCCGCTGAGGCCATGGCCCATCACCTTCAGCGCGCGCACCAGCGCCACCGTCTTCCAGTCGCCCTCGCCGGCAAAGCCGTAACCGGCCGCCATCATCCGCTGGGCGGCCATGCCCGGCAGCGTTTCCATGCCGTGCAGGTCCTCGAACGTATCGGTAAAGCCCTTGAAACCGCCGGCTTCCATGAAGGCCTTGAGGCCGAGTTCCTGGCGGGCGGTGTTCAGCAGCGCATCATGGCGTTCGCCACCCTTTTTCAGCACATCGACGACGTCATACTGGTTCTCGTATTCGGCGGCGAGTGCGGCAACGTCATCGTCGTCAAGCGTGTTCATCACATCGACGAGGTCCATGATGCCATAGCCGTTGACGGCAAAGCCGAGCTTCATTTCGGCGGCGACCTTGTCGCCCTCGGTCACCGCAACCTCGCGCATATTGTCGCCGAAGCGGCAGAACCGGCCGCCCTGCCAGTCGTCCCAGGCGCGCGCGGCGCGCATCCAGGCATCGATCCGCGCGTGAACCTCCGGGTCCGACCAGTGGCCGGAAACCACCTTGCGGCCAAGCCGCATGCGGGTGTGGATGAAGCCTGCCTCACGGTCGCCATGGGCCGACTGGTTGAGGTTCATGTAATCCATATCGATCGTGTCCCACGGCAGTTCGCGGGCATATTGCGTATGGAAATGCAGGAACGGCTTGTTGAGCATGGAAAGCCCGCGGATCCACATTTTCGAGGGCGAGAATGTGTGCATCCACAGGATCAGACCGCCGCATTCCGGATCGGAATTGGCGCGCACGGCAAGCTCGGCGGCTTCCGCCGGGCTTTTGACAACAGGCTGCGGCACGATTTCGAGCGACAGATTGCCATCCTTGGAAAGCGCTGCGGCAATGGCGTTGAACTGCGCGTCGACTTCCGCCAGCGCTTCAGGTCCGTAAAGGTGCTGCGAGCCGCACACGAACCAGATCTTGAGGGGCTTCAGGCCGATCATGTTATTTCTTCCTTCTGCAAAAAACGTATGAGGCGGGCGCTTCAGCCCCGCACCTTTTCCCTGATGTCGATCAGATCCTTCATCACCTTCGACAGGTCACTGTCGCGGGTAATGCCGCCGAAACCGTCGTGGAGCGTCAGGTAGAGCCCGTAAAGCTCTTCATAGATCGCGACGTTTTCAGGGATGGGATCGTAGCGGATGTCCTTCAGACCGGTCATCGCGCGCGTCGTCTCGCCGATGGTCTCGTGCGATCCGCCGACGGCAGCGGCAGCCACAGCCGCCCCCAGCGCGCAGGTCTGGGCCGAACGGGTCACCAGCATGGTGCGGTTCATCACGTCGGCATAGATCTGCATCAGCATCGGGTTCTTTTCGGCAATGCCGCCGGCGCAGACGACCTTGTCGATCGGCACGCCGAAATCCGTCATCCGCTCGACAATCGCGCGCGCGCCAAAGGCCGTCGCCTCGACCAGGGCGCGGTAGATTTCCGCACGGGTCGAATAGAGCGTCTGGCCGATGATCAGACCCGTCAGCCGCTGGTCGACGAGAATGGTGCGGTTGCCGTTGTTCCAGTCGAGCGCCAGAAGGCCGCTCTGGCCGGGCTTCATCGCCGTTGCTTCCTCGGTCAGTTCACGGTGCAGGTCCGGCCCGCCCTGGCAGACCCGCTCGACCCACCATTTGAAGATGTCGCCGACGGCGGATTGCCCGGCCTCGATCCCGAAAAAGCCCGGCAGGATCGACCCTTCGACAATGCCGCAAACGCCGGGAATGGTGTCGGACTTCGACAGATCGACAATGGCGCAGTCGCAGGTCGAGGTGCCGATAACCTTGACCAGCATGCCTTCCTCGATGCCGCAGCCGATCGAGCCCAGATGGTTGTCGAATGCGCCGGTGGCAATGGCGATGCCCTCGGGAAGGCCGAGCTTTTCCGCCCATTCGGGGCAAAGCGTGCCGGCCGGTACGGAAATATCCTGCGCCGTATCATAAAGCCGGTCGCGCAGATCGGCGATGGCGGGATCGAGCTTGCCGAGGAACTCCTTGTCCGGCAGGCCGCCCCATTTGGGGTTGTAAAGCCCCTTGTGGCCGGCAGCGCAGACGCCGCGCTTGACGTCGGCCGGCGCCTTGACGCCGGCAAGCACGGAAGGAATCCAGTCGGCAAGCTCCACCCAGGATGCCGCCGCATCAAAAACGGAACGATCGACATTGAGGCAGTGCCAGATCTTCGACCACCACCATTCCGACGAATAGGTATCGCCGACCATGGCGAGATATTCCGGCCGCTCGTCCTTGCCGAGCGCCGTGATCTTTTCCGCTTCGCGCCAGCTCGTGTGGTCCTTCCACAGCCAGCAATAGGCGTTGAGATTGTCGGTAAAGCGCGGGTCCATCGACAGCGCGCCATTGTTCTCATCAACCGGCAACGGGCTGGAACCGGTCGAATCCACGCCGATGCCGATCACCTTTTGCGGATCGAAGGCCTTGTGCTTCGACGCTTCGGCGAGCGCCCCGCGCACGCTTTCCTCCAGCCCCTTCAGATAGTCCGCCGGGCTTTGACGCGCGAGCAACGGGTCGGAGGGGTCAAGCAGCACACCCTGGTCGCCGCTTGGATAATTGTAGACATGGGTGCCGTATTCAAAACCGTCGTCGCACCCGACGACGAGCGCGCGAACCGAATTGGTTCCATAGTCGATTCCGATGGAGAACATGGTTGCCTCTTTTTTATTGTCTCGCCTCGCTCCCGGCACGGCTGTCTGACCCGCGCCGGGAACTGGTGTTCCCTGGATCAGGATGCCGCCGTCCGTTCGACAGTCAGCTTGAGCAGTCCCTTTTGCAGCAGAATGAAAAGCAACAGCAAAATGCCGATTGCCATCTTGGTCCACCAGCTCGACAGCGTCCCGTCAAAGACGATGTAGGTCTGGATAAGCCCCATGGTCAACACGCCGAAAAGCGTGCCGAAAACATAACCCGCGCCACCGGTCAGAATGGTGCCGCCGATAACGACGGTCGCAATCGCCGTCAGTTCCGTGCCGACGGTCGCCAGCGGATAGCCGGAGCCCGTGTAGATCGCGAAGACGATACCGGCAAGGCCCGCCATCAGCCCGGAAAAGGCATAAATCATGATCGTGGTGCGACCGACCCTGGCCCCCATCAGCCTTGCCGTCTGGTCACCGCCACCGATGGCGAACACATTGGCGCCGAAGCGGGTCTTGTGGGCCACGAAATGGCCGAAGACGAAGGCTAAAAGCATGATCACGCCGATCAGCGTCAGCCGCCCCTTGCCCGGCATCAGCCAGTAGGCCTTCTGCAGCATCTCGAAGAAGGCGTTGTCGATCGGCACCGAGTCGATGGTCAGCATATAGGCAAGGCCGCGGGCCAGGAACATGCCGGCCAGCGTCACGATGAAGGCCGGCATGCCAAGCGTATAGATCAGCCAGCCCATCGCCGCGCCAAAGGCCGTTGTCAGCACCAGAAGCATGGCGAAAACCACCATCGGGTGCAGCCCGGTGTCGCGCAGCATCACCGCGATGAAAACCCCTGAAAAGGCAATCACCGAGCCGACCGAAAGGTCGATGCCGCCCGACAGGATCACCACCGTCATGCCGACGGCAACAATGCCGAGATAGGCGTTGTCCGTCAGAAGGTTGCCGGCCACCCGGGTCGACAGCATGAACGGAAACTGGATGTAGCAGACCAGATAGGCCAGGATGAAAATCACGATGGTTGCAAAAAGCGGGTATAAACGCGGATTTTTCATTTGCCTGCCTCCTGCAGTCCGGCTTCACCGGCCTTGTCGCCCCGGCTGAAAAGACTCTGCCTCAGAAATTTGAGGTTGCCGGCGACATTGGGCGATTGCAGGACAAGGATGATGACAACGAGCGTCGCCTTGATGACGAGATTGTATTCCGACGGGAAGCCCGCCAGAAGAATGCCGGTGTCGATGGTCTGGATGATCAGCGCGCCGATGACCGACGCGGAAATCGAAAACCGCCCGCCCATCAGCGAATTGCCGCCGATCACCGTGGCGAGCACCGCATCGAGTTCCAGCCACAGGCCGGCATTGTTGGCATCGGCGCCGCGAATATCGGCCGTGGTGATGATCCCGGCCAGAGCCGCGCACATTCCAGACGCCATATAAACAGCAATCAGCAGAACCCGGGCATTCACGCCGGCCAGCGCGCTGGCCCGGCGGTTGATGCCGATCGATTCCACCAGCATGCCCAGTGCCGAGCGCCGCATGACGAAAATGACAAGCGCGGCCGTGATGATCCAGATCCATGTCGGAACCGGAATCCCGAGAATGTCGCCGGAGCCGAGGAAGGCAAAGCCCGGCAGGTTGAAGGTCAGGATCCGGCCTTCGGTAATCAGCTGGGCAATGCCGCGTCCGGAAATCATCAATATCAGCGTGGCGACAATCGGCTGGATACCGATAAAGGCAACCAGAACGCCGTTGAAAAGCCCCGCGGCAAGCCCCGCCGCCAGCGCCATCAGCACGGCGGCAACCAGTCCATATCCGGCGGCAATGGTTGCTGCGGCAACGGCTCCGGTAATGGCGATCACCGTGCCCACCGAAAGGTCGATCCCCTTGGTGGCGACGACCAGCGTCATGCCGATTGCCAGAAGTGCGACCGGCGCGCCGCGTTTGACCACATCGATCACGGGGCCGACAAACCGGCCATTGGCATAATCGATCTGCAGAAAGCTCGGGAACACGATGCTGACCAGCGCCACCAGAACGACAAGCGTGATCAGTTGCGGAAGAACCCGTTTCAGACCTCCGGGCATCAGACCGCCTCCTTTTCATTCGTCTTGTTCGAGCTGGCAATCGCCTTGACGATATTGTCGGTTGCGATCTCCGACCCGGTCAGTTCCGCGACATGGCGGCGGTCGCGCACGACGATCACCCGGTCGGACACCGCGATCAATTCATCCAGCTCTGACGAAATGATCAGGATCGACATGCCTTCGGCCGTAATTTCACGCACCAGATGCAGAATTTCCGCATGGGCGCCGACATCGATCCCCCGTGTCGGCTCGTCGAGAATCAGAAAACGCGGGTTCATCGCCAGCCAGCGCGCCAGCACCACTTTCTGCTGGTTGCCGCCCGAAAGCTCGCCGACCGCCTTTTCAGGCCCCGACGTGCGGATATCCAGTTTCTCGATATAATCGGCCGCCAGCCGATCCTGTTCGGAGCGGGCAATCGGCCGCGCCCAGCCGCGCCGGGCCTGAAGCGCCAGCGCGATGTTTTCGCGGATCGACAGGTCGGCGATAATGCCGTCGGTCTTGCGGTCTTCCGGGGCAAAGCCGAAACCGGCCGCAATCGCATCACGCGGACTGCCGATCTTCAGGGGACCGGAGGCATCCGCAATCTTGCCCGTCTGCGCCGTGTGCACGCCGAAAATAAGCTCCGCCGTTTCCGTGCGGCCCGAGCCGAGAAGACCGGCAAGCGCGACCACTTCGCCCTTGTGCACCTCAAGATCGAACGGCTCGACAAAGCTCTTGCGGCCGACGCCTTCAAAGGTGAGCAGCGGATCGGCGCTGACGCGGCCTTCGGTGGTCCGCCGGGTTCCGGCTTCCTCTTCTTCGTCCAGCGTGCGCCCGAGCATGTGTTCGATCAGCTTGACGCGGTCGAGTTCGGCCGTCACTTCCGTCGTGATCTTGCAGCCGTTGCGCAGCACCGTCAGCCTGTCCGTGATCTCGAAGACCTGATCGAGGAAGTGCGACACGAAAATGATCCCGAGCCCCTTGTCGCGCAGCTGCCGGACCACGCCGAACAGCATTTCGACCTCGCGCGTATCGAGGCTGGCGGTCGGCTCATCGAGGATCAGCACCTTGCCCGACAGCGCCACGGCGCGGGCAATCGCAATGACCTGCTGAATGGCGACGGAATAGACGCCGAGATCGCGCCCGACATCGATGTCGAGACCGTAACCTTCCAGCATGGCCTCGGCATCGCGCTTCTGGGCGCGTGCATCGATAATGCCAAACCGGCGCTTTTCATGGCCGAATGTCAGGTTCTGGGCCACGGTCAGATTGGGCAGCAGGTTGACTTCCTGGTAGACCGTGCCGATCCCCAGTTCCTGCGCCTCGGATGTCGAGCGCGGCGAAATCTGCTTGCCCTCAAGCGTGATCGTGCCTTCGTCGCGGGTATAGGCCCCGGTCAGGCATTTGATCAGCGTCGATTTACCGGCGCCGTTTTCGCCGAGCAATGCATGCACTTCGCCGGCGGCCAGCTCGAAGTCGACGCTGTCGAGGGCTTTCATGCCAACGAAAGTCTTGGTGAGATCTTGGATAGTGAGAAGCATTTCGAAGCACCTTGGCGCAATCCTTCGGCGCCGGGGCGCCGTCATGTAGATGCGGCCGGGGCAAGCCCCGGCCGCTTCCGGGAGGATCAATCAGTAGCCAAGGCCCTTGCGGCGTTCATATTCAGCCGTCGGATCGTCAGCCTGCGTGTAGATCTTCGAATCCGTCTGGATGAATTTCTCCGGCATGGTGCCGTCGGCCCAATAGGCTTCCAGAACGTCAAAGGCGGGACCGGCCATGTTCGGCGTCAGTTCCACGGTGGCATTGGCTTCGCCATTGGCCATCGCCTGGAAGTAATCCGGTACACCGTCGATCGACACCGTCAGGATATCCTCACCGGGTTTAAGGCCGGCTTCCTTGATGGCCTGGATCGCGCCGACAGCCATGTCGTCATTGTGCGAGAACAGCGCGCAGATGTTTTCGCCGCCGTTTTCAGCCTGAATGAAGCTTTCCATGACTTCCTTGCCGCCGGAGCGGGTGAAGTCGCCGGTCTGGCTGCGGATGATCGTGACATTCGGATGATCGGCGATTGCCTTTTCAAAGCCTTCCTTGCGTTCAATCGCAACGGACGACCCGGTCGTGCCCTGAAGCTCGACAACATTGCAGTCCTTGCCATCGACCGTGTCGACCAGCCATCCGCCGGCAACTTCGCCTTCATGAACGCTGTCGGCACCGACGGCTGTCATGTAGAGATCGTCGGATGCGTCAATCTGCCGGTCGAGCAGGATGACGGGAATGTCATAGTCCTTGGCTTCTTCCAGTGCACTGTCCCAGCCGGTCGCAACAACCGGGGCGAGCAGAATGGCATCGACGCCCTGCGCAACGAAAGCGCGAATGGCCGCGATCTGGTTTTCCTGCTTCTGCTGGGCATCAGAGAATTTCAGATCGATGCCGCGCTCTTCGGCCTGCTGTTTGGTCAGCGTCGTTTCGGCAGCGCGCCAGCCCGATTCCGAGCCGATCTGCGAAAAGCCGACCGTCTGCGCAGAAGCGGCAGTGGCGGCAAGCGTGAATGCAGCAACACCTGCAAGAAGTATGGATTTCATCTGTCTTGTCCTCCCTTTAGGAACGAACGGCAGGTCTTCCCGCCGTTCAGGCACCGGTCCCCGCCGGATGCGGAAACCCTGCCTTTCGGCCCTTGCGGCCGAAGCATCACAATGGCATGGATAACATGGTGTTCGACGTTTCCTCCCGGCGAAACCGTGTCGACCAACGCGGAACCAGGGCGTGATCTGCCCGACATTCCTGCGTTTAAAGGCCTTGCGATGCGGGGAATTGTTACAATTTCCCGTCATACGTACAAATGAATAATCGTGTTTCTGATATAGCAGAATTGGTATGGATGTTATGGCGCACAACCAACGCTATGGGAGCCAGGACGAGTTCATCCGGCGCGGTCTGCGGTTTTCGCAGATGCGCCTGATCGCCCTTCTCGACCGCAAAGGCCAGATTTCTTCCGCCGCCGCACAACTGGGCATGACCCAGTCGGCGGCATCGCGTCTGTTGTCCGAACTGGAGCACACCGTCGGCGCCAAGCTCTACGAGCGTCACGGCCGCGGCGTTGTCTTGAGCGAGGCCGGACAGGCAATGGCGCGCCAGGCGCTGATCATTCTCAATCAGCTCGACCACGCGCATCAGGAAATCTCGCAGATCGTCGACGGCGCGCGCGGCCAGGTCCGCATCGGCGCAGTCACCGGCCCTGCCATGCAGCTCGTGCTGCCGGTCGTTCGCGAGCTGAGGGAAAACTACCCTGAAATCGAGCTTTCGGTTCTGGTCGACACCAGCGAGAAACTGGCCGAAGCGCTGTTTTCCCATGATCTCGATTTCTACATCGGCCGCCTTCCCGAGGATGTGGATGCGAAGTCCGTAACCATGCGTCCGCTGGGTGTCGAACCGATCGACATGATCGCCAGACTGGACCATCCGCTTTGCGAACGCGACACGCTCTCGATTGGCGATTGCCTCGCATATGACTGGGTGCTGCAACCGGTCGGCACACCGATGCGCCGGTCGATCGAGGCGCATCTTCTGGCCAACGGCTTCACCCTGCCCCGCCATGTGTTTGTCACCACCTCACCGCTGCTGTCGCTCGCCATCATTTCGCAGACCGACGCGGTGACGCCGGTGGCCCGTCCGGTCGCCGATTTCCTGCATGCCGACGGCACGTTGGGGGCGGCAATCCGCCGGTTGCCGGTGCGTGAGAATATCGATGTCAGTTCCTATTCAATCATCCAGCGCATCACCGCCGTCCAGCCGCCGCCGGTGGAACGGGTGCTGACGCTGATCGACCGGCAGATCGCTCTGAGCCCAGACCAGTTTCCCGAAGACCTGGTCAACCGCTGAACAGCACGGTTGCGAGCCAACTCCGCCCTGTGCCAACGCCGTTGATTGTCGCATAAACCTCACATTTCCAACCGCGGAATAGATGATATTCGGCAATTGTCGGCTTGCGGCATCAATAGTAGAAAAGGCGAATCAGCATTTTCGCCTGCGGATGAAGGAAGAGTTTCGATGACAACGCAAAACCCCATGCCGCTGTTTTACCGGAAGCCACAGATCCTGCGTTTTGAAGAGCACAAGGGGCTTGGTCTTGTTGCCAAAAACGACTTCTCCTTTTCTTCAAACGCGACGGCCATCCCGCTTTCGGTAACGGAATTCATGCCGGCCGTGCGCCATTATCCGATTGTTTTCATCGATGCCGGCGGCTCACCGGCGCCGGTTGCGATCGTCGGTCTCAAACAGGGCCATAACCTGATGCTGGAAGGCGACGGAAGCTGGGCGCCGCATGCCTATGTGCCGGCCTATATCCGCCGCTACCCGTTCATTCTGGTCCAGGCGCCCAATGAAGACACGCGCTACCTTGCCTATGACAGCGAAAGCGGCCGCGTGAAGCCGCTTGCCGAGGCTCCGGATGCCGCACCGATCTTCAATGACGACGGCACGGCAAGCAAGGTGGTGGAGCCGATGCTGCAGCTTTGCGAGGCCTATCACCAGCACCGTGCGCAGGACACGGCCTTTCTGAAGGCGCTTACGGACACCGATATTCTGGTTGCCCGTCATGTCGATATGGAATTTCCCGACAAGACCCGCTACCGGCTCGACGGTTTCAGCGTGATCGACCCGGAACGCTACCGCAACCTGCCAGCCCGCACGCTCAAACAGTGGACCGAGAAGGGCTGGACCGATGCCGCGGCCCTGCATCTTGCCTCCGCCCAGAACTGGGGCCTGCTGATGGAGCGCAACCGGCAGGTCTCGGCAAACGGCAAGGACGCGCTGTCACGGCATTAACTGACCGCCGTTGATGTCGATGATCTGGCCGGTGATGTAGCCGGACATGGTCGGCGAGGCCAGGAAGACGAAGCTCCAGGCGCAATCTTCCGGAACACCAAGGCGGCCAAGCGGAATCGCGTTCAGCGCCGCCTCAAGCACGGCGTCCGGCGTATCGTCATGGAACGGGGTTTCGATGACGCCCGGCGCAATGGCGTTGACGCGAATGCCGTCGGGCGCCATTTCGCGGGCAAGCGCCCGTGTCAGCGAATGCACCGCCGCCTTGGCCGCGGCATAGATGCCCGAGCCCGGCGCGCCGCCATTGTGCCCGGCAATCGAACCCAGATTGATAACCGAAGCCCGATCGCTTGCTTTAAGGGCCGGGGCAGCATGGCCCACCAGCCTGAGCACCGACCGGGTGTTGAGATCGAAGACCTGATCGTAGACGGCTTCGTCGAAACCGGCAGACGGCGTGCGCCCGATTGCACCGGCATTGTTCACGAGGCAGTCGAGCCCGCCCATCATCGCCACAGACCGTGCGACGATATCTTCCGCGTCATCCGCCCGGGTCACATCACCGGAGACGAGATGCACGGTGCCGCCCTCTTCGCGCAGCGCAGCCGCAAGGCTTTCAGCCGCGTCCCGGCGGGCATTGTAGTGAAGTGTCACCTCGGCGCCGACGCGAGAAAAGGCCGTTGCGGCAGCCGCCCCGATGCCGGAGCTTGCACCGGTGATCAGAACCTTCAGTCCCTCCAGATCATTGACAGGTATCACGCCGGGTCCCTCCCTTTCTGTTTCAATGCCGTCCAGCGCCCGGGCGACGGCGCGGCGATATTCCTTTCACCGCGCCGGACGACGTTTTTTCAGTGCGGGGCGAACTGGGCCGGGTGCAGCTGGCCAAGCCAGGTCTCGGTCAGCGGTTCGCCATCTTCGGCCAGATAGGCGCGGACATCAACCGTATCGGCCGTGCCGTCGAATTTCAGGTCGTAGGTCAGCCGCCAATCGTCCGTGCCCACAATCTGCATCGCATAGGCGTTGAGAACTTCCGCGCCGTCGCCAACGGTGATTTCCGGCTCAACGTCGTCATCATCCGTCAGCCCCTCAACCGCGGGACCGGAAAAATCAACGACCACCTTCACCTGATCGCCCGGGCGCGGCTGGCCCGGCACACCGCCGCGGCCGATGCGGCTTGCCGTGGTTTCGGCAAGTCGCTCACTCGGCGGCGCGGTCTTTGCCCAGGTGAGCGTGTAGGAGAAATCGCGTTCGTCACCCGCCTTCGGCAAATCCTCCGGCAGCCAGTAGGCAACGATATTGTCGTAGATCTCGTCGTCGGAGGGCAGCTCGACAAGCTGAACCATGCCCTTGCCCCAGTCCCCCTCCGGCTCGATCCAGGCGGAAGCGCGACGGTTATAGAACACACCGTCATCCTGATAGTGATCGAAATTGCGGTCGCGCTGGATCAGGCCGAAGCCCTTCGGGTTCTCGTCGTAGAAGCTCGAGGTCACGACGCGCGGCGGGTTGTTGAGCGGCCGCCAGATCTGTTCGCCCGAACCAGCCAGAATTTCCAGCCCGTCGCTGTCGTGAACTTCCGGACGCCAGTCGAAGGCCATGTTGCGATGGGTTTCGGAATACCAGTACATCGAGGTCAGCGGCGCGATCCCGAGCCGCTCCACCGGTTCGCGGAAAAACAGCCGGCTCTTGATATTGAGGACCTGCCCCTCGCCGTCTTCGTTTTCCGCCTCGATACGATAGGCGCCGGCCACGCTCTTGCTGTCAAGCAGGGCGTAGATGACGACATTGTCGCCGGATTTATCGTCCTCTTCGAGATAAAACGTTGTAAAGCGCGGAAATTCCTCCGGCCGCGAAAGCCCGGTGTCGACAGCCAAGGCGCGGGCGGAAAGCCCGTACTGCCCGTCCGGCCCGTCGGTGCGGAAATAGCTCGCGCCCAGGAATGAGATCCAGTCTGTCTTCAGATCGGGGCGCATGACGCGGAACCCGGCAAAGCCGGCGAAATCCTCCACCGCCTTGGCCGGGCTGTCATCCGGCATGTCGAAATATTGGGCGTCATAGAGCACTTCACGCGCCTCGCCATCCTCAACCACCTTGATCGTCACCGGTTCCTTGAAATAACGGCCCTGATGGAAGAACTGGACCGGCGCATCACCGACATCAACCGTGTGGTCCTTGCGGAACACGATCTTCCAGTGGGCATCGTAATCGATGGCATCGAACAGTTCAGGCTGTTCCACCGGATAGGCTTCGAAAGGCTTTTGCGAAAGCCCCTTTGCCTCCTCGGCCAGGGTTTCGAAGGAAAACGGTTCGGCCGGGCCAAGCTCGGGTTTGAAATCCTGAGCGGAGGCTGTGCTAGACAAGGTGGAGAGGGCAAGAACGGGAAGAAGAAGGAACGAGAGACGGGAAGGCGGAACGGAACGGTTCGTCATAAGGGGGATACTCCGAGGGGGACCGAAAACACTCTGGATGCGTTAACGCGGTCGATCACCCGAAGTTCCCGTTTTCTGAAAAATATACAGAAGCCCGTCTGAAAAACAGGCTCGGATTAGCTGCAAAACCTAAGCACGGAGGCGGAAGAAAGATTTATAAAAAAACTAAGCCCGCCTCCGTCCAGAAGCGGGCTTCGAAAGGTGAAACCAACCGCAGCCGGTTTAGCCGACGACGCCGGAAATCCAGGTCGAAAGCGCGGTCTTGGGGGCAGCACCGACCTTGACGTCGGCAAGCTCACCGCCCTTGAACATGGCCAGCATCGGGATCGAACGGACACCGTACTGAACCGCCAGATCGGGATTGTCATCGACATTGACCTTGGCGATCTTGACCTTGCCGTTCATTTCCTCGGCGATTTCCTCGAGGCTCGGGCCGATCATCCGGCACGGGCCGCACCATTCGGCCCAGAAATCGACCACGACGGGTTCTTCGGATTCGAGCACTTCCTGCTTGAAGTTGGCAGTATTGACCTTGACTGTCGTCATCATGAACTCCTTGGAGAAGGCGAAAAGCGCTCCCGGCGGACGAGATACTTTCGCATTATCGTAGATTTGTCCTCCATGTGAGCACAGACGGTGGAAAAATCAATGCCGCCGCGCTCACTTTGTCGAAAGAGCCGCCAGCGCGGCCGAAAGTTCGTCCGGCGTCAGACGGCGCACCGCTGTCGTCTCGGTATAGACCAGCAGGCACGAAACCGCCTTGCCCGGGTAGAGCGGCGCCAGGATTTCGCGATAGACCGCCATCTGCGCGGCGTGGCTCAAGGGCACGGCCTCCCCTTCCTGCGGCGGGTTGCGGTTGGTCTTGAAATCGACCAGCACCACGGCATCGTCTTCCACCGCCAGCCGGTCGAGCCGGCCGGACACCGTGAAGGCGCCCGCCTCAAGCCTGACGGTTCCGGTGATGGAAACCTCGGCGCGGGCGTCGGCCGAAAACACCGACGCCAGCTCCGGAACCGCCATCACCGCGATTACGCTTTTCCAGATGGCGTCGCTTTCTGCCTCGGGTAGATGCGCTGCAGCGCGCGACAGATAGCGGCGGCAGGCATCCTCACGGTCACGGGCATCGAAGCCGGGCAGCAATTGCAAAAGGCGGTGGACCAGCCGTCCGCGCTCCAGCGCCAGACTGGCGGAGGCCGCACCGAAAAGCGGCGAGGTGACGAGCGGCGGCGGGTCTTCCACCTCGAGGCCCGCCCGCGATGGACTGAGCGGTGGCGCGGGTCTTGCCTCTTCGCGAAACGGCTCAGTCAGCGCCGCCGGCAAGGGCAGACGCTCCTCCGCATCGGCCGTGTCATCGACAACGGGTTTGAAAACGCGCGGCGGAATTTTCTCCTGCCAGATCAGGCCTGACCAGCTTTCCCCGGAAGGTCCGGCGATCTCGACCGTTTGCGCGCGCCCCTTCTCATCCGTCGATAGCGCCGACCAGACGAGCCTGTGCCAGCAATCCGGCACTTCCGTCCTGCCGCGATAGCCGGCGACAACCAGCCGGTCGGCGGCGCGCGTCATCGCCACATAGAGAAGGCGGCGGTATTCCTCCTTCGTCTCGTCCTCGCGCCGCGCGATATCGGCCAGCACGCTGCGGTCGGCGTCCTTCTTTGCGGCATGCCAGACGGGCAGCCCTTCCGCCATCACCCGAAAGCCCGAAAGATGGCTTGAGACAAAGGGACGGCCGCCGCTGTCGACCAGAAACACCACCGGCGCCTCCAGCCCCTTGGAGGCATGCACCGTCATGATCCGGACCTCGTCGCGGCCCTTGTCCTGCTCGCGCTTGACCTCGAGACCGCCCTCTTCCATCACGTCGAGGAATGACTGCAGCCCCGGCAGGCCGGTATCTTCATGATCCTTCGCCGCATTCAGGAATTCGTCCAGAATATCCCCCGCCTCGCTGCCGAGCCGGGCAAGAAAGGCACGCCGCCCCCCTTCGCGCGCAAGGATATCGGCATAGAAGTCAAAGGCGGTGCGGCGGCGGGCGGCATTGATGATGCGCTCCAGTGTCGCCACCGTCGCAGCCAATGCCTCGTCACCTGCCGCAGCCAGCCGGCGCAGTGACGACCAGACATGCTCGCCCGGTTTGCGGCGGGCGGCAATCGCAAACAGATCCTCTTCGCCAAGCCCCAGAAGCGGGCTCTTCAAAACGGCAGCCAGCGACAGATCGTCTTCCGGCAGCACGGCAAAGCGGCCAAGCGCCATCAGATCCTTGACCGCAATGTGGTCGGCAAGCTTCAGCCGGTCGGCACCGGCAACGGGAATGTCATAGGGCGATTTCAGCGCCCGTGTCAGTGCGTTGACGAAGGCGTCGCGCTTTCTGACCAGCACCAGAATATCTCCGGCGCGCACCGGGCGTGCCCGATCCTTCTCGACGATTGTCTCGTGGCCGATCATCTGCGAAATACGATGCGCGATCCGCCGGGCGAGAATGGCCGCCGGGGCCTGTTCCGGCGTGGCATCGAAGGGGGCGGTCCAGTCCTCCTCGTTTTCCGTTTCGGCCGGCGCGATCATCTCCCAGGCCTCGACGCTGCCGGGATGGCCGAGGCGGTTGGAGACATGCACCGTTTCATCACCTTCGGCCGAAAGCCCCTTTCGGTTTTCCGGCAGCGAAAACACGCAGTCGACGGCCGACAGCACCGAAGCGGTGGAGCGGAAGGACAGCGGTAGCCCGAGCTTCGAAAAATCGGCCGCGATCGCCGACACCCGCTTTTGCGTCAGACGGCCTTCGGCGGCGAAACGCTCCGGGCGGGCGCCCTGAAACGAGTAGATCGACTGTTTTTCATCGCCGACGGCGAACATGGTGCGCAGACCCGGCCGCGCGCCATCGCCGGTGAAGAAATCCTCGCTTAGCGCCCGCACCACATCCCATTGCAGCGGCGCGGTATCCTGCGCCTCATCCACCAGAATATGGTCGATGCCCTGATCGAGCTTGTAATGCACCCACGGGCCCGAATCCGAGCGCGCCAGAAGCGCTGCCGTACGGGCAATCAGGTCCTCGAAGTCAAGCTTGCCGCGGCGCTGCTTGAGCGCTTCGTAGCGGGTGTCGAGCCGGTCTGCGAGAACAAGCGCGGCAAGCGTCTTTTCGAAAATGTAAAACCGGTTCATCCGGTCACGAACGGCAAAGACCTGCTGGGCCGCGGCCAGAACCGCTTCACCAAGTTCCGGCGCTCTGGTCCGCAGCGACTTGAACACAAGCGTCGAATCCGCCTTCGGCGTTCCGTCGGCCTTGAGAAAGGCGCTTTCCAGCGCCGAAAACCGCAAAACGGCATCCCTCGCCTCAATGGCGGCCTGCAGTTGATCGGCAAAGCCGGCGGCCCGCGACCCGCCGTCATCGCGCGCAATCCCGACCAGTGCCGAAAGGTCCTCAAGACCTACAAGCGGCCAGGCTTCGGCGGCAATGGTTTCCGCGTCCGCATTATTGCCAAAACCGTAAGCGGCGCGAAGTCGCGCCTCCAGCCCGTCCGTTCTGCGCGCCTCTTCGAGGAAAGGCCGCACGGCGTGGCGGGCGCTGACGATTTCGCCGAGCAGCTTTTCCAGCCCGCTGTCGTCGGCAATGTCCAGCACCGTCTGAAACGCATCCGACAGGGCGGGATCCTCCCGGCTTGCCGTTGCCGTCAGAAGCTGGCGGCGGGCATCGGCCAGAAGCGTGGCGGCGGCAATATCGTCCAGAACCGAGAAATGCCCGGCAACATTGGCCTCCAGCGGAAAACGATGCAGCAGGCTTTCGCAAAAGGCATGGATGGTCTGGATTTTCAGCCCGCCCGGCGTTTCCAGCGCATGGGCAAAAAGCCGCCGCGCCACCGCAATTTTCAGTGCATCGGGCCGCGCGCCCTCGATTTCGGCAATCTCATCGGCAAGTTCTGTTTCGGGCAGAACCGCCCATTCGGCAAGCCGGCCGAAGACGCGGTTCGACATCTCGGATGCCGCCGCCTTGGTATAGGTAAGACACAGGATCGCCGACGGGCGTGCGCCGGCAAGCAACAGCCGAACCACTCGCTGGGTCAGCACATGGGTCTTGCCGGAGCCGGCATTGGCCGAAACCCAGACCGTGCGGGCCGGGTCGGATGCCAGCCGCTGGCGGCCAGTGGTCCATGACAGCCATTCTTCGGGGCTGGCGTTCATTCCCGGATCGTCAGTCATCGCTGCCCTCCGCGTTGTCATCCGCCGTCGACCACTCGGCGACGCGGGCGAGATGGTCGTATTCGCCGCCGAAATCGCGCGCACTTGCCGGAATGAGACGCGAGGCAAACGGCCGGGCGCCGGTCTTGAGCGCGGTGACGAACCGGGTGAATTCCCTGAGCGCGTCGCTTGCCAGTTCCTCCGCCGTAATCGCCGGCTCCTTTTTGGTTTCCGCCTTTTCCAGGGCGTCGACGCCGAACCGGTGTCCGGGCCTCAGCCGCACATATTTGAGACTTCGGGTTTCAAGGGCGGGCACGTCCTTGAAGGCGCCCGCCGCAAGGGCCGCCGCCTCCAGCGGCAATTGCGGTTCGAGCAGCGTGCGGGCCTGATTGAGCGAGGGCGAAATGCCGGTCTTGTAATCGATGATTTCGGCCCGGCCGTCATCCAGAATGTCGATCCGGTCGGCAATGCCGGTCAGCCTGATATCGGCAAGCGGAATATCGAAACCGGCGCCCGCCTCCGTCAGCGTCCTGTCGATCGGCGTTGACAGCCGTCTTGCCGCTTCGAATTTCAGGAGTTCCTGGGCCACGGATTTCAGGCGCGGCACCCAGCTCAACGCCAGATGCGGCGGCAGTTCGGTTTCGAGAAGCAGGCCGGCCAGCACATCCTCCATCGCCTGCTTTCCGGCTTCGCTTGCGGGATCGGCGCCGGACTTGATGAAACGCTCGGCCAGTGCGTGATAGAGAATGCCGCGTTCCTTGACGGAGGGATCGTCATTGAACGGGGCGAGCGGATCAAGCTTCAGAACCTTCTGGGCATAGATCGCATAAGGATCGCGCCTGAGCCGCCCGATTTCGGAGAAGGAATAGCGTTTCGGCTGATCTTCGGCCGGCGGATAGGGTTCCGGACGGGCTGGGATGGCCGTGCGCGGCGCGTCATCAAGGGCCGCCGCCCAGCCCAGCATCACATCGCCGCGCCGTTTCAGCGCGGTTTCGGTCTGCGGACCGGCAAAGGCCAGCAGGCGTTGCAGCCAGCGGCTGGCAACGGTCGGGGCCGAGCCCTGTCGCAGCGCCCGCGAAAACACCAGATGCGGCGCACCGGCGGCCATGGTCAGGTCATGGGCCAGCTGGCCGACGCGTTTTTCCGGCGGTTCGAGGCCGATTTCCGCCTTCATGCCGCGTGACAGGAACGGGTTGTTCTTCGCCTGTGTCGGCCACACGCCTTCATTGAGCCCGCCAAGAACGATGGTATCGACATCCTGCAATCGCGCTTCCACCGCACCGAAGATGAACACGCGCGGATTGCCCATGGAGCGCGGTTTCACCGCCTCGGATGCCGTCAGGGCAGCGATGATGTCGATCCATTGCGGGCCGTCGGCCTCAATCGGGCTTTCCGATCCCATGGTCTCCGAAAGCACGGTGGCCAACCGCTCTCCGGCCTCGCCGGACCAGAGTGCGGAAAGATCGCCCGCCTCGTCGGCAGCAACCGCCTCCAATGCACGACCGGTGCGCTCCGCCCAGCCGGAAAGTGCCACCGCTTCGGTTAGCGGCGGCTGATCCGGGCCACGGGCAACATGGGTTTCAATCAGCGGCGACAGCGCATCGTCAATGCGTGCGGCAAGGTCGCGGGCAGCTTCCGCCGCCCCCTTCGGCAATGCGGTGCGCCAGTGCGGCGGGTAGCGCTCGTCTTTCTGGCGGTCCAGCGCATCATCGAGAAAGGCCGGAAGGTGTCCGAGATCGACGGTTTTCGTACCGCCGCGCAGCGCGATCAGCTCGAAAGCCGCACTTGCGGCGCGCATTTTCCGGGCAGAAAGGCCAAAACGCGCCAACGGATGTTTCAGAAGGGCCGCCAGCACGGCAGGGTCGCAGGGTTTCAGCGCCGCCTCCAGCATCAGCGTCAGCAGCGTGCCCTGGCCTGTTGTGGAAAGCGGCGTTCCGGCCGAGTCATCCGCCTCGATTGCAAAACGATGAAGCTCCGCGGTAACGCGGCGGGCAAGGTTGCGATCGGGCGTGATCAGGGCAGCCTGCGCCGGCCGCCCGTCTTCACCGGGCTTTTCCAGCGCCAGCCGGAGCGCGCAGGCAATGGCCAACGCCTCCTGCCGCTCATTGGCCGCCTCCATCAGCGAAACGTCGGCAAAGGCGGTCTCCATGTCATCGGCGGCAATGTCCGTGCGCCAGCGCTCCCACCGGTCGGTCGCATCCGCCGGCGCGAAGGCGGCAGCCAGAATATGGCGGCGGTTGGCAAGCGGCGGTTCGGGCCGGGCAAGGGTGGCAAAATCGGCGCGCTTTCGCGGCAGGCGTTCAAGCAACCGCGCCATCTCATATTGCGGATGGCTGCGGATCGAAGGATCGGGCATGGCGGGATCGGCATCGGCCGCCGTCAGCGCCTGCCAGTCGTCTTCCGGCATGTCGCAATCAAGCCCCGGCAGAACCACGATCCCCTGCGGCAGATCGCAAACGGCGGCAATCAGATCGGCAATTGCGGGAACCGAACCGGTGGAACCGGCGATAATCACCGGTGCGTTCCCGGTCATGGCCGATATCCGTTCGGCCTCACCGGACAGCAGCGCATTGCGGCGGGCGATGGAAGAGGAACGGCCAAGCTCGTCCAGCCGGCCCGGCCAGTAAAGCGCCGCGATTTTCAGGAATTCGGCGGTCAGTTGCCACCAGACGGCATAGTTTTCCTGTTCCAGCGATGCCAGACGGTCCCAGCCGACCCGCTCGGTCTCCATTGCATCGATGAGTTCGGCGAGATCGCGGGCCAGCCAGACGGCATCGGCCGGGCTTGCGGGCGCGACCAGCGGCGAACCGCCGTGAAGACCGGCCAGTTCATCGGAAAGCCGGTTGCGCCATGGCAGGATCAGACCGGCAAGCTCCAGAAGCCGCGGCACCGGCTCGATCGGCGGCAGGCTTTCGGCACTTTCCGGCAGGTTTTCCTCGAAATAATGTTCGTCCTCGTCGGTTTCGCCGAGCGCACGAATTTCCGGCAGAATTGCCGCCGCACCGCCAAGAAGGGCGGAAAACTCGCCGCGCAGTACACGCACGGCACGCCGGGTGGGTAGGAATATCTTCACATCGGCAAGGGCCAGAGGATCTTTGTCATGATAGCGAAAATCCGGTGTCAGCCGGCCGGACAGAAGGTTTTCCGCCAGTGTTTGCAGAAACGGCACACCCGGCGGTATCGTCCACAATCCGGCATTTTTCGCCCCCGCCATCTCCGGCTCCGTTCCTTGTCCGATTCACCCACGGTTTTACGGGCCAAACATGGGGTCTGCAAGCGCTGCGGCGCACAGTCGTTGCCACGGGCCGGCATCCGCCACCGCACGAAAAGCTTCAGGAAAACGCAGAGGCCAGTGCTTCAAGCCGCAAATCCGGCCCGGCAAGCCGAACGCGACGGCCAGCGCCTTCCTCTTCGAAGGAAAGCGTCAGGGCATCGTCCGGCAGTTCGCCCCGTTCCGGCCATTCGATCAGGCTGATCCCCTCGTCGAGCGCTTCGTCGAAACCGAGTTCGATCAGTTCATCGGGATCGGACAGCCGGTAGAGGTCGAAGTGATAAAGCGGCGGCGCGCCGTCATAGAGCTGGACCAGCGTGAAGGTGGGGCTTGGCACATCAAGGGACGGTTCGCCGAGGCGGGCACGGATCAGTGCGCGGGCGAAGGTGGACTTGCCCATGCCGAGATCGCCGGACAGCGCCAGACAATCGCCGGTCGTCAAAAGCGGTGCCAGTTTTTCCGCAAAAGCAATGGTCGCGGCCTCGTCCGGCAGGAAACGGTCCATCATTCCGCCGCGATGATTTCGGCTCCGCCCTTGTCTGCGGCTGCATCGGGAATGCGGCAGGAGACGGTGGTGCCCGCACCGGGTTCGCTGTCGATGAAGACCTTGCCATTATGCAGGCCGACGAAACTTTCGACAATGGCAAGGCCGAGACCGGCGCCGGCATATTGCGCCTGACGACCGCCGGATTCAAACCGCGAAAACACGCTTTCCAGTGCGTCGTCGGCAATGCCCGGCCCGCTGTCGGTAACCGTGAAGACGAAATCGCCCTTCTCGCGCCAGCATGACAGCGCGATGATCGAACCGCGCGGGGCGTATTTGACGGCATTGCCGAGGATTTTCAGCAGAACCTGTTTCAGGCGCTGGAAATCGGCGGTGATCGGCCCGAGCGCGGGCGGCGCGGTGATTTCCAGCGTCACGCCGGTTTCCTGCAGACGGCTTGAAATATCGTCCGCCACGGAATCGATCAGGTCATCGAGTGACATATGGTCGAGCTCAAGCTGGAGAATGCCGGCATCGGCCGATTTCAGATCGATCATGTCGTTGACGATGGTCATCAGCACCGAGGAGGAATTGGCGATGTGATCGACATAATTGCTCTGGCGCGCCGTCAGCGCGCCGGTATCCGGCGCCTTCAGCAGTTCGGCAAAGCCCATGATCGAGGTCAGCGGCGTGCGCAGTTCGTGGCTGACATGTTCGAGGAAGGCGTTCTTCAGTTCCTCCGCTTTGCGCAGGGCGTCGTTCTTCTCCGTCAGCGCGCGCTCGACCTTGATCGAGTCGGTCTTGTTGACGAAGGTCAGCATGGTCTGCGCATTCGGCAGCGGCGTCACGGCGTAATCGAGCACAAGGCCGGAGGCGAGATCGAGACGGCCCTGACGGGAGACACGCTCATCGTCGAATGAGGTGATCATCCGCGCAAACAGCTTCCAGCCATCGGCAGCACCCGGATCATCCGCACAGGTCTGCATCAGCGCGCGGATATGGGTGCCGGGCTCGGCATCCTTGTCGGCGATGCGCCAGAGCGCGAGGAAGGCGGGATTGGACAGTTTCAGCCTGCCATCCGGCCCGAACACCGCGACCCCTTCGGAGAGGTGGTCGATGGTCTCGCCCTGAACCTTTACCAGCGTGTTGTAGCGGGTTTTCAGCGCCACCTGCTCGGTGTGGTTTTCAAACACCCAGGTGGTGCCGCCGCGCGGATGGGCGGAGGCGAACACGCTCAGCGTCTCGCCGCTCGGCAGATACCAGAGATCGGAATAGGGCTCGACGGCGCGATAGACCGAAAGCGCCTTGTCTTTCCATTCGCGCCACAGATGCGGCTCCGGCAGCTTGCCGTCGGCGCGCAGGCGCTCGAACAGCTCGCCATTGTCGGGGTGGGATTCCAGAAAGCCCATATCGAGCTTCCAGAGTTTCTCAAAAGCCTGATTGTAGAATTTCATCCGGCGGTCGGCGTCAAAGATCGCAACCGCCGTATTCAGGTGATTGAGCGTATCGGCATGGCTTTCAAGCGTCTGCTCGAGCGCGTCTTCGATGCCTTGCAGTTCGGAAACGTCCCGGGCAATGCCGGCGGAGCCGTCGCCATTGGGCACTTCGCTCAGTTCGAAGAAGGTGCGGTTTCCGCCGGTCACCACTGGCTGGCGGCCATCGAAACGCGTGCCGGAGCGCACCGCCTCGTCGATCTTTTCCTGAACGGCAGCGCCCACCAGCCTGCGGTTTTCGGCAATGACGTCTTCGCGCTGACCGCCTTCCACGGCGTTTATATAGGCCCGGTTTGCCCAGATCAGCGCACCGTCCGCATCCCGCTGCCAGCAGGGCATGTCGACGGCTTCGAACAGTGTCTCGAAGCGATCGAGCAGCGCCTTCTGGCGTTTGTGTTCCACCTTCAGTTCGGCAAGCTCGGCGCGAACGCTTTCCAGCGCGCCGAAGCGGACATGGGCGCGCCCGCCCGTGGTGCCGCCGATAACTTCCAGCACATAGCCATTGCGGGCCTCGGCCAGCATTTCAAACGCCTTGGCCGTCTTGCGCAGTGCGGAGATCGCGCTCACGAGCTGGCGTGTGCTACCGGGCGAAAGCCAGCCGTCGAAATTCAGGAAAGCATCTTCATCTTCGGGCGCACCGGCCTCTTTCGGCAGGGTGCCGAGAAATTCCGGTTCGGCATCGGGCCCTTCCCAGAAAACGATGCGGCGATTGCGCTCGGCGTTGAGCGCCTTCAGATTGGCGATGCGTTCGCGGTGGTTTTCCAGCTCAAGCGAAAGCCGCTGGTTTTCCGCCTCGGTGCGGCCGCGCAGGCGCATGAACCAGAGCGTGGAAAGCACGGTCGCCGCCAGAATGCCGCAAAAGGCAGACAGCGCCATGACCTCACGCGAGGACAGCATGGGGGCATCAGGCGTCGCGGCAAAGGCGTTTGCCGCCGACAGCGACAGTGCCGTGCCGGATGCAAGCCATCGCGCAATGGCGCGCTTGCCGCACCTTTTGCGAATCATCCGGCCCTCGTTGCTTTTGCCGCCCCGCTCCATTCGTCTCTTCCGCATCTGTCTTTCGGCGGGCTGCGCTCGATCAATTGCCGCAAAGCGCAAAGGCCGCCTTCAAGAGGCTGTTCACATGTCATGAAGACCCGGCCGTTGACAGACCGAATCGCCCCTTTCAAAACATAGACGCTTGACGAATCCGCGAAAAGAGTCCCGCAGAAATAAACGCCCCGCGCCCGGCTGGAAGGGACGGGCCGAGATTAATGTAAACATGCTTTCGGAAGTGTTAAGGCCCTCACGCTCCGGCCATGACCGGCGCCGCCCGTTCGCGCACAGTCAGATGGATCAGGGCCGAAATGACGCCAAGCGCAATCGCCATATACCAGATCAGATCGTAATTGCCGTAGCGGTCGAACCATATTCCGCCAAACCACACACCGGCAAAACCGCCGAGCTGATGGCTGAGGAAGACAAAGCCGAACAGCGTGCCCATGGCGCGCGGACCGAACATCACGACGATCAGCGCGCTGGTCAGCGGCACGGTGGACAGCCACAGGCCGCCCATGACCAGACCGAAGATCAGCACCGAAGCCGGCGTCAGCGGCAGCCAGATGAACACCAGAATGACAACGGCCCTGAGCGCATAGATCCCCGCCAGCACATGCGGTTTGGCAAAGAAATTGCCAAGGCGGGCGGCAATCAGCGTGCCGAAGATATTGGCAAAGCCGGCAAGCGCCAGCGCCTTCAGGCCGAGCGCCCTGAGTTCGGGCGCCGAAAGCCCGGTCCCGGTGCAGAAATTCTGCACGTAATTGGGCAGATGCGCGGTGATGAAGGCAAGGTGAAAGCCGCAGACGAAGAAACCGGCCGCCAGCATCACGAAACTCGTATGCCCGAAGGCATGGCGGATGGTCTGTGGCAGGTCGATGTCGCTTTGGGTTGCGGAAACCTTGCTCTTGACGTGCAGAAACGGGATCGCAAGCGCCATCGGCGTCAACAGCGCGGTGACGACCAGAAGCGTGGTGCGCCAGTCGAAGGAGCTGATCAGCCAGGCCGTCAACAGCGGCAGCAGCGCCTGACCGGCAGACCCCATGGCCGATGCGACGCCGAGGTAAAAGCCGCGCTTTTCGGCCGGAGCCGCACGCCCGACCACGGCCAGAACCGTGCCGAAAGCCGTGCCCGAAACGCCCATGCCAACCAGAACGCCGGCCCCCATGTGCTGGGCAAAGGGCGTGGTGCCGAAAACGCAGATCAGCATGCCGAGCCCATAGCACAGGAAACCGAGCCAGAGTGCCCGCCGGTCGCCGAACTTGTCGGCGAGCATGCCGAAAAACGGCTGCGCCAGCCCCCAGACGAGGTTTTGAATGGCAATCGACAGCGAGAAGATTTCAATCCGGCCGGCGAACAGATCATCCGACAAGGGCAGGACAACCCCGCCGAACACCGAACGCACCCCGAAGGAAAGCGCCAGCACGAGCCCGCCTGCCAGCATTATGATCAGCATGTCGCGGTCGATGCCGCGGTTTTCCGTCTGGTCCATTCAGATCTGCCCCGTATTTCCCCGTCCGGATACTTAGCAAAGATCAGGACGCGGGAATAACGAATATATCTGAACTCTGACGTCAGGACCCTTGATAGGACGTTTCATGTGGCAGAGCGGCGACGCCCTCAGGCGTCATCCGTCAGAACGATCTGAAGCTTGACGTCCTCCGGTCGCTGTTCGACGGCGCGGTCGAAGGCTTCCACCGATTTTTCAAACGGCACCGTATCGGAAATCAGCGGTTTGAGGTCGACCTTGCCACTGGCAATCAGGGCAATGGCCCGCTCATAGACATTGGCATAGCGAAACACCGTTTCGATGCGTGCTTCACGCGCCTGCAGGCCGACGATATCGACGGGGACCGGATCGATCGGCATGCCGACGAAAACAACCGTGCCGCCCGGCGCCACAAGACCGGAAACGCCGAGAATGGCCGATGGCGCACCGGAGCATTCGAACACGATATCCGCACCCCAGCCGCCGGTCTTTTGCGCGACCGCTTCGGCCATCGATGTCTCGCCGAGATGAACGGTCTCGATGCCGTCATAGCGCCCGATGATATCAAGCTTGGGCTGGCTGAAATCGGCAATGATGACCCTGGAGCAACCGCCGGCATGGGCGGCAAGCGCGGTCATCATGCCGATCGGGCCGGCGCCGGTGACGACCGCGACATCGCCGGGCTTGATGCCAGCCCGCATCGCCGCCTGCATGCCGATGGCGAAGGGCTCGACCATCGCGCCTTCGGCAAAGGTGACGTGATCGGGCAGTTTGAAGGTGTAGGCCGCCGGGTGAACGACCTCCGGCGCGAGGCATCCGTGCACCGGCGGCGTTGCCCAGAAACGGACAGCCGGATCGACATTGTAGATGCCGAGCTTTGCCGCCTTCGAATTCGGATCGGGAATGCCGGGCTCCATGCAGACCCGGTCGCCGGGTTTCAGGTGGCCAACATTGGCGCCTACTGCGGCCACCGTGCCGGAGGCCTCATGGCCGAGCACCATCGGCGCATCGACCACGAAGGGGCCAATCTTGCCGTGGGTATAGTAATGCACATCCGATCCGCAAATGCCGACGGTGTGCACGCGGATGCTGACATCGTCGGGACCGAGTGTCTGTTGCAGATCGATCTCCCTGAGGTTCAGTCGACCCTTTTCCTCCAGTACCAGCGCCTTCATGCTATTTTGACCTCCTCCGACACAACACATACTCCTTGCAAAGGCGTCAGAACGGTTGATACCCGCCGGAACACCCCGTGACAAAAGCGTATTACACGCCATTTACATTTGTTTCAATAAAAACATAAATGTAAATTTACAAATGTCAAATTTGCATTTCAGATGAAAACGGTTCATATGACGGACAGGTATGAAACGCGCGACGGGATGCGCCTGGTGGCAAGTGAAACGAGTGTGGAAACCGAGGCGTTTCTGGTCGAGGTCTGCTGGCATTATTTCATCAATGAAATGACCCAGTCCGAAGTGGCGGCACTGATGGGGGTCACCCGGCTGCGCGTGAACCAGGCCATCAGAAGTGCGCGCGCCGACGGGCTGGTGCGGGTCGATATCCAGTCGCCACATGTCATGCGCCTGCGCCTGCAGGAAGACCTGAAGACCCGTTTCGGCCTTGCCGACGCCATCGTGGCGCCGGCCAATGCGGACAATCACGACTATCAGCGCCCCGCAGGGGTCGCCCTTGCCAACTACCTGGCAAAAGGATTGCGCGAGGCGCGCTGGCAGCGGATCGGGGTGTCCTGGGGCATGACGCTGACAAATGCGATGACCCATCTGCCGCGCATGCAATTGCCGGAGATCGAAATCATATCGATGATCGGCGGCACATCGCAGGGCGCATCGTTCAACACGTTCGGGATCGCCTCTGGTTTTGCCGACCGGCTGGGCGCCCGATATTCGCTGTTTGCCGCCCCGGTCTACCTCTCGCCCGGCACAGACAGGGAGGAGTTTCTCTCCGATGCCGTTTTCAGCGAGCATCTGGAAAAGCTGAAAACCCTCGATCTCGCCGTTCTGGTTGCCGGCGATCTGTCCGACAGGTCCGTTCTGATGAACACCGGACTGCCGTCCAGTGTCACACCGGCGACCCTTTCCGAAAAAGGTGCTGTGGGCGATATCGTCGGCCATTTTATCGATCACAACGGCCGGGAGGTCGACCACTTCATCAACGACTGTGCCGTCGGCATCCGGCTTGATGCGCTTGAAAAGGTTCCCGAACGGGTGCTTGCCGCAGCCGGTACACACAAGGTCGACGTCATCATCGCCGCCATCCGCCGCGGGCTCGTTACCACGCTTGTGACCGACGACATCACCGCCGAACGCATTCTGGCCAGGACCTCATGAACAAAACAGTTATTTTCGATTTCGACGGTGTGCTCGCCAACAGCGAAATCATCGCGCTCGCCGAACTCCAGACCTCGCTTGAAGAATACGGGATAACGGTCGACTGGGATACGCTGGTCGAGAAGTTTCTCGGCGCCTCGATCAAACAGATCACCGCCTTTGTCGAAAACAGCACGGGCAAGCCGGTTGAGCCCGCGTTTCAGAAGGACTGGTATGCGCGGCTGTTTGACCGCTACGCCCGCGAACTTCAGCCGATGACGGGTGCCGCGGACATGCTCGACAGTCTCGATGCGGCCGGCATCGGCTACTGCATCGCGTCCGGCGGCTCCTACAAACGGCTGGGAGTGGCGCTTGACTGTATCGGCTTTGCCGACCGTTTCCGCGGCCGCGCTTTCAGTGCGGAATCGGTCGAACACGGCAAGCCCGCGCCCGACGTTTTTCTGTACGCCGCCGAACAGAGCGGCGCGCAGGCCGGCGACTGTGTCGTGCTTGAAGACTCGATTGCCGGCGTCATTGCCGCCGGCCGCGCCGGGATGCGCTGCGTCGGCTTTGTCGGTGGCGGCCACCTTGAGGGCGTAAGGCCGCTTCATGCCGAACGGCTTCAGAGCGCAGGCGCCGACACCGTGCTCACAGACCTGTCCGGTTTCCGGCAAGCCGCATTCGGCGCCGTCTGAAGCCTGTTGACAGGGGGCGCAAAGCCCGACAGAATCACGGAAATTCCGAGGGGAGCATCATCCGATGCTGAGATGGCAATGCGCCGGACCCTTGAACCTGATCCGGGTCATACCGGCGTAGGAACGGAAAATGGTTGCGTTCCCTGTTTTCGCGCCCGCGCCGCTGCCCGGTCTTCGTATGATCGTGGAGCGCTTTCTATGCCGTTGGACATTCGTAACATCTGCTCGCCGGGAACTCTTGCCGGGGCACGGCCATGAGAACGGTCGACTATCGCCTGAACGCCATTGTCGATGCCGGTCTGGTTGAGGCCGCGCCGCTGGCGGAGTTGGCGCGGCTTGCCGCCGAAAACGGCGCAACGCTGATCCAGTATCGCGACAAATTCGCCAAAACCCGTCAGATGGTCGAACGCGCCGTTCAAATCCGCGCGGCGCTCGCGCCCACCGGTGTGCCCTTCGTCGTCAATGACCGGGTCGACGTGGCCCTTGCGGCCGAGGCCGACGGGGTGCATCTGGGCAGCGACGACATGCCGGCGGAGATCGCCCGGAAGCTGCTTGGCCCGGACGCCATTATCGGGCTCACGGTCAAGAACGCCTCCGACGGCGCCAGGGCGGCAGCCGCACCGGTCGATTACGCCTGTATCGGCGGTGTTTTCCAGACGCTTTCCAAGATCAATATGGATCCTCCGGTGGGCCTCAACGGCTTTCGTGCGCTGCGCCGCGGCCTCAAACGGGCGCGGCCCGACCTGCCGGTTGGCGCGATTGCCGGTATCAAGCTTGAAGACGTGCCACGGCTGATGGCCGAAGGGGCCGACGGCATTGCGGTGATTTCCGCAATTTTCCACGCACCCGACGTTGCAGCCGCAACCCGTGAACTTCGCCGCAGCGTAGACACGGCCATCGCACCCCCGGCACAATGACGGAAAAGCCCGGCACGCTGCACGCCCGGGCAGCACAGCTTGCCACGCGGCTGGAAACGGCACTCGCGATGGTCGCCGCGGCCGTGCTGGCGGTGATGCTCGCTGTGGTGCTGACCAGCGTGGTTCTGCGCTATCTGTTTCACACCGGCGTTATCGGAACGGAAGATCTCGGCATCTGGCTGAATGTGGCGCTGATTGCCCTTGCCGCGCCGCTTGCGCTGTCCGGGCCGCTTGCCATGCGGCTTGACCTGCCTTTCGGCCCGTCTGCCAAAAAACTGGCCGGCATCATTGCCGATGCGTTCAGCCTGCTGGCGGCTCTTGTGCTGATTTTCGGCAGCACGCGCGTCGTGAACCTCATCGGCGGCACATCGCCGGCACTCGGCCTTCCCGAATGGGTGCGTTTTGCGGTGACCGGCGCAGGCGGCGGTCTTCTCGCGATCATTCTCGTTCTTCGCCGCATCGGCGAACGGCAGGTTCTGCCGCTTGCGGCATCGGCGACCCTTGCATCCGCAGTCTATTACGCCTGCCTGCACGTCACCGTCACAACCGCCCTGCCTGCAAGCATTGCGATCGCGCTTGCGGCAGCAGTCGGCCTTGCCGCCGCCGCACCGCTTGCCCACGCCTTCATCGCGGCGGCGATGATCGCCATTCCCTTCGGCGGCAATCTTGGAACGGAAACCATCGTCACCACGACCGTTTCCGGCATGTCCCACTTTCTGTTGCTCGCCATTCCGTTCTTCCTGCTGACGGGGGCAGCCCTTTCCGCCTCGGGCGCGGCAAGGCACCTTGTGGCCTTCGCCGCCTCACTGGTCGGCCACCGGCGCGGCGGGCTGGCCCAGACGGTGCTGGCCACCGGCACGCTGTTTTCCGGAGCCTCCGGCTCTTCGGTCGCCAATGCCGTGTTTTCCGCCACCACCTTTCACCCGGAACTCGTGCGCCATGGCTATCCGCCGGCCCGCTCCGGCGCAATCATTGCCGCCTCGTCGGTGCTCGACAACATCATCCCGCCGTCAATCGCCTTCCTGATTCTGGCGGCCGCCACCGATCTTTCGGTGGGCGCGCTGCTTCTCGGCGGGCTGTTTGCGGGGCTGGTGATGGCGGCGGCTCTCTCCATCGCCATTTACCTCACGACCCGCAATCTGCCCGGCAGCAGACCGGTGGCTAGGGGCGAACGCCGGCGATCCCTGCTTGCAGCGGTCCCCGCCTTCGGGCTCGGCGTCATCGTGGTTGCCGGCATCCGCATCGGCATCGTCACCACCACCGAGGCGGCAGCCCTTGCGGCCATCTATACACTTGCACTTGCGGCTTTTTCGAAAACGCGCCGGACAGCGCTTTTTTCGGTTTTCCGACAGACCGCGACCGAAGCTGCGGCCATCGGCCTTCTCATCGGTTCGGCCGGGCCGTTTGCCTTTCAGCTGGCCGTCGACGGCGTATCCGGCATGATCGCCTCAACCGTTGCCGCTTTCGGCGGTTCTCCGGCCGCGGTTCTGGCCTTTTCCGTCATCGTTCTGCTTGGCGCCGGGCTGGTTCTCGATATCGGCGCGGCGATCCTGCTTCTCGGCCCCCTTCTGCTGCCGCTTGCCACCGGCTCGGGCATCGACCCGATTGCCTTCGGCGTGATCATCGTCACCACGCTGATGATCGGCGGCCTGACGCCACCGGTCGGCATGCTGGTTCTGGTGGTGGCCGGCGTGACGGAGGTTCCCCCGGCCGCGCTTTTTCGCGCGGTGCTGCCCTATCTCGCCGCACTTCTTGCGGCAATCGCCATTCTTTGCACCTGCACCCTGTTGATCTGAGAGGAAACGTCATGCAGCCCCTCACCCGTCGCCATTTCCTGAAAGCCGCTACGCTGACCGCGCTTTCGGCCCCGTATATCGCCCGCCCGGCCCTGGCGCAGACCACGGTGACCGTGGCCTCATTGCTCGGAGAGGACAAGCCGGAAACCAGGATCTGGCGCTATATCGCCGAAAAGGCCGAGGAACGGCTGCCCGGGCGTTTTCGCTTCAACATCGTCGCCAATGGCGCGCTGGGCGGGGAAAAACAGGTCGCCGACAGCATCCGCCTTGGTTCCGTGCAAGCAAGCCTTTCGACCGTTTCGGCGCTGTCGTCATGGGTGCCGCAATTGCAGATCCTCGACCTGCCGTTCCTGTTTCGCAGTCCCGAACACCTTGGCCGCGTGGTTGCAGGCCCCGTGGGCGCGGAACTGAAAGGCGCGCTTGCCGATGAGCGCTTCATCGTCGGCGGCTTTATCGACTACGGCGCCCGCCATCTTCTGACGAAAACGCCGGTAACCCGGCCGGAAGGGCTTGAAGGCGTCACGATCAGGGTGATCAACAGTCCGCTTCATACCGGGTTGTGGAGCGCGTTTGGCGCGGTTCCCGTCGGCATTCCGATTACCGAAACCTATAACGCGCTGGCCACCGGGGTTGCGGATGCCATGGACCTGACCAAATCCGCCTATGCCGGGTTCAAGCTCTACGAGGTCGTGCCGTGCCTGACCGAAACCGGGCATATCCGCGCGTCCGGCGTGATCTATTTTTCTCAAGGGTTCTGGGACGGGCTCGACCCCGAGGCTCAAGCCGTTCTGGAGGCGATTTCAGCCGAGGCCGCGCTCTATTTCAATGCACTGATTGTGGAAGACGAAACCGCAGCCATGCAAACCGCGCACGAAAATGGCGGCATCGTGTTCCAGCCCGAGGACATGGACGCCTGGCGGGCGGGCGCCAGGAACGTCTGGGCCGATTTTGCCCCGGCCGTCGGCGGCATGGAACGGATCGAAACGGTCGCAAACACCTGACAGGCAGAGGTCAGAAATGATCTTCAAAAGTCTCAGACCTTGCGCCGGCGAAAACCCCGCAATACTCTCTCGCCAATGCGCCAATAGATAACGAGGTAATCCATGTGCACGTCCCTGCTCTACACAGATCTTTCCGGCTCCGTTTACGCAGGACGCACACTGGAGCTGCCGGTGGAACTGCCTTATCTGGCGGCGTTCCTGCCCAGCGGCACACAGCTTTCGTCAAAGGCCGGCAATCATGCACCGCTGACCTATGAGAGCCGCTACGACATTTTCGGCGTCGTGGTGCCCAATGGCAGCGTCGAGGACCTGAAAGTGGTGGAAGGCCTGAACGAGGCCGGGCTGAATTTCTCCCTGCTTGCCTTCGCCGACACGCATGGCCCCGATGACACACAAGCCGATGATGTGCCGGTGCTGTCGGCAATCGATCTCGGCGCATGGATGCTGGCACAGTTTTCCACCGTAGCGGAAGTCAGGGAAGCGCTTGAAAAACAGACGGTTCTGGTCGATCCGCTGGCGGCCCTCGGCGGTGTTGTGCCGCCGTTCCACTACACGGTTCATGACCGGAGCGGCGCATCCATCGTCATCGAATTCTTCGACGGCGAACGCCATATCTTCGACAATCCGCTGGGCGTGATGACCAACAGCCCGCGTTTCGACTGGCACCTGACCAATCTCAACAACTATACCCACCTCAGCAATGTCGACCATTCAAGCGCGACGTTGCTGGGACAGAATTTCATACAGCCCGATTCCGGCATCGCCACGGTGACGCTGCCCGGTTCGGACACCGCCGTCGACCGGTTTGTCCGGGCCGTCTATTACGCCCATTTTTCAGAAAAGGCGGACGGGCCCGAAGCATCGCTGCGCCAGCTTGGCCACGTGATGAACAAGTTCGACCGGCCCAAGGGGGCCTCCGTCTATTCCAGCGCCAAGGCCAGCGCACTGACGGAATCGGCCACCAGGCTGACCGGCCAGCAACCGGCGCAAAAACCGGAATTCATCACCGAATATACCTCCTGGATCACGCTGATCGATCTGGAACGCAGCACCGTGATGCTGCGCACCTATAACAGCCTCGGCTATGCGTCCTTCGACCTTGCCGCACTGAAGGCCGGCGCCACCGGCCCCAAGGTCGTCCCGCTCGAAGCCTTCGATCAGGGCAGCCCCGATGCCGACAAGGTGCTGCTGGCGCTTTAGGGCGTTCCAGACAGAAAACGCCGCGTCCCCGAAAGACGCGGCGTTCTGATATTGCGCTGTTGCAGCCCGCTCAGTGATGGAAACCGGAGGCTTCGTCTTCGGTCAGCGGTTTGGTGATCGGGTGCGCCCTGAAATAGTCGATCGCCGCCTTCATGTCCTCGATCAGCAATGAGCACAGGTCGATCGAAACGCCGTTTCTGACCAGAATGCGCTGGATCGCCTGCTCCTCGCAATTGGCCGGCAGCGTATAGGCCGGCACCTGCCAGCCGCGCGCGCGCAGACGGTCGGCAAGGTCGAACAGCGTGTAATTGGTCGGCAGATCATCCTTCAACTTCCACGAAACCGCCGGAATGCCCTTTTCCATGTCGCCATCGAAAACGATATCGACAAGATTGGTCTTCCTCAGTTCGTCCGCCAGATAGGCGGCACTGCGGTAGCAGGCCTCGTGAACCTTGCGATAGCCCTGACGGCCCAGCCGAAGGAAGTTGTAATACTGGCAGATCACCTGTCCGCCCGGGCGCGAAAAGTTGAGCGCGATATCGCGCATGTTGCCGCCAAGATAATTGACCCAGAACACCATCTGTTCGGGAAGATCCTGCTCCTCACGCCACAGAACCCAGCCCACGCCAAGCGGCGACAGGCCAAATTTGTGCCCGGAGGCGTTGATCGATTTCACCCGCGGCAAACGGAAATCCCATTCCAGATCCGGCGCGCAGAAGGGCGCCAGAAATCCACCGCTGGCGCCATCCACATGGATGGGAATATCAAGCCCGGTGCGCGCCTGAAGATCGTCAAGCGCATCGGAGACGGCCTTCACCGGCTCGTATTCGCCGGTATAGGTAACGCCGAGGGTCGGCACCACGCCGATGGTGTTTTCGTCGCAGAGCTTCAGAACCTCTTCCGGGGTCATCAGCAGGCGGCCGTTTTCCATCGGAATTTCGCGGTGCTCGACATCCCAGTAGCGGGTAAACTTGTGCCAGCAGATCTGCACCGGTCCGGTAATCAGGTTCGGCTTGTCGGTCGGCTTGCCCTCGGCCTTGCGCCGTGCTTCCCAGCGGCGCTTCATCGCAAGCCCGCCCAGCATCGCCGCTTCGGACGAGCCGGTGGTTGAGGTGCCCGTCGCCGGGCCTTCTGGCGCATTCCAGAGATCGGCCAGCATCCGCACGCAACGCGCCTCGATTTCGGCGGTCTGCGGATACTCATCCTTGTCGATCATGTTCTTGTCGATGCAATCGTCCATCAGCTTGTGGACTTCCGGCTCCTCCCAGGTCTGGCAGAAGGTTGCCAGGTTCTGGCGGGCATTGCCGTCGAGCAACAATTCGTCATGAATGGCGGCATAGGTAAGACGCGGAGCGCGTTCCTTTTCGGGAAAGCCGGATTTCGGCAGGATCGCCGAAAGATCGGCCGCACCGTAGGTCTCGTCATTGAGATCGAACGGGTTGTCCTGTTGGCGTTGGTCCGTCATCGGCATCCTCTCCCTTTGTCGCTGGTCTCTCAAACGGTGTTATCGGCTCCCCCCGAAACGGTCAAGACGATGGCGCAGACCCGGGATTTCGCAAGCGACCGCAAACCGATCGACGACCCATACTTGATTTCCGGCAGGCGTCCCCGTAGAGATCAGATAAAAGGGCAAGCGCCCCAGACCCGAGGCAAAGAAATCAGATCATGCCGGTCACAACGCATATTCTGGAAAATGGCATGAACCGGTTCGGCAAGCGGCTTGACGCGTTACACATTATTTTGAGCGTTCTTGCAGTTCTGCTGCTGTCCGCCTGCACGTCGAGGCCCGACACGGTAACGATTTACCCGCGTCCCGAAGCGGCCGGTATCGAAGGTGCGCGCACCGTCACCGTCTATGTGGCAACGACGCGCGAACGCGCGGCACAACCGATCGACGGCTTCACCCGTGAGCGCGAATTTGACCTGAGCTATGCGGAATTCGTGATCTCGATCCCGCCGGACCATGACCCCGGCGAAATCGAATGGCCCTATTCCCCCAAGGCAAACCCGGAAGATTACTTCACCGTGCTGAAGCATACCATGCTCTCGCAATCGGCGTTCGATGCGCGGATTGCGCGGCGCGCGCGCGAAACCAGCCAGGGCAGTGTCGGCATTTTCGTGCACGGCTTCAATGTCTCGTTTCAGGAAGGCCTCTTCCGGATGGCGCAGCTTGCCGCCGACAGCAATGTTCCCGGGGTTCCGGTCCTGTTTTCGTGGCCGTCGCAGGCACGCATTCTCGACTATGCCACCGACAAGGAATCGGCCACCTTCTCGCGTGACGGGCTGGCGGATGTTATCGAACAGGTCACCGCACAATCCAGTGTCCGTTCGGTCATGCTGTTCGGACACAGCATGGGCGGCTGGCTGACGATGGAGGCGCTGCGGCAATTAAGCCTGGAAGGCAAGCAGACCGCGCTTCGCAAGCTGAATGTCATCCTCGCCGCGCCCGATATCGACGAGGACGTTTTTGCCGCCCAGGTCGATGTGATCGGCCCGCTCGATCCGCCCCTGATGGTGATGGTCTCCAGCGATGACCGCGCGCTCGGGTTTTCGCGCCTGATACAGGGCAACCGCCAGCGCACCGGGCAACTGGACATCAACGACCCGGAAGTGCTCGAACAGGCGCAGGCCATGAATGTGTCGCTGCTCGATATTTCCTCCATATCATCCAGGGATATGCTCAACCACAGCCGTTATGCCGCGCTTGCCGCGATCTATCCCGAACTGGACGAGGATGCCGACCTCGGCAGCGATCTGCGCACCGCCGGCGTACGGTTCCTGGATACCATGGGCCGTATCATCGATCCTGCCAACATCCTTGGCCAGGCCATGGACGCACAAGAGGCCGGACGATAGCCGGCTCAGACTGCTGACAAACCCAAAGACGTGCACGTTGTTGCCTCCGCCAGCGGTCCCCACGGGCGTCATGCTCGGACGTGATCCGAGCATCCATTTCAGCCATCCCTTTGATAAGAAAGGGGTTCAGGAAAGCGTACATCGTGTGGCCGTGGATCCTCGGGTCAAGCCCGAGAATGACCCGGAGCGAGGGGCGGCTTTGTCAACAAACTGGGCGAACGATATAATCGGCTTTCTTGCCGCGACCTGACAAAAGACCGGGACCGGGCGTAACCATTCCTTGCAAATAAGGTCATGGCCTTTAAGATTTACCTGTCTTATCAACGACAGCAGGAGGGGATGGTGCGCGCAGGGTCAAAATATCAGCACCTCATTCACGGGGCGGGTTGCCCGTGCCACACACCGGAATTCGCCCGTCTCAATCAGCGGCTGATGGATGGTTTCAGCCGGCGTTCGGTGCTCAAGGGCGTGGCCGGAACCATAGCGGCAGGTGCGCTTGCATCCGTACCCTCCCTTGCCGAAGCCAATGACCGCGCCACCCTGCTGACCAATGTCCGCATCTTCGACGGAATGTCCGACACCCTGACCGAGGGCCGCAATGTGCTGGTGCGTGGCGGCCGGATTGAAGCGCTGCCTCCCGTTGCCGAAGAGGTGGCCGATGCCGATATCGTTGACTGCGGCAACCGCGTGCTGATGCCCGGCCTGATCGACGCCCACTGGCATTCGTTGCTCTGTGCCATCCCGATGCAGACGGCAATGACCGCTCAGGTGCCCTATGTTCACCTCGTGGCCGCAGCGGAATCCGAAAAGACGCTGATGCGAGGCTTTACCACGGTGCGCGATGTCGGCGGCCCGTCCTACGCGCTCAAACGCGCGATCGACGGCGGCAAGGCCATCGGCCCGCGGATCTATCCGGCCGGCGCGATGATCACCCAGACCTCCGGCCACGGCGACTTCCGCTTTCCCTATGAAATCCCCGCCTCCGACAACACCAATCTCAGCCATGCCGAGGAAGCCGGGATCTCCTCGATTGCCAACGGTGTGCCGCAGGTGCTGAACCGCGTGCGCGAGCAGCTGATGCTGGGCGCAAGCCAGATCAAGATCATGACCGGCGGTGGCGTGTCATCGCAATATGATCCGATCCCCAGCCTTCAGTTCACCCCGGAAGAAATCCGCGCCGCGGTGCAGGCGGCAACGGACTGGGGCACCTATGTCTGCGCCCATGTCTATACGGCGGCCGGCATCAAGCGGTCGATCGAAAACGGTGTCGCATGTATCGAACACGGCCAGCTGGCCGACGAGGACACGGTGCGCATGATCGTTGACACCGGTACGTGGTGGAGCATCCAGCCCTTCCTGGCCGATGCCGATTCCAACCCGCAAGGCAGCGAGCAGCAACGCCAGGACCAGCGCAACATTGCCGAAGGCACGGTGCGCTGTTTCGAATGGGCGAACAGGTTCGGCATCGAACGCATGGTCTGGGGCACGGATATCCTGTTCAATCCGACCCGGACAAGTTCGCAGGGCCGCCAGCTTGCCAAGCTTGCCGACTGGTTCTCGCCCGCCGACGTGCTGAAAATGGCCACCAGCCGCACCGGCGAACTGCTGCAGCTTTCCGGCGAACGCAATCCCTATCGCGGTCGCCTCGGGGTGATCGAGGCAGGCAGCTACGCAGACATGCTGCTGATCGACGGCAATCCGCTGGACGATATTTCGCTGATTGCCGATCCGGACAACATGACCGCCATCATGAAGGATGGCCGTTTCTTCAAGAACATGCTGGCATAGGAGACGATATGCACGCATATGCTTTCAAATTTCTGGCTGCAGGCGCGGTGGCAGCGGCCCTTTCTCAAACCGCGCTCGCCGCAGACCCGGTGTCAACGCCTGCACCTCAACCGGCGCCGGTGACGGCCAATAACTGGACCTTCGAGGTTACGCCCTATGTCTGGGGCGCAGGGCTTTCCGGAAAGGCTTCCCCCTTCGGCAGCGCTCCGACCGTGCGGGTCGACCGCAGTTTTTCGGAGATACTGGACAATCTGAAGCTTGCCGGTTTCGTCAATTTTCTCGCAACCGACGGCAGGTTCGGGGTCTATGCGGACGTGATGTATATCGACAGCCAGAACGAACAGGCCACCGGTCCGGTGACGCTTCCCGGTTTCGGTCCGGTCCCGGGGGTCAATGTCGATCTTGACGCCCGGCTGTTCAATGCCGCGCTGTTCGGCGCCTACAGGCTTGCGGATACGGACAGGTTCGCGCTCGACGCGCTGGCCGGTGTCCGCGTTGTCAAGGCGTGGACCGATGTTTCGGCCAGTATTCCCGGCACACCCAATACCTATCGGGCAAAGCGTGATTTCGGCTGGGTGGACCCGGCCTTCGGCGCGCGCATGGAATATGATTTCGGAAAGGGCTTCAGCTTTGTCGGCGAGGCCGATATCGCCGGTTTTTCCATCGGTTCGGACCTCACATGGCAGGCCATGGGCGTGGTCAGATACGATCTTTCGCGCTCGACAGCTCTCTCGGTTGGTTACAAATACATGTCCGTCGACTATGACGACGATGGCAAGTTGTTCGACGTCGACATGCAGGGACCGACCGTGGGCCTCACCTTCCGGTTCTGATCCGGCGGCATGTTAAGCCTGATTGTCAGGTCTGGTTGACACTTGGGGCCACGGTGGGGAACACTGTGAACGCTTCAGGGGAAGCGGGGATGGAAACAACAAAAGGGTCAGGTGCGGGGCGTGCGTGTATTGCGTAAAAGGGGGCTTTTTCCGGCGGGTTTGTTGCTGCTTTCAGCTTGCAGCAGCGCGGAGCGCGGCCCGGTCATTCCCTTCTTCGGGGCCTATTTCCCCTCATGGATAGCCTGTTCGCTGATTGGCGTTTTCGGCGCCGTCATCATCAGGCTCCTGTTCATCAAGGCCGGCATTGACGCCGTGATGCCGCTGCGCGTGATCGTCTATCTGTTTCTGGCAATCGCCATCGGCCTGCTGTCGTCAATCCTGCTGTTCGGGCGGTAAACCATGTTGAGCACCAAGGCAAAGCTTGTCACCCTCATCCCGGTCATCGTCATCGGCGCAACCGTCTATCTGGGCTGGACCCACATGACGCGGATGAAGGCGAATATTCTGTCTCAGGACGCGACGCTGACGGCGCCGATTACGCAGATTTCGTCCACCGTTCCCGGCCGGATCGCCGAGATTTACGTTGCCGAAAACGACGAGGTCAGCAAAGGCGATCTGCTGTTCTCGCTGGAAGATGAGTCCTACCGCCTCCTGGTGGCCCAGGCCGAGGCTGATCTGAAGGCGGCTGAAGCACTCTACGAATCCCAGAACAGAAACATTGCCGCCGAAACGGCCAACGCCCAGATCGCCGCACAGCAGATCGAGCGCGCACGCGCCAATCTGGAACTGGCCGACGAGACGCTGGAGCGCCTGCTGCCGCTGCAACCCAAGGGCTACGTCACCGACCAGCAGGTTCAGGACGCCCGCACCGCCAAACGCGATGCCGAGGTTTCGCTCGAACAGGCGCTTCAGCAATCCAAGGCCGCAGACGCGCTGATTTCCACGCCCGAGGAAACCCTTGCCGTGATCGAAGCGCGCCGTGCCGCGCTCGACCTTGCCAAATACAATCTTGCCAATACGAAAATCTATTCGCCGCATGACGGCCGTGTGGTCGGACTGAAATTCTCGAGCGGCCAGTTCGTGGTTTCGGGCGCGCCGCTGTTCACGCTCGTCAATACCGGACAATGGTTTGCAACCGCGCTTTACCGCGAGGCGGAACTGAAGGACCTGCCGGCGGGGACCTGTGCCACCGTTTATGTGATGGCCGACCGCTCGGTGGAAATCAAAGGCCGCGTTCAGGGCATCGGATGGGGCGTTGCAACCGAAAGCATGATCCAGGTGCCGAGCGCCCTTCCCTATGTGCCGAAGGAACTCGACTGGGTACAGATCGCGCAGCGCTTCCCGGTGCGCATCGAACTGATCGACCCGCCGGAAAACCTGATGCGCATCGGCGCATCCGCCTCGACAGTGGTCCGCCATGGCGATGACTGCTGAAAGCATGTTGCAGCGGAAGTCGCGCCGGCTGATCGATGATCTCCGGCCCTTTCCCGGACGTCTGCGTCTGGCGCTGTCCATCGGCGCCATCTGCGCAATCTCGACCGTCATCTCGATGATGTATCATTTCCCCGAAGCCGCCATCGGCTGCTATCTGGTGATCTTTCTGATGCGGGCCAATGCGGCGGAAAATGTCGTCACCGGCGTCGGCATTATCGGCGCTGTCAGCATCGTGGTCGTGCTTTTGATCGGCATCATCAACCTGACCATCGATCACCCGCCCGCGCAGATCGCGGCTATCATTCTGGCCTCTTTCATCTTCCTCTATCTGGATTCCGCCACCAAGGCAGGCGAACAGGCGGGCATTGTCGCGCTGGTGATTTCCTTCGTTCTGACCCTGCTCGGCAACATTCCCCTTGGCGAGATCGCCACCCGTGCCGTGCTCTATGCCTGGGCGATGGTGTTCGTGCCGATGGCGGTGATGGCCGTCTACAATCTCCTGTTCGGCATTCCCCCGCAAAAGCTTCTGCGCCAGACCATTGCCGAACGGCTGGAACTTGCCGCCCAGCGTTTGGAACGGCCCGAGGCCACCGATGACCTCGCCTTCACGGACGCGCTCGGCGAGGGCATGGCCGAATCCGACAAGAGGCTGATGCTGACAAAGCTCCTGCACCTTGTTTACGGCAAGGCCTATGAATTTCTGGAACGCGGACAGGCCCACAGCTACCGCCTGCTGCTTGCGGTTTCGGCGCTGCCGGACGAGGCCGATGGCGAAACCCGCTTCGAACTTGCCCGCATCTGCCGCAGCATGGCCGAGGCTGTTCTTGCGAGAAAAGACCTTCCGGCCTTTCATGCAGACGCGTTCGAGGGCGATCACCTGTTTGACGATATCGCCCGCACGCTGGATGACCTCAGCCATATGGCGCCCCTGGACAAGGGCGCGGCGGTGAACGATCCGGCCGTCTCGCCGGACATTTTTTCCAATCCCGTTCATCTGCAATTTGCGCTGAAGACCACGCTTGCCGCCGTCACCTGCTTTTTCATCTATACCGCCATCGACTGGCAGGGCATCCACACGGCGATGATCACCTGTTATGTCGCCGCGCTCGGCACCACTGGCGATACGGTGCACAAGCTGGTGCTGCGCATCACCGGCTGTCTGATCGGTGCGTTTTTCGGGCTTGTCGCAATCCTGTTCGTTATTCCGCAGCTTGAATCCGTCGGCGGGCTTGCCGTGCTGATCTTTGCCGTCGTTTCACTGGCGGCGTGGGTTTCGACCGGCAGCGAGCGGATTTCCTATGGCGGTGTACAGATCGCGCTCGCCTTCCTTCTGACAGTGCTGCAGGGTTTCGGGCCGGGCACCAGCCTGAGTGCCGCCAGCGACCGCATCATCGGCATTCTCTTCGGCAATGCCGTGGTCTATGTGATCTTCACCAATATCTGGCCGGTGAGCGTTGCCGCCGAGGTGAAGAAGCGCACCGCCATGGCCACTGACAAGCTGAAACAGCTCGCCGGTCTCGATTTTGCCACCCGCCGCGCGTCGACCGCACTTGTTGCTTCGGTCCAGACCGATCTCGGCGTGATCCGCAATGCCGTGGAAATGGCGCCCTACGAACCGCGCCACATGCGGCCCTCCCGTCAGGATCGCGAAAGCTATGCCGGCACGGCCAGCACGCTCAACGGTCTGTCGCTGGCGCTTTTGTTCCGGCGCGAACCGCCGCCCGTTGCGGATCTGCAGCCGGCCCCGGTTGCAAGCTCCGGCGAGCCGGCAGATTTTTCCAGCACCGCCCAACCGGGAGAAACGAGATGAAGCCAATCCGTCTTTCCAGAATGGCCGGCATCATCGCGGCGGTCGCCCTCGCCGCCCTTGGCGGTTGCGCGCCCGATTCCCTGTCGCTGGCCCCGCCCTCTCCCGAGCGGCCCTGGCAGCCGGCGGCGGAAAACACCAATGCGGATGATCTGAAGACCACCGCGCAAGGCGGCAGGGAGCTGGCGCTGTCGCCGCCGGTCGTCGATACACAGAAGACCTACGCGCTGCCGGAACTGATCGACCTTGCCCAGCGCACCAATCCCGGCACGCGGGCCGCCTGGGAACAGGCCCGTCAGGCCGCCCTTGCCGTCGGCATGGCGGAGGCCACCTATCTGCCGGTGATCACCGCCAATGTGATTGCCGGCACCAACGACAATTCCGCCGAACTTCCGGTTCCCATCGGCGGCAGCGCTTATTTCGACAGCAATATTCAGGGCGTGGTGCCGTTCATGGCGCTGCAATGGCTGGCGCTTGATTTCGGCGGCCGCAGCGCTGTCGTGGAGGCGGCCAAACAGGCCTCACTGGCTTCCAACTATCAGTTCAACGCCATGCACCAGAAGCTGGTCTTTGCCGTGACCGGCGCCTATCACGACTATAACGCCGCCCGCGCCCATACCCGCGCGGCAAGCCAGGCGCTTTCCAACAGCCGCACGGTGCTGGACGCAGTCAGGGCACGGCGCAATAACGGGCTTGCAACATCGGTAGACCAGGCCCAGGCCGAACAGATTGTCGCCCAGGCCGAACTCGGTCTCGTGCAGGCCAGAGGCACCGAACAGGACACCTATCAGGCGCTTCTCGGCGCGCTCGGCATCTCGCCGATGTCGAAGCTGAAGATCCGGGATACCGCCGGGCGCGG
This sequence comes from Martelella mangrovi, assembly GCF_040545495.1. Lineage (NCBI taxonomy): Bacteria > Pseudomonadati > Pseudomonadota > Alphaproteobacteria > Hyphomicrobiales > Aurantimonadaceae > Martelella > Martelella mangrovi. The sequence goes on from NZ_JBEPLY010000004.1 coordinate 276,055, forward strand.
TCTGCCGGCGCCCGCGCGCGCACCGGTCGAGACCATGATCGAGATTGCCCTTTCGAAACGGCCCGACATTCTCGCTGGCTATGCCACGCTTGAGGCCAGCCGGGCGGGCGTGAAAAAGGCGCAATCCGATTTCATGCCAAAGATCGGCGTGTTCGGAACGCTGTCATCCTATGAAACCGGAGTGACCGCCGGCGGGCTGCCGACCATCGACAATAACGGGCTGAACGGCAATATCATGGTTGGCGCCACCATCCCGCTTTATGACGCCGGCATGCGCGATGCCAATCTGAAACAGGCCAAAAGCCGTGTGGAAGCAGCCCAGCGCAATTTCGAACAACTGAAAGATGCCGCCGCCCGCGAAATCGTGGTGGCCTCGAATGCGCTGACCACCGCGCTTCAGGCCAATGCCTCGGCGGTAAAGCTCCGGCAGGCGGCCTACAAGACTTACGATTCCGCGCTCGAAGCCTATCAGAACGGGGTGGGAACCGTTTCGGCCCTGGCAACCGCACAGACCGGACTGCTGGAGGCGCGGCTTGCCGAAAGCGATGCGCGCGAAGCTGCCTTTACGGCCGCTGCCAATCTCGCCTTCGTTCTCGGATCCTCGGCAGCGACGGCCACAGCGCGCTGAAGAAACCGTTGTCGCCATTCGGTTTCAGCAGCATGACCGGTTCGCCGCTCCATCAGCGCGCGGCGCGGATCACGGTCTCACCGCCGGACGTCAAAATCAGCTGACCGTTATCGGCAATATCGAAGCCGTCGACCGTGGAGATCGCGTCGAAGAAACGGCGTTCCAGCGCCATGAGCGGTTCATCGCAGGCCATTTCGGTGGCTGCCAGAGGCCCGACTTCAAGACCGCCTTCGCCGCCAAGCTTTATCCCGCCCATATAGCGATTGCAGCCGGCGGAACCGGAAATACGACCTTCCGCATCGATCTCGAGCGTTACCGCGTTTTCCTCCGGCAAGGCTTCGGAGCCGATGTCCGACACGGTCCATTCCGGCCCCGAAAGAAGCGACATCGTATCCCCGCCGCAGCCGTTCAGGACGCCGGACGCCGTTGTCAGCGCGACGGACTGGGGAAACAGTCGGCCACTCATATCATCGCGACAAAGCCGGTCGGCGATTGCAATGGAAAGACCGAAAGCGTCAAACCCATAATGATAGGCGCCCTCTGAAATTTCCGGTGCGGGCAGGCCGAGGTCAAGCCTGTCGTCGCCGTAATTGAGGTCGAGGCGGAAACGATCGCCATCGATGGCCGCCTGCCAGCCGGGCTCGTTGCCCTGTGCCTTCCAGCTTTTGTCGTTTTCAACCACCACGCATTCGGGATATTCCTCGCCGGCAAGGCGCAACATGGCCCTGCTGCCCTTGCTCCAGAATTCGCTGTCGCTGTCTTCGCTGGCAAAGCGTGCGCCATCGGCCGAAACCACCTGGGGCAGTTCGAAGATCATGTCATCGGTCTCGATCACGGCCATTTCGTCGCGAAAGCCGATTTGCACCTGCCGATCACCGCAATGCCATGTGCTCTGAAAGCCGGAAGGCGAAAAGCCCGAAAGCCAGACTGTGCCGATATCAACGTCATCCGCCCCCGGAGCAATGCCAACCGGATCAACGGCGAAACGGATTTCGTTGTCAACCATGATGACCGCGGTCAGTTCACCCTTCACACCGCTCGGCACTGAAAGTTCAAAGGCAAGCGGCACCTGGCGGCCGCCGGTGAGCTGGCTCATGCTGCCCAGCTCGGTGCCCTGAAAGCCTGTGACTGCAACAGCAAGCTCAGCACCCTCCGGCAGCGCCATACGCTCGCGATAGGTCGCCTCGCCGGAAATTGTTCGCATGTCCTGCGCAAGCGCAGAGGATGATGCCAACGCTGCAATGAGCACGATCAGAGTTTTCGACATGGTGACCTCCTGCATTATGATGCTTTTGCCGCAAGCCTAACCACGAGGCGCTACAGGTCAATGTCAACCGACCAAAGTGCGCGAAAAACCGTAACCGGCATGCGCCGATCACCTGCGATAGCAAGCTGTACGATTTACGTCATGACAATCCGTTGCTATCGTCATTGCAGCATTCCGAAATGTGGGTGGTCATTTCAGCGCGGCGTTTTTTAAACGTCGGTGGATGTGAGGAGGGATCTTGGACAGAAAAGCAAAGGCGACCGGGCTGCCACGACTCTCGATCAACGTCGAGCGCTATCCCGCAACCACGCGCGTCCTGCACTGGCTGATAGCGGCGCTGGTGCTGTTGACCTGGCCATTGGGCATGGTCATCAAATTCGTGAAAAACGAGGTCTCGCTTGATTTCTACTTGGTGCACGAAAGCCTTGGCTTTCTGGTGTTGTGGCTGATGCTTCTGAGGGTCGGAAACCGGCTGTTGACGCCCAAACCGGAAGATCACGGACCACGGATCGAACGGATTGCCGCAGCCAGCGTGCACGGACTGTTCTATGTGTTCCTGATCATCATGCCGGTCAGCGGTTTCCTCGCCACCAACGCCCATGGCTTTCCGTTCACCTGGTTCGGGGTGCTGCCGATCTGGAGCCCGGTCGGCAAGGCGCCCGAGATCGCCCCCGTGCTTTCGGCCATCCATCTGGCAACCGCCTGGATCCTGCTTGTCCTGTTCGTGCTGCATATCGGCGCGGTGCTGATGCACCATGTCATCCGGCGCGATTTCACCCTTTACCGGATATTATAATACATGCAGGCAGTCGAGATCACCGATGCCGTCTGGGAACGGTTGCTTGCGCTGCGTTCCGGCAGCGGCGAAACGCCTGTCGGCGATGATCCGGCAACCGCGCTTTACGCCCCGATTGCCGGGGCGCGCGGGCCCTTTGTTCTCGCGCAAGTCGGTCAGTCGCTTGACGGACGGGTCGCAACGCCATCGGGGGATGCGGCGAATGTCTCCGGCCCGGACGGGCTTGCCCACCTGCACCGCTGTCGCGCACTGGTCGATGCGGTTGTCGTCGGCGTCGGCACGATAAAGGCCGACAATCCGCGCCTTTCGGTCCGGCTTGCCGAAGGCCCGTCCCCCGTGCGCGTGGTGATCGACTGCCACGGCGCGCTCGATGGCCGCGAGGGCCTGTTCCATGATGGCGGCGCACCGGTGATCGTGATCGAAAGCACATCGGCGCCGGCAAGGCCGCTGCCGAACGCCGAAATCCTCCGCATACCGCCTTCCGGCAGCGGTCTTGCCACCGGCGCAATCGTGAATGCGCTTGCCGGACGCAGGCTGAATCGCCTTCTCGTGGAAGGCGGGGCGCGCACCATTGCCCGTTTCATCGAGGAGGGTCAGGTCGACCGGCTGCATGTCGCGATTTCGCCGCTGATCATCGGAGCAGGCCCGAGCGGCATCACGCTTCCGCCGGTTGCGCGGCTTTCCGATGCGCTGCGTCCCTCGGCCAAAGTCTTCAGCCTCGGCAGCGATATCCTGTTCGATTGTGTGCTTACGACATCAGGCCGGCAGGGCAAGAAGGTCGATGTGGCCGACGGAACATAGACTGTCGGGTTCTTCGATGGCGGCATGGCGAAACGCAATCCAGTCCGCGATATCGTCGGATGTGAACCCGCCAATCGCCTCAAGCGGCTGCCGAAAGCCCGCGATGAAGGCGCGTTGCAGCGCGGCGCTTTCCCGGTTCATCAGCCACGGGCTGTGCTCCGTCTCGACCCTGAAACCATGGCCCTTGAAAAGGTTCGACAACTCCGTGGCCGCGTCGGGACCGAGCGCCGGCCCGAACCCCTTGTCGGTCTTTTGATGCCGGTTGAAGGCGGCGACCACATCGTCATCGAGCGCGTGCGGCCGGGACCAGTGGATCCGGCCGTCATAATTCAACGCCGCGTAAAGTCCGCAACCTTTGGCCGCAAGCCTATCGGCAAGTGCTGCCGAATAGGCCAGCGAGCAGAGATCGAAGAGTGCGGACGCCGTGACCGTGGCCGCATTTTCAAGGGGAAGGCCATCGAGGTCGTTGAGGTCATGCCGGCGGAAGCTGACGCGATCCCCGGCGTCCGTCCGCCGTTGCGCTTCTTCAAGCAGCAGCGGGTCGTTGTCGAGCATCAGCCATTCTGCGTCGGCGGAGACCTTGCCGGAAAGACTTCGAAACGTCGCGCCGGTTCCGCAGCCGATATCGAGGAGCAGCGGTTTGCGTTTTCCTGCAAGGTGGCGGGCCAGCACATCCACCAGACGGCCATTCCGGGCGGCCCGGTCCGCCGGTTCTCGCAACGACAACCACGCGGCATCAAAACTCATCGCATTTGCTCCAGCACATCGGAAACGAGACGCCCCGTCTGAGCCCAGCCGGGAAGCCTTGCCCCTGCCTGCCGGGCGCCTTCCGTCTTTTGGCGTCGCAGTCCGGCGTCACAAATCAGGCTGCGCAGTGCTCCGGCAAAGGCGTCGCCATCATCCACCGGCACCAGTATTCCCGCCGTTTCCGGCACCACATCCGGCACCGCGCCCGCCCGACAGGCAATAATCGGCAGGCCATGGGCAAGCGCTTCGGCAAAGACCATGCCATACCCCTCATACCGGCTTGCCAGCGCAAACAGGTCGGCCCCGGCGAAAAACGGGCCGATATCCTCCACCGTCCCCGCAAGCGTGATCCGTTCGCCAAGGCCCAGATCATCGATCTGTCGCGCGATCTTCGCCGCCATATCCACGTCAAGTGAAGGGCTTCCGACGATCGTTGCCGTCCAGGAAAGGTCTTCGACCCGTTTCAGCGCATCGACAAGCACATCATGCCCCTTGCGCGGCGTCAGCGCACCGACGGAGAGGATATGCGGCACTTCGTTGCAAGCCGCTGCCGATGCGGGCCGGTCCGTTCCCGGCGCGGCAATGCTGATGTTTTCTTCAGCCACGCCATACCCGGCAACCAGTGCACGTGCCGTCTCGGGCGATGTCACGATGACATGGCGGGCATGAGAGAGCGCCCCGGCCTCGCTCCTCAGCAGGGCCTCGGCCCGGTCCTGCGAAAGCCCGGTTTCAAAGGCAAGCGGATGGTGCACCAGCGCAACCACAATCAGCCGCCCGGCCTGTCGCGCGGCCCACTGGTCCAGAACGCCAAAGGCGAGGCCATCGATCATCACCAGCGTATCGTCGCGAAGGGCTGAAAGAGCATTTTCCGCCGCTTCTAGAACGGCTGCGTCGGGATGCGGGAAACCATCGCCCAGCGGCAACAGATCGACCTGCCATCCCAATGCCTCAAGTTCTGCAATCAGCCGCCGGTCATACCCATAACCGCCGGTTTTCAGGTCAAGATTGCCGGGAAAGGCGAACACCAGCCTCAAAGATCGGCCTCGTACCAGCCGCGCGCGGCGTGCGATTCATGCAGCGTCACGCGGATCCGGCAGATCCGGTGGCTGCCCGCTCCAAGCCGGCCTTCGGCAACGGCTTCCGCCAGCCGGTCGAAAATGAATTTCGCAATCACCTCGGTGGTCGTCACCTTTCCCTTCAGGGCGTCGAGTTCATCAAGGTTCTGATAATTCAGCGGTTTCAGCACCTCGGACAACACCTCGGTCGCAGCACCGATATCGACCGCCAGCCCGTCCTCATCCAGATCCTGCGTGAAAAACGCGGCATCGGTCACGAAGGTGGCGCCATGCATGGCCTGCGCGGGGCCGAACACCGGACGGGGAAGGGAATGGGCGATCATGATGTGATCGCGAACCTCGACAGCAAACATAAGACCTTCTCCTCAATAGCGAATGCGATGGCAGAGCGTGTCCGGAGACGACAGGATGGCCGGATAAGCCTGTTCAAGCTCTGCAAATGAGGTATCGCCCGAAATCAGTGCGTCAAGGCGGGCATCGGCAAGAAGCTGAAGCGCCTTGGCCATGCGGCGCGCAAAGGTCCAGCGCGGGCGATGCGACGGCGGGAGAGAACCGACCTGCGAACTGACGAGGCGCAGCCTGCGGGCATGAAACGCGCCGCCCAGCGGAATGGCGGACAGCCCCTGGCCATGCCAGCTTGCCTCCACGATCCGCCCCTCCTGCCCGGCATGCTCGATCGCGTTTGCAAGCGCCTTGTCCGATCCCGAAGCATTGACCGCCACGTCGAAGGGACCTTCGATATCGCCGGTCGAAAATGCAATGCCGAGCTTTTGCGCAAGGCTTGCCCTTTCGCCATTGGGGTCGATCAGCAGGGTTTCGGTGCCCGGGATCAGGGATGAAAGATATGCCACCAATGTGCCGACCGTGCCTGCGCCGAACACGGCGACCGTTTCGCCCGGCGCGATTGACGCATCCCAGACGATGTTGAGCGCGGTTTCCATATTGGCGGCCAGAACCGCCCGCTGCGGCGGCAGGCCTTCCGGCAGAACCGAGAGCATATCCGCCGGCGCCACGAACCGGTCCTGATGGGGATGCAGACAGAATACGGTCCGGCCGGTCACATCTTCCGGGCCGTCCATAACCCGGCCGACTGCGGCATAGCCGTATTTCACCGGAAAGCGGAAGCTGCCCGCCATGTTCGGTCCGCGCATCCGCTCCCACTCGCTTTCCGGCACCCTGCCCTGAAACACAAGCGTCTCCGTCCCGCGGCTGACACCGGAAAAGAGCGTTTTGACGAGCGCTTCATGGTCACGCGGGGCCGACAAAGGTTCGGTGCGGATTTCGCAGCGTCCGGCTTCGGGAAACCACAATGCACGGGCGTTCCCGGAGACGTCTTCATGCGTGCGCGATCGAGTGTCCGACACTGCCCTCTCTCCCTGTCTTCGCGCATTGTTTACGCGAAATGCCAACTGATAGCGAGACGTCAGCCATGCGCGCTTTGTTCCCGAAGGCGTCAAAACGGGCTTTCCTTCGGCTTTTTTGTGCAGCAGACTGAACCACTTGGGAAGTGAAAACGTTCTGAAAAACAGAGGCAATGTTTTTTCAGGCTATCGGTGCGCGTTTTTCCGCCAGCGGCAATGTCGGGCACCGGCGCTCAGGGAGGAGACCACCATGACGCAGGACCAGTGTTTCGACTTTCAATCGGTTTTGCCCGAAACCGAGGTGGAGCGGGCGATTGCGGAACTGCGTTTCGGCCGCCCTGTGATCTTGCGCGGCGGTTCCCGGCAGCTTGCAACGCTCGCGCTCGACTGCGTGACGCCGGCGCTTTACGACCGGTTTGCGCATGCCACCGACAACCGCCACAGCCTGTTTTTGACCAGGGAGCGCGCCGACCGGCTGGGTATCAGCGCGCAGAACGGCATCACCGTGCCGCTTGCGGATATCGGTTTCGAGAAAGCCTCGCGCCATGCCTACGCGCTTTCCGGCGATAAACCGGCAGTCTGGGCACCGGCCGATCCCCTGCAGGCCGACGCCTCGCAACTGGCGCGGCTGGCGCTGTTGCTGCCGGCCATGGTTACGGCCGACATCGAACCGGGGGACAGCCGCTTCGCCGCCTGCCTGAGCGTCGATCCGGCAAACCTGCGCTCCCGCGGAGCCGGGCGTCAGCATTTTCAGCAGGTGGTGCGCACCCGTGTTCCGCTGAAACAGATCGGCGACGCCGATTTTGCCGTGTTCCGGGGCGGGATGGCGCAAAAGGACCAGATCGCCATCATCGTCGGCACGCCGGACCTGACCGCGCCCGTGCCGGTGCGGATTCATTCCTCCTGCCTCACCGGAGACCTTTTCGGATCGCTGAAATGCGATTGCGGCGACCAGCTCAGAAACGGCCTGGCCCAGTTGAAGGCTGCCGGCGGCGGCGTGCTGATCTATCTCGATCAGGAAGGCCGCGGCACGGGCATCGGCGCCAAGATGCGCGCCTATGGTTTCCAGCATCAGGGGCTCGACACAATCGATGCCGATGCCGAACTCGGGCTTGAAGGCGACAATCGGCGCTATGAGGCCGCGGCAGCCATGCTTGGTCTCCTCGATATCTCGCGGGTCGTGCTGCATACAAACAATCCGAGCAAGGTTGACGGATTGCGCGCAAACGGCATTGATGTGACAGGTCAGGTCCGGGTTACCGGCACCGTGACTGCCGACAATGTCAACTATCTGAGAACCAAGACACTGCGTGCCGGACACACGCTTGAGCTTGAAAGCCTGATTGCCGCGGAATAGGACGCATGAGCACGCTGGAACCGCCATCCGACAGGCAGACACTGCCCGGCATGCATATGCCCGCACACGGCGGTGCCACGGCCGCATGGCGCGAGCGGCATCTGCTGAAGAACACGCTGGCAGCCCTTGCCGCCATCTATGTGGTCTCGATCGCGGCCTATCTCGCGCTTGCTGCCCATCTTGCCGCCGGGCCAGGAACGGTGACCACAGCGGCGCTTGCGCTGCTCGCCATCCTTGCGCTGGTGATCCGCGCCCTGCCCGGCCATGAACACCGGCGCTTCGGCCCGGCCAATATCATTACCGCCATCCGCGCGTCGATGGTGAGTTTTTTCGGTGCGGCGATGATTGTCGGTGATGTAGCAAACGGTTCCGTGCCGCCGGTTGTCATCCTGCTTGTCGTCATCGCGCTGGCTCTCGATGGCATCGACGGTTATCTTGCCCGGCGCACCCGGCTTCAGTCGGCCTTCGGCGGCCGCTTCGACATGGAGGTCGATGCGCTGCTGATCCTGCTGCTTTCCGTTTCCGCCCTGCTGCTGGGAAAGGCCGGCGGCTGGGTGCTGGCGATCGGGCTGATGCGCTATGGCTTCGTGCTCGCACAGACGGTGCTGCCGTTTCTCAAGGCTCCGCTTGCCCCATCCTTCCGGCGCAAGCTGATCTGCGTTGTTCAGGTGGCAGCACTCTGCCTCATCCTGCTGCCCGGCATCGTGCCGCCGGCCTCCACGGCGATTGCCGCCATTGCCCTTGCGCTGATCAGCTATTCCTTCGCGGCCGATATCATCCACCTTGCCCGACAGCGTTTCACGACAGCATGAACAAACGCTTTGACAGCACGCTCGGTCTCGCCCGCTCGCTTCTGGTCTATTACGGCCAGCCCTGGCGGCGCAGTGCGCTGAAATTCTTCTATGGGCAACTGATCTGCCCAGGCGATCTGGTCTTTGATATCGGCGCTCATGTCGGCAGCCGCACCAGAACCCTGCTTGCGCTCGACGCCGATGTCGTCGCGGTCGAACCGCAACCGCTCTTCGCCGATTTGATCGAACGGCGTTACGGCGCGCGCCTGCATGGCTTCGAGCGCGTTGCCGTGGGAGCTGAGGAAGGCGAGGTCGCGCTTGCGATTTCCAGCCGTCACCCGACGGTTTCCAGCATTTCCGGCAACTTTGTCAGAACGGCGGGCGGCACGAAAGGGTTCTCCTCCGTTGTCTGGGACAAGACGGTGACAGTGCCGATGACAACGCTGGATGCCCTGATTGACCGCCACGGCCAGCCCTATTTCTGCAAGATCGATGTCGAGGGCGCGGAAAGTGCGATCCTGGAAGGCCTGAGCAGGGCGCTGTCGCTGGTTGCGTTTGAATATATTCCGGCGATGCCCGAGATTGCCATCGCAGCGGTGGAAAGGCTTGAAACGCTGGGCGACTATCGCTTCAACCGCGTGGTGGGCGAGAAACACCGCTTTGTGTCCACCCACTGGGTCAGCGCCGGGGAAATTCTGGAAACGATCCGCGGGCTCTCAACCGATGATCCCTCCGGCGATATCTATGCCCGGCTTGTATCATGACGGCGCCCGATCGCGATGACCAGAAACAGGAGGCCCTGCGGCGCCACCCCCAGAAGCGAGATCATGCCGTAAAGCAGGCTTGCCGAAAGCCCTGCGGCACTGGTCAGCCCGAAGAGTGGCCAGAGCGCGGCAGCCGCGGCCTCGCGCGTGCCCCAGCCGCCGACGCCGGCCGGGATCAGCATGGTCATCAGACACAGCGGAATGACCGTCACGGCGGCAACCGGCGGCAGGGGCGCACCGGTGGCAGAAGCCGCGATCATGAAAACGGCGACATAGGCGGCAACCGTCAGCATGCTGAGACCCAGCTGAATGGCGAATGCGCCCCGGTTCCAGAAAACCGCCGCAAGGTCCGGCCGCAGGGTTTCATACCGCGCCATCAACCGGGAGCGGGCGATGAAAAGGCCAAGACAGACTGCAGCACCGAGAACGCCTGCACAAATCAGCGCGAACCGCGAAAAGCCGGGTGGCAGACGGCCCGCCAGAAACACGGGCCAGGCGAAAAGCCCGGCCCCGGCCAGCACAAAGAAGGCAAGCTGTCCCGAAAGCCGCTCAAGCACGATCGCGGCGGCCGGACGCTTCCAGCTATCTGCCGTGCGGCTGCGATAGGCCCGCACCGCATCCCCCGCCATGCCGCCGGGCAGGATCTGGTTGACGAGGCTGGCGATATAATATTCGCGGATCGCAAGCGCGGCCGGGATCGGATGGCCAAGCCGGGCCGCCGTAAAACGCCAGCGCAGCGCCGACAGCACCACCTGAAGCTGGACGAGTGCAACACCTGCGATGACCGGTCCGGCAGAGACATTGCCAAATGCCGCCGCGACATCGGCGGGGTCGACAGCAACAAACAGCCCGGCAATAACCGCCAGACAAAATATCACCGCAAGGACGCCATATGCGGACAAAACCCGCTCCTTCCAATGGCACTATATTCGGTGGCACGGTATCCGGATAACCGGACGGCAAGGACATGTCATGATGGCTGAAGCGCCGCGTTGCAAGCACAACCTTTCCGGCCGGCAGGCCGGCGCGGTGCTGGTGTTTGCCGTCATCGCCCTTGTGACGCTCAACCTGCCGGATTATCCGGGTGGCTTTTCGGCAAGCGCCTTCCTGCATCTGCCCATCGAAATTCCGCTGCTGGGACTGGCGCTGGTCTTGCTGCCGCGCCGCATGGCCCTTGTTCTGGCAGCGCTGGCGACATTTGCCATCGGCACGGTCCTGTTTTTGAAACTCGGCGATATCGGTGTCCAGTCGGCTTTCCGGCGGCCATTCAACCCCTATCTCGACCTGCGGATCTTCGCCGATGGCTGGAACCTGTTTTCCGGCAGTTTTGGCGCCATGACCGCCATGCTGACAGTCGCCGGCGTGATCATCCTTTTTGTCGGTGTGCTTGTCCTGTTCTTCCTGTCCATGCGGCCTATGGCAAAAGCCGCCGGCAAAAAGGCGCGCGGCATGACATGGGTGTTTTCCGGCCTCCTGGCCGTCGGGCTTGCGCTCTGGGCCGCAGGGGCTGCAACAGGAACACGGACCTATGCCGATGCCCGCGCATCGACCTATATCGTCAATCGCGTCCACGCCGTCACGCAGGCGATGAGGGATATGCAGCGCTTCGACCGGGCGCTGGCCGAAAGCGTGTCCCTGCCGCAAACCGACACGCTGTTTCAGGCCGTGCGCGGCCGCGATGTCGTTCTGATCTTCATCGAATCCTACGGGCGCAGTGCAATCGAGGACCCGCTTTATGCGCCGCTGATCGAACTGCGGCTGAAAGTCGTCGGTGACGAGCTGAAAAAGGCCGGCTTTGCCGCAGCCAGCGGCTGGAGCCGCTCGCCGACCATGGGCGGGCTGAGCTGGCTTGCCCACGGCACATTCCTGTCCGGCCTGTGGGTCGATAATCAGGCGCGCTACGACCGGCTGATGACGAGCCACCGCGAAAGCCTGAACCGGCTGTTTCGCGAGGCCGGCTGGCGCACGGCGGCCGTGATGCCGGCGATTACCATGGACTGGCCGGAGAGCGCCTATTATGGCTATGACACCATCCTGGCCGCCGATGATCTCGGCTATGAAGGCGAACCCTTCAACTGGGTGACCATGCCCGACCAGTACACGCTTTCAGCCTTCGACCGGCTGGTGCGCCATACCGGTGACCACCGCCCGGTGATGGCCGAAATCGCACTGATTTCCAGCCACGCGCCCTGGACGCCTGTGCCTGAGATGATCGACTGGTCCGATGTCGGCGATGGCAGTGTATTCGACGAACAGGCCACAAGCGGCGATCCCCCGGCCGTGGTCTGGGCCGACCGCGAGCGGGTGCGCCGGCATTATATCGGAACAATAGATTATGCGCTTGAAACCGTCGGCGACTATATTGCCCGTTTCGGTGAGGATGCGGTCTTCATCGTGCTCGGCGACCATCAGCCCGCACCGCTGATTACCGGCTCCGATGCCTCGCGCGCCGTGCCGGTCCATGTCATCAGCTGCGATGCACATCTCGTTGAACGGTTTGAAGCCGAGGGTTTTACGCCCGGCATGATCCCGTCCGCCAACGCGCCCGAACCGCCGATGGACGAAATGCGGGGAAAACTGATCCGGATATTCTCCGAACCGGTTCAGCCGCGATAGCGCAGCCGGTCGATCAGAAGCCGCAACGCCGAACTCATCTGCCGGCGGCTTGAATAGCAAAGCTGGAAACCATCGAACGGCTCGCACCAGTCGGCAAGCACGCGCTGCAACCGGCCTGCCTTGATGTCCGCCTCGACCTCCGGCAGGGTGACGTAGGCAATACCATAACCCTCGCGGGCCGCCGCGACACAGAACTCGGCTTCGTTGAAAACCAGCGGACCGGAAACCTTGCGCACGATCTCCTCGCCTTTTCTCTCGAATTCCCAGTCATAGGGCGCGGTGGTTGCGCCAAACCGCATGACGATGCAATCATGCGCGTCGAGATCGCTCGGGTGCAGCGGCACGCCGCGCTTTTCGAAATAGGACGGTGCAGCAACAGCGGCCATTTCGACGCTTGGACCGACGGGCACGGCAATCAGATCCGGGCCGACCATCTCCGCAAGCCGCACGGCCGCATCGAACCGGCCCTCGGCGAGATCTGCCAGACGGCTGTTGGTGTTGATGTCGATGCGGATATGCGGGTAGTCGCGCACCAGCTCCATGATCACCGGCCACAATATGCCGCGCACCGCTGTCGCTGAGGCCGTGAGCCGCACAAGCCCGGCCGGCGTATCGCCGATGGAACGCAATTGCTCGATCCGGCTTTCGATCTGTTCGAGGCCCGGCCGCAATGCATCGATCAGCTTTTCGCCCATATCGGTGGTGGACACGCTGCGGGAGGTGCGGTTCAGAACCCGGAAGCCGAGCGAAGCCTCCAGCCGACGGATCGTATGACTGACGGCGGATTGCGACACACCGAGGCGGTTTGCCGCGCGGGTGAAATTGCCCTCCTCCGCAACGGTCATGAACACCGTCAGATCACCCAGTTCATCCCGCCGCATATCGTCTCCGTTTCGCTGTTTTTTGGTTTCCGAGCGAAGCATAACGGCAAAATGCAGCACCATCCATGAATTTCATTCATTTGATCAATGATGAAAATGGCATGGTTCAAGCGACCGCTTGGCTCTAGAGCGTTTCAGACTGAAATGGAAACAGTTCTGTTTGCCCAAACCGGTCATTCCACGCGAAGAAGTCCGCGCGGCATAGCCATAGCTATGGCGAAGGGCTTCGACAAAGTGGAGGGCCGGTTTCGGCAACCCCGCAGGGCGGCATGAATTTGCGCCATTACCGGCGGTCTTCGGCTTGGACATAGCTTCGGCTATGCCCTGCGCCAAAGCCCTTGGTCCTGGCGCAAATTCCTTGCCGCAGAACGATTCCATTTCAGTCTGAAACGCTCTAGTTTCAATGGCACGGCATATCCGGAGCATCAATGACATCCACCGAAAACAGTCCTGCAAGCCATGACAGCGCGCCCGTCGCGCATCCCATGAGCGCGGTTTTATCGATGACGCTTTGCGTATCCATGCTGATTGCCTCGGAATTCATGCCCGTCAGCCTGCTGACGCCGATGGCCGAAGGTCTGGGCGCCACGGCGGGACAGACGGGGCAGGCAATCTCCGTTTCCGGCCTCTTTGCGGTGGCCGCCAGCCTGCTGACGGCAACGGTTGCCGGGCGGATCGACCGCAAGATCGTGCTGCTGACGATGACCACGCTGATGTTGATCTCGCTGGTGATGATCGCGCTTGCGCCGAATTTCGCCGTGCTGATGAGTGCGCGCGCGCTGCTCGGCATCACCATCGGCGGGTTTTGGTCGCTCGCCACCGCGGTGCTGATGCGGCTGGTGCCGCCGGCAAAAGTGCCGCAGGCGCTTGCCATCATGTATACCGGTCAGGCGCTTGCCGCCGCCTTCGCCGCCCCGATCGGCAGTTATCTCGGCGGGTTGATCGGCTGGCGCGGCGTGTTCTGGGTGCTGGTGCCGCTGGTCGTCATCAATCTTGTCTGGCAGTTCGCCGCCTTGCCCGCCCTGCCCGCGCGCAACCGGCTCACCTTTGCCAATCTGCTGGGCGTGCTGCTGCGCCCCTATTTTCTGCGCGCGCTCGGGGCGATCATATTCACCTGGGGATCGGCGTTCACGATGTTCACCTATCTGCGTCCGTTCCTCGAAACGGTCACGGGCGTGGGCGTGACAACGCTTTCGATCCTCCTGCTGGTGCTCGGCTGCGCCGGTTTCATCGGCACATGGCTTGCGGGAAAGCTTGCCGGCGATCATGTTATTCGTCTGCTGATCACACCGCCGCTGATCATGGGCGCGGTCACGCTCGGCCTGCTGGTATCGGGCCATTCGCTCGTTGTGGTGGCCGTTCTTCTGGCCATCTGGGGCGCGATGAACACGGCTGTGTCGATCATCTGGATGGCGTGGCTATCGCAGAATGTCGACGATGCGCCGGAAGCTGCGGGCAGTCTGATGGTCGCCGCAATTCAGGCGTCTATCCTGCTCGGCGCGTTGATTGGCGGCGTGCTGCTGGACGCTTTCGGCATCGGCGCGACCTTTATCGGCAGTATTCTCATGGCGATCGCCGCCATGCTGTTTGTGGGCAGCGGTCGGTCGCTGCTCAAACGTTAAAACCCAAGAAGGAGAAGACCATGCTTGCCACCGTGATGCATGCCCCCGGCGACGTCCGTTACGAGACCGTCGACGATCCTAAAATTCTCAAACCCACCGACGCCATCATCAAGCTGTCGGCGACCTGCATCTGCGGCTCGGACCTGTGGCCCTATCGCGGCGCGCAGCCGCTCGATGAACCCATGCATATGGGGCACGAATATTGCGGCGTGGTCGTGGAAGTCGGCAGCGACGTGACGACCGTGAAGCCCGGCCAATTCGTCGTCGGTTCCTTCGTGCTTTCCGACAACACCTGCCCGCATTGCCGCTTCGGCTATCCATCCTCCTGCGAACAGCGTGAATTCATGAGCGGCGCGCAGGCCCCTTATGCCCGCGTACCGCTGGCCGACGGCACGCTGGTGGCCACCGATAACATGCCGACCGACGGGCAGATCCCGCACATGCTGGCCGTCTCCGACGTTCTCGGCACCGGCTATTATGCCGCCGAAGCCGCCGGCGTGAAGGAAGGATCGACCGCCGTCGTCGTCGGCGACGGGGCTGTCGGCCTGATGGGCGTTCTCTCGGCGAAACTGATGGGTGCCGAACGCATCATCGCCATGAGCCGCCATGAAAGCCGCCAGAAGCTCGCCCGCGAGTTCGGCGCCACCGATATCGTCGAAACCCGCGGCGAGGAAGGCGTTGCCGCCATCAAGGAAATGACCGACGGCGTTGGCGCCGATGCTGTTCTCGAATGCGTCGGCCTGCAGGAAAGCATGGATCAGGCGCTTGGCTGCGCGCGTCCGGGCGGCGCTGTCGGCTTTGTCGGCGTGCCCCATGGCGTAACGATTGGCGGCGAGGGGCTGTTCTTCCAGCAGAAGCGCCTGTTCGGCGGCCCCGCGCCGGTGCGTCGCTACCTGCCGAAACTGATGGACATGGTGCTGAAGGACGAAATCCGGCCCGGCAAGGTCTTCGACCTCGAACTGCCGATCGACCAGGTCGCCGAAGGCTACAAGGCCATGGACGAGCGCCGCGCCATCAAGACGCTGCTGCGCGTGTGACCTAGCACTGCCCGCCGGTTTCACAACAGCGGGCCGAAAGCGGATCTCCCCCCTTGAGGGGGAGAGCTGTCGCAGGTGGCTTTGGATCTCGCTCCATATACTCTCTCCCGCTTGCGGGAGAGATGCCCCGAAAGGGGCAGTGAGGGTGAAGCAGCGTTTCAAAATCGTGAAGGCGTCCGCGTGGATAGGCTCCCCCCTCACTGTCGCTGTCGCGACATCTCTCCCCTCCGGGGCGAGAAGACTTGGGGGCTGTGCGGCGAAGCCATATGCAATCCCCTTTGAGGGGAAGATTGATGGCGTCCTTTCCGGCTTTTTCAGCCGATCAGCCGCGCCGTGTAGATCTCATCGGCGGGAAGCGGCAGAAGGCGGTCGGCCATTTCGCGTTTCAGCGCCTCGTGGCGTTCGGTTCCCTCTGCCGTCTTGTCCTTCTTGCCGCCGAGCCGCACGAATTCCTCCAGAACATGACCGGGCCTGATGACGGCCTCCGCCGTCTTGCCGCGATAGGCAAAGCGAAAGAGATAGGGGCCCGGCGGATCGGTGATCACGTCCTTGCCGCCGAGCGGGCGAAAGACGGCCAGCCGGTTTTCGGTCAGGGCCCGCGTCACCATTTCCAGCGCATCGCGGCCGCCCGGTCCGGTAAAGGCAGTCAGCACCGAGATTTCGCGGCGCTCCAGCGGCGCGTCATCCAGCAGCGGAAAGGCCGCCTGCATGGCTTTTAGCCCGTGAACGACACCGCCGGGGAAACCGCCGCCGTGATAGGCCATGATGTCATCGAAGGAAAAGGTGAGCGCGCGGCCGCCTTCGCTGACCGTGATCGTGTCATGCATCAAGAAAACCCTTCAGATTGGGGATGAACCGGTCGAGAAAACGCGTCGTCGCCGGCATGAAATGCGAACCGTGGTGGAACATCGGGTCCAGCGAGGAAATGATCATTCGCCCCGGCGTCGAAACTTCGTCGATGTAGAAGATCGCGCGGCCCTCTCCGTCACGCACCAGAACCTCTGCACCCTCAGGCGGCTCAAACCAGCCATGCAGATGCCAGGTCACGTCGCGGTTCGTCATGCCCGCCATCAGCGGGTGGGCGGGGTCTGCAATCGTGACGCCGAGATCGGCGCCGGGCTCCAGCCACCACCACCAGTTTGTCGGCGTCTGGGTGAAAGCCACATGCGGAAGCCAAAGATGCGAGAGGCTCTCGCCAAGCGCGATCACCGTTCCGCCTGCGGCAAGATGCCGGTCGATAACGGGCCGTTGTGCGATCATGCGCTGCGCCGGCGTGCGGCAGGGCACCCAGAGCGTGTCATCATCCCGCAGGCTCTCCCCGAGCGCCTCCGGCGTGGTGACAACGTCGAACGCGGATGCATAGCGCGACCCCTCGAGACTGTGCGTATGGTAATAACAGCCCGATGACGGCAGAACGAGGCGCTTTCGCTGTTCAGGCGCCGATTTGAAGCCCGGATAGCTTTCCGCCGCGCCCAATCGCGCCTGATAGGATGTGCCCGCAGGTTCCGCGGTCACCGGATCGGCGCACTCGCCGCCATCGGCCCAGGCAATGATGCGCGCGGCAAGCGTTGCGGGCAGGTCCCATTCGCGCCCCATCGTGGCAAGATCATTGCCCGCATGACTGAAGATGCGCCCGCCTTCAGGCCGCGCCCAGACCCAGTCAACCGGCACGGCATCCGGACCGAGCCCGTTGACCACGACCGCGCCTTCCGGCGGCGGATTGCAGCCGCGGCCGTAAAACCCGGCAACACCCTTGTTGGTTTCGAGTTTTTTCAGATCGATACCGTCAAAGATCGGATGCGCATTGACGGGCGAAAGTTCGAAATCCGCCCGTTTCGGCGCAGCAATCGGACGGTACTGCGCCATGCCGCCCAAAAGCGGACGCAGCATATGGCCGTTGAAGAACCAGCGACCACCGCGATCGAGAAAGGCGGAAAGCGCATCCCTCAAGTCGAGCATTTCGTTCTGGTCGAGCTGGTTGCCGGTGATCAGGCCGCGATGGCTGGCCAGATGCTCTGCGCTGAGATCGGCCTGATCGACAATGCGCACAAGACCTTCGGCCGCAGCCGCACGGAAGACCTCGGACGGCCCCTCATAGGCCGATTTGACATAAACAACGCTCATCAAAACTCCCTTCCTGCGAATGCCGGTATGACGGCCTTGCGGGTGCCGCTTTCCGGGCCCGTCAGGTCCACCCAGCGCATGTCGACCCCATAGAGCCGCGCAAGCGCTTCCGGCACGATCATGTCCTCGACCGTGCCGTTCACCTCATGGCCGCCCGGCATCATCAGCAGCGCGTCATCGGCCGCTGCCAGCGCATGGTTCGGATCATGGGTGGTAAACAGGATCGCCTTGTCGCGGCGTTCGCGCAGCATGTTCAGGAGGTCGAGCGTTTTCGACTGGTTGCCGAGATCGAGCGCCGAGGTCGGCTCGTCGAAGACGAGGGCGGGAGAGCCGGTGGCAAGCGCACGGGCGATGAGGATCATCTGCCGCTGGCCGCCGGACATGCGGTCATAGCGCAGCTCCGCCAGATGCATGGCGCCGACGGTTTCCAGCGCATCTCTTGCGGCTTCGATATCGTCCTTGCCCGGCTGGCCGAAAAGCCCGATCCGAGCAGCATGGCCCATGACCACCACATCGAGGCCGGAGAGTTTCGCCTGCGAGGCGCCGTGCTGGGGCACATAGCCGGCAATCTTCGGTGCGGTGCGCGTGCCCGTCTTCAGTGGCTGGAAACCGAGGAGCGCGCGCAAGAGCGTGGTCTTGCCGCGCCCGTTCGGCCCGAGAATGGCCATCGTGCGCCCGACCGGCACGTCAAAGCTCACATCGCGGAAGATCACAGTGTGTCCGAAGGCGACACTGGCGTTTTCAAGTCCGATCATGGCTGGTTCGCTTTCGAGAAATGCCGGCGCAAGAGCAGGCCGAACACCGGCGCACCGATCAGCGCCGTCAGCACACCGAGCGGAATTTCCGCCGCCGTCAGCGTGCGCGCCAGCGTATCGACGAAGGTGAGATAGGCGGCCCCCAGAATGGCCGAGGCCGGGATCAGCACGCGGTGATCTTCCCCGACGAGAATCCGTGCTGCATGCGGAATGACGAGGCCGATCCAGCCGACAATGCCGGCAATTGCCACCGAGGTTGCGGTCATCAGCGCCGTGGCGACGAAGATGAACCAGCGCTCGCGATCCGGATTGACGCCGAGCGAGCGGGCTTCGGTATCTTCCAGCGCCAGAAGATTGAGCCGGTAGCGGAAGAGCCACACCGCGATGATGCCGATGGAAAGCCCCGGAAGCCCGAGCCAGAAGCGCGCCCAGGTGGCCGTCGAAAACGAGCCCATCAGCCAGTAGACGATGGCCGGCAGCGAGGTATTGGGATCGGCAACGAACTGCACCACGGAGACGAGCGCGGAAAACAGCGCGCCGACCACCATGCCCGAGAGGATGACGGTGACAATCTCGGTGCGCCCGTTGATGCGCGCCAGAAGCCCGACGACAACGAGGGCGGCAAGGCCGAAGATAAAGGCCAGCCCCAAAAGCGTGACCCCGGCATAGCCGAGCAGAATGGCAAGCGCGCCGCCAAAGGCAGCCCCCTGGCTGATGCCGAGCACCTGCTGCGAGACCAGTGGGTTGCGGAAGACGCCCTGAAGCGCCGCACCGCCAACGGCAAGTGCCGCACCGGAAACGGCGGCAATCAGCACCCGCGGCATGCGCACCAGAAGCACGATCCGCTCGTCGATGTTTTCAAGCGGCGCGGTGGGTGCGGCGATATAAGCGAGAATGATTTCGGCGATCCGCCCCGGCGAGACGGCAAACCGCCCCGCGCCGATGGCGAAGATCAGCGCCGCGAACAATGCGGCGAAAAGGCCGACAAAGACGCCGGCCCGCAAGGCACCGGACCCGCCATGAAGACGGGCGCCGGCTGTCACATCGCTCATGACTTGGCCTTGAACTGATCGTAATTGGCAGCGCCCTCGTTGAGGTCGGTCCACAGAATGCCGTCAATGTCTTCTTCGCTCAGATCGTAGTCATAGATCTTCGCGTAGGCATCCTTCATCTCGGCGCGCAGGTCATAGTCGAACACATCCGGATGCAGGATTTCGGCAAGCCACATCCAGGTCAGCGGGCTTTCCGTGTTCGGCGGATCCCAGCGATAGCCGCCGAGCGGCATGCGGTAAACCTTGTGGTTCTGCGCCGCATTGGTGAGTGACAGGATCGGGTCCTCATAGATGCGCTCGGGCGAAATATCGCTCTCGAAATTGTTGAGCAGGATCACATCCGGGTTCCAGGCGGCAATCTGTTCGGGATTGATGGTGACGCCGTTGGCCTCGAGATCGGCCGAGGCGCTCCTGCCGCCGGTAAGCTCGATATACCAGGTGTTGTAATTGTTCTTCGCGCCAGATGCCTTCAGCGTTTCCTGGGCGCGCAGCAGGTACAGCACTTTCGGCTTGTCGGCCTCGTCAATGGCTGCAGCCTTTTCGGCGATATCGCTGGCGACGTCCTCGCGCCATTCGATCAGCGGACCAATGCGATCGTCGCGGCCCATGGCAACCGCCGACATGGTCATGTAGTCGCGCGCCTTTTCCTCCGTGCCGTAGGAGATCAGCATGGTGGTCAGGCCGGCATTGGTGATCGGGTCGACCAGGTCATTGCCGCGATCGGCCCACTGGATGACGAGATCCGGGTTGGTGGCGGCCAGTTCCTCGACATTGGGAATGAAGTTCGGCGCGGTGATGTCGGAGGGGATGTCCTTGGCTTCCGGATAGATTTTGCCGAGAATGCCGTCGAGCACGGCCTGTTTGGCAACCGGGTTCATGCCGACCTGCTTTTCGACACCGCCGTCGATCGCGATCAGCGTCGAGGCCATCGGCATCGGGATCGAGGCGACCCGCTCGGCGGGCTTTTCCAGAACAACCTCACGGCCGGCCTGATCGGTGATTTCAATCGGATCGGCATGGGCAAGGCCCGCGCCGGCCAGAATGAGGGATGCGATGCCGAACGGCACGACGGTCTTCATGAAAAGCTCCTTTGACAAATAGCAGGTAGGAACTTTTACATTAAGGTGATTTTTTCGGTCAAGTTTTTATGCAATCGCAGCGCTCTTTCGCCGCAGGCATGCACAAAGAACCATGCGCTCCGTCACACATGAGGATGAGGAAATCCGTTTCGGACCGAGAGATCACTTCCCGGCTAACGTGGCCGCTTTTCCGAATGCAGTTCGCCGGTTGTCAGCACCGGCGAAGCGTCGATGCTTTCGGCGTCCAGCATGGTCGCCACCCGCTCCAGCGATGCGATCAGCTGTGCCTGTTCCCAGTCCTTCAGCCCCTCGAATGCCTCGACATAGCGCTGTTGCAGCGCGTCCGGCGCACTCTCCACCATGGCCCGGCCGGAATCGGTCACGGTGACATTGGTCTGCCGGCGGTCGGTCTTTGAAGGCACCCGCTCCACCATGCCGCGCGCAACAAGCTTGTCGACCAGCGTGGTAACGGAGGCCTGACGGATGCCCATCTGGGTTGCCAGCGCCTTGGGCGTCACGCTGCCGCGTTCCTCGACAATCTGCAGCACGCGCAGCTGCGCCGGCGTCAGCCGGGCCGACTGCGCCAGATCGCGTTCGTAATTTTCAGTGGCGCGGAGAATCCGCCTGAGCGCAATCAGGCTTTGATCAACGCGGTCAACGGGTGTCGTCGTCATCGCTCCATTATTGCACGAAGATCAAAGCCTTAGACAGCCCAAAAATCGACATAATTAATTAGGCACAATGAATTTCCTGCTTCTCCCTGAAATTCAGGACTTCTCGGCTATTTTATCTGTTTTTCCTTATCTTTATGGTTTTATGACTATTCCCAGCAGAGGGTTGATATTTTCGAAGAGATAATTTACTTAGGAGGCCTAACTAATCGAAATAAGGTCAGACGATGTCCCGGAATATCACCAAGCCCCGATCCAGCATGCCCCGCCTGCGCAAGCCCACTGCAGCGGACGGGGCCCAAATCTGGTCACTTGTGAAGAACTGCAAGCCGCTCGACGAAAATTCGATGTACTGCAATCTCATTCAGGCTGAACATTTCGCGGATACCTGTGTTGTCGCCGAACTTGACGGCGAAATCGTCGGCTGGATCTCCGGCCATCTCATTCCTGCCAAGCAGGAGCTGTTCGTCTGGCAGGTTGCCGTAGGCGAAAAGGCCCGCGGCCTCGGCCTCGGCAAGAAGATGCTGTTCGACCTGATCGAACGTGACGTCTGCGACGACATCACCCATATCAAGACGACCATCACCGAAGACAATGACGCATCCTGGGGCCTGTTCAGGAGCTTCACGCGGTCGCTCGGCGGCGAACTTTCAGATGCCCCGCATTATGAGCGCGATACCCATTTCGACGGACACCACGACACCGAGCACATGGTGACGATTACGCTGCCGGAAGCACGCGCCCTCGCAAACGCCGCTTAACACGCGGCCTGTCACTCCCGTTTTCTTTTCTGAAATCGCTTCAAGCGAAAGGACGACTCATGCCTATGGACATGATCAAGAATGATGTTTTCAAGCGCCGCGAAAGTGCTGCGCGCTCTTACTGCCGCAGCATGCCGGCCACTTTCACCCGCGCCAGCGGCTCGGAAATCTTCGACAAGGACGGCAATCGCTGGATCGACTTTCTGGCCGGTTGTTCCTCGCTGAACTACGGCCACAACGATGCCGACATGAAGGCGGCGCTGATCGAGCATATCTCGTCGGACGGCATCGCCCAGGGTCTTGACCTGCATACCGATACCAAGAGCGATTTCCTCAAGGCGATGGAAACCCACATCCTGAAGCCGCGCGGCATGGACCACAAGGTGATGTTCACCGGCCCGACCGGCGCCAATGCCGTCGAGGCGGCAATGAAGATCGCCCGCAAATCGACCGGCCGCACCAATGTGATTGCCTTTACCAACGGCTTTCACGGCGTCACCATGGGCGCGCTTGCCGCCACCGGCAACGGCTATCACCGCGGCGGCGCTTCGATGGATACGTCCGGCGTCACGCGCATTCCCTATGACGATTACGCCGAAGGCGTCGACAGTGCAGCACTTCTGGAACAGATGCTCGCCGACCCGTCCAGCGGCGTCGACGAACCGGCGGCGATCATGTTCGAGACCGTGCAGGGCGAAGGCGGGCTGAATGCCGCTTCTCCCGAATGGATCCGCCGCATGGCCGATATCGCGCACAATCACGGCGCGCTGCTGATCATCGACGACATTCAGGCTGGCTCCGGCCGCACCGGCCATTTCTTCTCGTTCGAGGAAATGGGCGTAACGCCGGACATCATCACCATGGCCAAATCGGTTTCCGGTTTTGGCCTGCCGATGGCGCTGGTTCTGGTCCGCCCCGAACACGACGTCTTCGGCCCGGCCGAACATAACGGCACGTTCCGCGGCAATACGCATGCCTTCGTGACCGCCCGCGTTGCCATCGAAAAATTTTGGACCGACGATCGCTTCCAGAAGGAACTGGCCGAAAAAAGCACCATGCTGACCGGCGCGCTTTCCAGGATCGCTGCGGAAATCCCCGCTGCCACGCTGAAAGGCCGCGGCCTGATGCAGGGCGTCGATGTCGGCTCGGGCGAGCTGGCGGAAGAAATCTGCGCCCGTTCGTTCGACAAGGGCCTGATCATCGAGACATCCGGCAATGAGGACCAGGTGGTCAAGGTGCTGGCGCCGCTCACCACTTCCGAAGAGACCTTCAGCGAAGGCTTCGACATCCTCCTTGAGGCCGTCCGCGAGACGATGGCCGCCAAAACCCAGATTGCAGCGGAGTAATTCGCAATGATTGTACGTGACCTGAACGAAATCATCGAAAACGACAAGGACCGCGTGGTCGCCGATGCCAAATGGCGCTCGATCCGGATGCTGCTGGCCGGCGACGGCATGGGTTTTTCCTTCCACATCACCATTCTCGAAGCCGGTTCGGAGCACACCTTCGAATACAAGCACCATTTCGAGAGCGTCTATTGCATCAGCGGCAAGGGCTCGATCACCGATATCGCCACCGGCGAGACCCACCAGATCAAGCCCGGCGTGATGTATGCGCTGAACGAGCATGACCGTCACATCCTTCGTTCCGAAGAGGAGCTGGTAATGGCCTGCTGCTTCAATCCCCCGGTGACCGGCACGGAAGTGCACCGGGAAGACGGATCCTATGCCCCGGCGGAGGAAAACGCCTGATATCATGCCCCATACTGTCGAAAAGATCGGCGGGACATCCATGTCCCGCATTGATGAACTCAGCAATACGCTGATCATCGGCAAACGGCGCAAGGCCGAACTCTACGGACGGATTTTCGTGGTCTCCGCCTTTGGCGGCATCACCAATCTTCTGCTGGAGCACAAGAAGACCGGTGAGCCGGGTGTCTATGCGGCTTTCGTCAACAATCAGAGCCATCATGGCTGGCACGACCGGCTGGACCGCGTTGCCGAGGCCATGAAGGAAGCTCACGTCAAGGTGCTGGACAACCCGGCCGATATCGAGCGCGCCGATGCCTTTGTGAATGAACGCATGCTGGGCGCGCGCAACTGCCTGATCGACCTGCAGCGGCTCTGCTCCTACGGCCACTTCCGGTTGACCGAGCATATGAGCCAGATTCGCGAACTGCTGTCGGGGCTCGGCGAGGCGCATTCGGCGTTCGCGACCACGCTGCTGTTGAAGCGCAAGGGCGTGAATGCCCGTTTCGTCGACCTGTCCGGCTGGCATGACGAGGGCGATCTCAGCCTCGAAGACCGTATCCGCCAGGGGATCGACGGCATTGACCTGAAAAGCGAAATGCCGATCGTCACCGGTTACGCCCAGTGCCTTGAAGGGCTGATGAGCGAATTCGACCGCGGCTATTCCGAAGTGACCTTTTCGCGCCTTGCCGCCCTTTCGGGCGCCAGCGAAGCGATCATTCACAAGGAATTCCACCTGTCGTCCGCCGATCCCGCGCTTGTCGGCGCCGACAAGGTCCGCAAGCTGGGGCGCACCAACTACGATGTCGCCGACCAGCTTTCCAATCTCGGCATGGAAGCCATCCATCCGAAGGCGGCCAAGACGCTGCGCCGCGCCGCCGTGCCGCTGCGCGTGACCAACGCATTCGAGCCGCAGGACCCGGGCACGCTGATCGACGACCGGCCGGCCGAAACGCCGGGCGTGGAAATCGTCACCGGGCTCGACCTCTATACGCTGGAAGTGTTCGAACAGGACATGGTCGGCGTGAAGGGCTATGACGCGGCGATCCTCGATGTTCTGACCCGCCACAAGGTGCGGATCGTCTCGAAGGTCTCCAACGCCAATACCATCACCCATTATGTCGACAGTTCGCTGAAGGTCCTGCGCCGTGTGGAAAAGGACCTGTCGGAACGCTGCCCGTCGGCGGAGATTTCGTCGAGAGCCATTGCCATGGCCTCGGTCGTCGGTCGCGACCTGAGCGGTCTCTCCGTTCTGACGCGTGGCCTTCAGGCAATCGCCGCTGCCGGCCACGAAGCCATCGGCGCCAGCCAGGGACCGCGCAATGTCGACGTTCAGTTCATCGTCGACCGCGATGCGCTCGATCCGGTGATCATCGCGCTTCACCGCGCATTGTCGGAAACCGAACGCCCGGCTCTTTCCAAGGCAGCCTGATCGCCTACACAAGAGCAAGACAAAAGCGATAAGCAAGCCGGCCTTTCGGGCCGGCTTTCGTTTACTGACGTCATCCTCGGGCTTGTCCCGAGGATCTAACCACCGCTCAACACGAGCGGCGTTGGTGGTCCGTAATAGTTTGTTTTAAATTTACTTTTCCCGATACGCTTGTCGCGTTCATGCGTGCTTAGACCCTCGGGACAAGCCCGAGGGTGACGAAGGAGAGCGAGGCGAGCTTTGTCACCCGTCCCCACAGGTGTCATGCTCGGACGTGATCCGAGCATCCATTCCGCTCCGGCCCATGAGGCGAAAGGCGCGTCAAGCAAGCCTACATCGTGTGGCCCTGGATCCTCGGGTCAAAGCCCGAGAATGACGCAGAGTTTGAGGCGGCTTTGTCGTCAAACTGCTCTCGTCATACAGGCACTCACATTTCCGCCGCTTCGGCCTTCCCGGTGCTGCCGGACGCATTTTCCCGGTGCAAGCCCCACAGGAAAAGCTGCGTTGCCTGTCGCGCCATTTCCGGGATTTCCTGTTCCGTCAACGGCGGGCGCTGTCCGAGAACAATTGTCAGATAGGTTTCGCCGCGCACCAGCCCCAGAAACTGACTGGCCGTCAGTTCGGGATCGGGGCAGACGATCTCGCCGCGCTCATGGGCTGCCTGCAAAAGCCGTTTCACCCAGTCGAGACTTTTGGCGGGGCCGGTGCGGAAGAAATAGGAGACCAGTTCCGGGGAGCGCCCGGCCTCCGACACGACGAGCCGGTAAAGCCCGATTGCGCTTGGCCGGGAAAACAGTTCGAGCAAATGCTCCGCAAACTGTGTCAGCGCCCCTTCCAGCCCGGCTCTGTCCGCGTCCTCCTCATGGAAAACGCCGGAATAGAGCTTGGCGGTGCTATCGGCCACAAGCGCCTCGAAAAGCCCTTCCTTGTTGCCGAACAGTGCGTAGATCGTGCGCTTCGACCCCCCTGCCCGCTCGATAATCGCATCGATACTGGTGGCGGCGAAACCGCGCTCAAGGAACAGTTCTGCCGCTGCGGACATCAGGGCGGCACGGCGGGGATCGTCAGGGCAGGTCTGGGGCATCGGACTTTTTTGGTTGACTTTGGTAATGAATATTACCATATCGTATCGCACGACTGGTAACAAGCGTTACCATCCTCCCTTTAAAGATTCGGGTTTATCCGATGACCGCTGTCACCGCCTCTGCCGCGTCCAGCACGGACACGCCGCCCCAACAGCCTGCCGCCCCCAGACCGGCAGCGCCGCCAGTGCTTGATGCACGCATCGTCGCCACGCTGACAGGCGTGCTTATTTCGGCGATGATGTCGGGGCTCAACAGCCGCGCGGGCGGCCTTGCCCTCAGCGATATTCGCGGCGCGATGGGACAGGGGATCGATGGCGGCTCGTGGATCACATCGTTTTATTCCGCAGGCGAGCTTCTGGTGATGCCGTTTGCGACCTGGTTCGCCATCACGCTGACCGTCCGCCGGTTCTACATGATCGTGCTCGGCACCACCGCTCTTGTCGCGTTGGTCCAGCCGTTCATCGTCGACCTGCATCTGCTTCTGGCATTGCGGCTGGTTCAGGGGATCAGCGGCGGCGCGCTGATCCCGATCCTGATGATGATGGCGCTGCGGTTCCTGCCGCCGGCAATTCGCCTGCACGGGCTGGCGCTTTATGCGCTGACGGCCACCTTCACGCCGAATGTCGCGATCTGGGTCGTCGGCCACTGGACCGACACGGCGGCTGACCTGCGCTGGGTGTCGTGGCAGTTTCTGCCGGCTGCCGCGCTCTGCGCGCTGCTGGTGGGCTGGGGCCTGCCGAAGGAGCCGGTCATCTGGCCCCGGTTCAAGGGATTCAACCTGGCAGGCTTTCTGACCGGCATTCCGGCACTGTTCCTGCTGGCCATCGCGTTCAGTCAGGGCAACCGGCTGGACTGGTTCAACTCGCCGCTGATCTGTTTCTGCCTGATCGGATCCGCGATCTGCCTTGCCGCCTACATCGCCTCGGAGCTGGCACATCCCTCGCCCTTCATCCGCTTCGAACTTCTGGGGCGGCGCAACCTTCAGGTCGGTTTCACAATCTTCTTTATCCTTCTGGGCGTGCTCTATTCCGGAGCGGGCCTGCCGGCGACCTTCCTCGGCGCGCTTCAGAACTACCGGGCGCTTCAGGTCGCTCCGATCGGGCTGATCATCGGACTGCCGCAGATCGTGCTGGGATCGGTGGTGGCTGCCCTGCTCTATCAAAAATGGGTCGACGCCCGCTATGTTCTGGCAGGCGGGCTGGTGCTGATCGGGCTGGCCTGTTTCTGGGGCGCACAAATTGATCCGAGTTGGACATGGCGGCAATTCGTTCCCGCGCAAATCCTGCAGGCGATCGGTCAACCGATGGCCGTCGTCTCCATGCTGTTTCTTGCCACATCGGTCGTGCAGCAGATGGAAGGGCCTTATATCGCCGGTCTGGTGAACACGCTGCGGGCCGCCGGCACGGTGGTGGGCGTGGCCGCGGTCGGACGCCTTGAACTGATCCGCGAACATTTCCACAGTTCGGTGCTTGTGGGCCACGCGGCGGCCGTATCCGGTCATCTGCCCGCTGCCGCAAGCCCGGATGCGCTGGACGGCATGATTGCAGCACAGGTGATGACGCTGACGATTGCCGACTGTTACCGCGTGCTCGGCGTGATTGCGCTGCTGCTCGCCCCGCTCGCCCTCCTCAGCCACTACATTCCCGCGCCGATGACCCGCCCCGCGCCGTCGGAAAAATAGCCGCGCCCGCCAATCAGGAAAATCAAGCAATGTCCTTTGCCAAACCGAAAATCGTCGTTCCGGTCGTTGCCCTGCTGCTGCTGGGCGCCGGATATTATGTCAATCGCGCGGAGGCGGATTCCCGTCATCAAAGCACCAATGATGCCTATCTCGAGGCCGATTACACCAATGTCGCCCCCGAGGTCTCGGGCCGTGTCGCCAGGCTTCTGGTGGCGGAAAACCAGAAGGTCGAAAAAGGCGATTTGCTGGCCGTGCTTGACGATCACGACCTGACGCTGGAGGTGAACGCCGCCAAGGCCGCACTGGCGGCCGCCGAGGCGGCGCAGGCGACCCTTGCGGCGCAGATCACCCAGCAGCATTCGCTGATCGCGGCCGCGCAATCGAGCCTCGATGCCGACGACGCGGCGCTGATATTGGCCGAGAGCAAGGAAAAACGCGCCCGCGACATGGCAGAGCGCGGAACCGGCACACAGGCCGTGCTGGATGAAATGGTCTCAAGCCTTGCGTCCGTGAAGGCGCGGCGGGCCGCCGATAGTGCCAATCTCGCCGCCCAGCGCCAGCAGCTCGACATTTATGCAGGACAACAGAAATCGGCGCTCGCCGCCGTGCAACAGGCACAGGCCGCGCTCGATCTGGCGGAGTTGCGGTTGAGCTATGCCGAGATCAAGGCGCCGGTTTCCGGCACGATCGGCCAGCAGAACCTGCGCATCGGCGATTATGTCACGACCGGTTCGACCGCCATGTCGATCGTGCCGCTCAGCGAGATCTACGTCACCGCGAACTTCCGCGAAACCCAACTGGCGCATGTCCGCGCTGGCCAGCCCGTCACGCT
The DNA here is from genome assembly GCF_040545495.1 of Martelella mangrovi. Lineage (NCBI taxonomy): Bacteria > Pseudomonadati > Pseudomonadota > Alphaproteobacteria > Hyphomicrobiales > Aurantimonadaceae > Martelella > Martelella mangrovi. Next base: position 305,016 of record NZ_JBEPLY010000004.1, read on the forward strand.
CAGCGTCGATGCCATACCGGGGCGGGAATTTTCCGGAACGGTGGCCAGCCTCGGGCCGGCCAGCAATGTCAGCTACAGCGCCGTCGCGCCGGCCAATGCCACGGGCAATTTCACCAAGGTTGCGCAGCGACTTCCGGTCCGCATCGAAATCGCGCCCGGACAGCCGCAGATGGATCTGATGCGCGCCGGCATGTCGGTGATTGCGGATATCGATACGGACATCACACCCGAGAGCAAGTCATGACCACACTGAACGAAACCGAAGGCGAAATCCTGACCTTCTGGACCCAGCAGGACCGGATGCACGGCCACCAGCCGCTGGGCCAGTGGCTGTTCGGCGAAATCGAACGCCACGGCATCGAAGGCGCAACGCTTTCCGGCGGGCTGATCGGCCGCGGCCATGACGGCATGACCCATGCGATGACGCTGATGGATGTGGCCGGACAACCCCTGCAGATCACCGTCATCGCATCAACGGAAAAGATCGACAGACTGCTGATGGCATTGTCAGGCCAGAACCTGGCCCTGTTCTACAGCCGCACACCGGCCCGCTTCGCCACGCTCTGACGGTATCGCCACCCTCACGGTCATTGCGGCAGATCGCTTGTTTCAAAGGCGGCTGCATCAACTTTGAAAATAAATACTATTTAATAAAAATAAAATACGATATATAAAATGCCGGGTACGATCTCTTTGCACGGGAGGAAACGGGATCATGGCTGGCAGGCCGGAGCAGGAGGCGACAGCCGGAGCGCGACTGTCGGAAAAATCCGGTGGCGCCGGCCGCAAGGTCATGGCCGGCTGCCTGAGCGAATTCGTCAATGCCATTGTCGGCGGCGAAATGCCGGAGGGCGCCTTGCTGCCGAGCGAGGCGGAACTTATGGCGCGCTTCAAGGTCAGCCGCACGACACTGCGTGAGACCATGCAGTATATGGTCGCCCAGGGGCTTATCCGGTCGCGCCCGCGGGCCGGAACCGTTGTGCAGCCACGGGCGGCGTGGAACATGCTCGACCCGCTGCTTCTGGATGCCGCCCTCGACCACGAACAGGATTTTGCCTTTTACGACGCGCTGCTTCAGGCGCGTGAAGTGCTGGAGCCCGTTTCGGCGCGGCAGGCGGCAACCAATGCCGACAATGCAGCGCTGATTGCGGTGACCGAGGCATTCGAGGCCATGGTCGAGGCCAGCGGCCGCGACACGGAAGCCTGGAGCCAGGCGGATCTCGATTTTCACACTGCTATTCTTGCCGCCAGCGGAAACTGGGTTTTCGTGCAGTTCGGCGTGGCCATTCGCGGCGCGCTGCTCGCCAGTTTCCGCCTGACCAACCGCGCCAGCCATTCCTTTGACGATGCGATCGCGCTGCATCGTCAGCTTCTGGAAGCCATCCGGCTGCGGCAGCCGGACGAAGCGGAAGCGGTTATGCGCGAACTGATTGCCCGGGCGCGCGAGGACATGGAACAGGCGCGCCCCGCAGCCGCAGAGGAGTAGAAAACGCGATGAGTGGACGTCTGAAGGACAAGGTCGCAATCATTACCGGCGCCGGACAGGGCATCGGCGCCGCCATTGCCCGCTGTTTCGCGGCAGAAGGCGCGCAGGTGATCGTCGCCGAACGCAATGTTGAGACCGGCGCGGCAACGGCCGCTGCCGTCGGCGGTCTGTTTCAAGAGACCGATGTCACCCGCCAGGCCGATATCGATGCGGTTGTGGCCATGGCACTGGAGCGGTTCGGCCATATCGATGTGCTGGTCAACAATGCCGGTGCGAATGTCTTCTACCGACCACATGAAATGCCGCGTGCGGAATGGGCGCGCTGCATGGCGCTCGATCTGGAGGCCTGCTGGGCGATGACCGAAGCCGTGCTGCCGGCCATGCGCAAGCAGCGGCAGGGTTCGGTGGTCAACATTGCCAGTTCGCACGGCTTCAAGATCATTCCGCACACCTTTCCCTATCCGGTGGCAAAACATGGGCTGATCGGCCTGACCCGCGCGCTCGGCATTGAATATGCCGCCGAGGGCATCCGTGTGAATGCCATCGCGCCCGGCTATATCGATACCGAAATCGCCCAGATCTACTGGAACGGCTTTGACGATCCGGCCGCCGAACGGCGCAAGGCGGAAGACCTGCATCCGCCGAAGCGGATCGGCCAACCGGAAGAAGTGGCGATGACCGCCGTCTTTCTGGCGTCCGACGAAGCGCCGTTCATCAATGCCGAAACGATCATGATCGACGGCGGACGCTCGGTTGTCTTTCATGATTAGGAACACACTGTTAGCGGAGAAGGCAACCATGACCGAACACCCCGAATGGGTCGCTGTGGACTGGGGCACGTCCAACCTGCGCGTCTGGGTCATGGGGCCGTCGGGCGATGTGCTGCAATACCGCGAGGACCCGCGCGGCATGGGCGTGTTGAAACCGGAGGCCTTTGCCGGCGTGCTCGGCGAACTGCTAAGCGGGGTCGAGCGGCAAGATACGGCGCTGCCGGTTGTCATCTGCGGCATGGCAGGGGCGCGCGAGGGGTGGGCGGAAGCCGGCTATTGCGCCGTTCCCGGTCCGCCGCCCGGTGCGGACCAGAGCATCAGGGTTCCCGCAACCTCGCCCGATCTCAAGGTCTTCATTCTGCCTGGCATGTGCCAGCAGGAGCCGCCGGACGTGATGCGCGGCGAAGAAACCCAGGCAGCCGGCTTTCTGGCGATGACGCCGGATTTCGATGGGGTCCTGTGCATGCCCGGCACCCATTGCAAATGGGTACGCTGCGCCGAAGGCATGGTGAAATCCTTCAAGACGACCATGACCGGAGAGGTCTTCTCCCTGCTGCGCGACCACTCGGTGCTGCATCAGGCTCTTGCCGGACCTGCATGGGACATGGCGAGCTTCGATCAGGCGGCAGAGACGGCCGCCGAAAACCCCGGACAGGCGCTGACCAACCTGTTCTCGATCCGCGCAGACCGGCTTTTGAACGCAGCGCAGACGGGACCGGCACAGCTTTCGGGCTTGCTGATCGGCGCCGAAGTGGTGGCATTGCATCAACTCTGGTCGCGCCGGCCGGTGGCGCTGATCGGCAGCGAACAGCTTGCCGATCTCTACGCCCGCGTGCTGACGGCACGCGGCGCGGAAGTGCAGCGCATCGATGCCGAGGCGGCCACCTTGGGCGGCCTGAAGGCCGCCTATGAACAATTGAAAAACAGATTATGAAAGCTGAAACGGGGTTTGCGATCATTCAAGCCCCGCTGAATGCCCTGATGCCGCTCGAAGGTATCAGGGACCGCTGTTGAAGAGCTGGCGGGCCCCGGAGAGAGGCGCTCACCAATCGCCTACCATTCCGCGACAGTACCGTCCTCATGCCGCCACAGCGGATTTCGCCAGTTATGCCCGGTTTTGGCGGCTTCGACCACTGCTTCCTCGTTGATCTCGATCCCAAGCCCCGGACCGGACGGGATCGTCACGCTGCCATCGGCATAGTTGAATACGTTCGGGTCCTTAAGGTAGTCGAACAGATCGCTGCCCTTGCCGTTATAGTGGATGCCGAGCGACTGCTCCTGAATGAAGGCGTTGTGGCTGACGGCGTCGACCTGCAGGCAGGCGGCCAGCGCAATCGGTCCGAGCGGGCAATGCGGCGCAAACGCCACGTCATAAGCCTCGGCCATGGCAGCAATCTTGCGACATTCGGAAATGCCGCCGGCATGGCTGAGATCCGGCTGGATGATGTCGACCACCCGCGATTCAAAAACCTTGCGGAAATCCCAGCGCGAATAAAGCCGCTCGCCCAGCGCAATCGGCGTGGTCGCGCCGCGCACGACCTCGCCAAGTGCATCGATATGGTCCGACAACAGCGGCTCCTCGATGAACATCAGGCGGAACTGTTCCAGTTCGCGGATCAGCGCCTTGGCCATCGGCCGGTGCACCCGCCCGTGAAAATCGACGGCAATACCGATATAAGGACCGACTTCCGCGCGCACGGCGGCAAGCGTTTCGACAGCGGCGTCGATCTTGGCATGGCTGTCGACGATCTGCATCTCGGCCGTGCCGTTCATCTTCAGGGCGGAAAAGCCGCGATCCACGGTTTCCCGCGCGGCCTTCGCGGCATCGGAGGGGCGATCGCCGCCGATCCATGAATAGATGCGGATACGATCGCGGCAGGGGCCGCCGAGAAGCTGATGCACGGGCAGGCCCGCCGCCTTGCCCTTGATATCCCACAGCGCCTGGTCGACGCCGGCAATCGCGCTCATCAGGATCGGGCCGCCGCGATAGAAGGCGCCGCGATACATTGCCTGCCAGTGGTCTTCGATGCGCAGAGGGTCCTTGCCGACGAGATAATCCTCAAGTTCCGCCACCGCCTGTCGCACGGTCAGCGCGCGACCCTCGATCACCGGCTCGCCCCAGCCGCAAATGCCCTCATCGGTCTCGATCTTGAGAAACAGCCATCGCGGGGCGACCAGAAATGTCTTCAGCGCCGTGATTTTCATGATGTGACTGCTCCATTGCGTATGCGTTGGCCCTCACCGTCGAAATAGAACGGCTGCGACGGCAGGGCAAAACCGATTTCCGTGCCCGTTTGCGGGCGGGTGGCGCCGCGTGCCTCGGCGATGATGGTCTGGCCATCACCGAGATCGGCGTGGATGATCGACGTGCCGCCGAGATTTTCGACGACACCGACCTTTGCGGCAATATCGTTGCCGATCTCGAGGCTTTCCGGACGCAAACCAACCGTCACCGCGCCGGCGGGCGGGGAAAGTTTTCCGTTGGTCAGCGGGCTGCCTTCGAGCTTCAGCAGGTTCATCCGTGGCGATCCGATAAAGCCGGCAACGAAGATATTGTCCGGATCATTGTAGAGCGTGTCCGGCGTGCCGATCTGTTCGATCCGGCCATCGCGCAGCACGACAATCTTGTCGGCGAGCGTCATTGCCTCGACCTGGTCATGGGTGACGTAGATCATCGTTGCGCCCAACTGGCGGTGAAGCTCGGCCAGTTCCACGCGCATCTGCGCGCGCAGTTCGGCATCGAGATTGGAGAGCGGTTCGTCGAACAGGAAGGCGCGCGGCTTTCGGACGATCGCCCGGCCGATGGCCACCCGCTGGCGCTGACCGCCGGAAAGCTGCGAGGGTTTGCGATCCATCAGCGGCTGAAGCTGGAGAATGATCGCCGCCTCCTTCACGCGCGCTTCCGTCTCGGCTTTCGAATGGCCGGTGCGGCGCAGGCCGAAGCTCATGTTCTGGCGCACGGTCATGTGCGGATAAAGCGCGTAGGACTGAAACACCATGGCTAGCCCCCGCTCGGCCGGGGCAAGATCGTTGACCACCGTGTCGCCGATCCTGATATCGCCGCCGCTCATGGTCTCAAGACCGGCGATCAGCCTGAGCAGGGTCGACTTGCCGCAGCCTGACGGGCCGACGAAGATGCAGAATTCGCCTTCGGCGACCGACAGGTCGATATCGCGAATGACCTCCAGCGCGCCAAAGGCCTTGCGGACCGAGGACAGTTCTATGCTGCTCATGGCTTAGCCTCCCCTGTGATCATGCGCTTCACCCATGCGCTGACAGCATCGGGCGTCAACTCGGGTGCATCCGTTTCCGGCGCGGCCAGATGACGGGCGATGGCGGCCGAAAGTGCTGCTGCGACAGGACGTCCCGGCGTGGTGAGATCGATCGCGGACGCGATCAGCCGTCCCGCACCGACCTTTGCCTCGGCCAGCAGCGCAAGGTCGCGGTTCTGGTTCCAGTCATCGATCACATCGATGATCCGCCCGAAGCCGAGGCCATCGAGATCAAGCGCCCGGCGATCGTGCAGCAGTTCCCATTCATGCCAGCCGCTTGGCCGCTCCGCCGGGAACGTGCTGAAGACCGGATGTTCGGTGCGGTTGATGAGGCCAAGCGTTTGCGGCGGCTGGCCATCGGTCCAGACCGTGTTCCAGAACAGGGTGGTAAAGCCGAGTTCGGCATTGGGGACGATGGTCTCCGGCGCAGGCGCAAAGACAAGGCTTTCGCCCGCCATAAGCCTTTCCAGTTCCGCCGCGCCGAGACGAGTGACAATCGGAAGGTCGGCCTTTTCCTCGGCAAACACCCAGAAATCCCAGCTGTTGTCCGCCCCGCCAACGAAAAGCGTCAGCGTGTAGCGGCCCTGCGCCAGCCCGTCCGTCGCCACCGTTATGTCGCCCAGATGGTGAAGGTCGCCGGTCTGAAGCAGATCGTGGGCGATGGTGCCTTCGGCCCGAAGCCCGCCATCGCGATCCTGCACGCTCCAGCGCGCCTCGCCTGCAGCCAGATCGTGCTGGGTAAACAGCGACACCGCCGCGCCGGCGGTAAAGGCCGCGCCCTTTGTCAGCACGAAGCCGGGCGCCAGCAACAGCGGTACGACAGGACCGCAGAAGCGACGGAACGCGACCGGATCATCATAGGGTTTCGCCGACCAGAAGGCATCGACGACGCCGACCAGCGCGGTGCCCTGACCGGGAAAATCCTGCAGGCCGAGCAACTGAAAACCGGCATAGTCGGGGGTGCGCAGGCTTGCCTCGATATCCTCCTTGTAAAGCGCCGTCTGCAATGCGCCCGAGCACATCATCTTTTCGTAGGCGCTGTCGCGCCGTCCCTTGCTTTCAAGGTCGCGGGCGACGATGTCGAAGGCATCGGGCGCCAGCGGACCGTCGTAACGCGGAATGGAATCCAGATCGGGATAAACGCACCATTGCCCGATTTCATGTCCGAGCAGCGGAACCTTTTCGGCCTGAACCCATTCGCTCCAGTCGGTTTCGGTTTCGAGCGAGCGCGCGTTCAGGCGGCTTTCCAGCCCCTCGCCCCAGCGGTGGCTGCGCGGCTCCGGTTTGGACAGATAGTCGGCGCGCTTGAGCGAGGGCCAGCCTGAACCGCCATTATAAAGGCGTCGCGGATCGCGGCCGCACCACTCCTCCAGAAACCGCTCCAGCCAGGCATGCAGGCCGGAACCTGACACCTCGTTGCCGACCGTCAACATCACGAAGGAGGGATGATTGCCATATTCGGCGACGATCCGCTCCGCTTCCCGGCGGGTGAACGCGTCGATCTCAGGATCGGAGCCGAGAGCGCACCAGACCGGCGTTTCGACATGAAGGTAAAGGCCCAGTTCGTCGGCGACCTCGAAGGCCGCGCGCGGCGGGCACCAGCTGTGAAACCGCACATGGTTGAGCCCGTGTTCCTGCACGCTGCCGAAGGCAACGCGCCAGCCCTCCCGGTCCATCGGCGGGTGGCCGGTCTTCGGGAAGATGCAGCAATCGAGCGTGCCGCGCAGGAAGATGCGGCGACCGTTCAGGCGGATGTGACGGCCTTCACGCTCGATATGGCGCAGGCCGAAATCCGTCTCGCGAAAATCGACCGGCGCCCCGTCGCGGCGCCATTCCGCCTTCAGACGATGGATGGCCGGCGAGAACTCGTCCCAGCGGGCAGCATCCACCGGCAGCGGCATGGTGAGGTCAAGCGGCGTATAGCCAGAGTCGATATCAAGCGGCAGAACCTGCGAAACCGCGCGCCCGTCATCCAGCGTTGCCGTCAGGTGAAGTTCATCGACATGCCCGCCTTCGGTCCAGAAGGTCGGCCATGTGCGGCTCGGATCAAGCGCGTCGAGTTCGATGCGAAGGTCGATGCCCGTCTTGCCGGTGGTCACATCCAGCCGGGCGATCCGCCCGGCGCGGGCCTCGATGCGTATCGCGCCGACGATGCCGTTCCAGTTCGACTGCGTATGCTCCGAGGTCGAATGCGCCACGTCCGGATTTTTTTCGCGAATGGCCTGGCCGACATTGGGGAAATCGGAATTGTCGACCCGAAGCACGATCCGGTGGTTGCCCGGCTCGAGCTGGCCGAGCAGAAACATGTTCGGTGTGCAAAGCCCGAGATCGCGACCGATTTCGAGGCCGTCGATCCAGACCCGCACTTCGCCGTGCGGGCGTTCCAGCATCAGATCGTGATGCAGACCGGCCTGACTGTCCGGCACGACGAAATCGCGGGCATACCAGGCCGGCCCGACATAGGGATGGCGGCGGGTCAGATAGGCCATGCCGGCGCTCGGTCCGGCCGGCGTCTTTTCGGCCAGATCGATGGTTCCGGGCAAGGCGATGCTGTCTTCGAAGGCGGCGGTGTGCCAGTCTGCGCGCAGGCCCTGTCCTTCAGGGTCAAGCGCAAAGTCCCATTCGCCGGAAAGCTCGATTTCGTGAAGCATGATGCTGGAGGTCCATTCTCAAACAGTGGGTCAAGCGCCGGCGGACCACGGCCCGCCGGGAATTTCAGGTATCAGAGGCGCGCCCTGATCCGCTTTTCCGCGGTTTCAAGCGCCTGTTCGGGCGTTTCCACGCCCTTGGCGACATTATCGACGGCGACCTGGACGGCATCTCCCGCCAGGCGGTCATGGGTATTCAACGGCCATGATTTCATCGTGCGCTGCACCTCGGCAAAAACCGTGTTGACGTTCTGGCCGCCATAATAGGGATCCTCGAAATTGATCCAGTCGGCGCTCCCGGCCGGCAGGTAGGCGGGGTAGAGGTCGTCGTTCTGGTATTGCTGCTTCAGGCTTTCATTATCGGTGACGAGCCAGTGGATGAAGGCCCAGGCGGCTTCCTTGTTTTTCGAGGTGTTGAGCACGCCGATAAAGTCGCCGCCATAGTTCCAGGACCGGCTGCCGTTTTCATCGGCGGGAACCGGCGAGACACCCCATTTTCCGGCGTCGTTGGGCGCAAAGGCCCGCTTCAGCAACCCGCCGAACCAGTTGCCCGACATGATCGTGGCGATCTGCCCCTTGCCGAAAGCGGACTGCCATTCGGGCGACCACATGGAAAACGGCGAGATCAGTTTCGCCTTGCCCGCCTGATCGATCAGGTCAAGCGCATCGATGATGACCGGATTGTCGAGCTGAAGATTGCCGTCGGCATCGAACCAGCCAATGCCGGCCTGGCCCATGCGCACCGTCAGGATCTCGAGGCCGTTGGCGATCATCCACCGCTCGTTGGGGACGATCATCTTGCTGCCTTCCGAAAGGAAAGCGTCCCAGGTCGCGAAAGTGTCGGCCACCGCATCGGGTTCGGAGGGCAGCCCGACCTCATCGAAGATGTCGCGGCGATAGAACATGGCGCCGGGGCCGGTGTGCTTCGGCAGTGCGACGATCTTGCCATTGTCCGTCTTGACGTTATCGGCGGCAAAACCGGCAAAATCCTCAAGCAGAGGACCGGCATTGAACGGCTCGGCGGCGAGATCGACCCATTGCGGACGCTGCCGCAGAAGCGCCAGTTCGTTGAGTTCGATCATCGCCACATCCGGGCCGGCCCCGGACAGAAGAGCGCGCTGAACGGTGTTGAGATAGTTCGAATTCGCGTTCGGGAAGCCCTGAACATTGACGGTGATATTGGGATACACCTTGTTGAAAGCGGGCATCAGCGCCGTGAAGGTGCGGTCATTATTGGGCCACGTCCACACACTGATCGTCGCGCTCAAGTCGGGGTCCACCGCCATCGGCGTTCCCTGCGCGAAGACGGGGCGGGCGACCAGCGTCGCCATGGACATTGCCAGCATTCTGCGTCGTGTCAGATCCATTGTTTCCTCCCTGAGTGGACCTTCGGATGATTACTTCACCGCTCCGGACGTGAGACCGGCGATGAACTGTCGCGACAGAAGCGCAAACAGGATGAACACCGGAACGAGCCCGATCAGGGTCGCCAGCATCACTGCGGGTGTGTCGGAAAAATGCGTGCGCGACAAAAGCGTCAGCGCCAGCGGCACGGTGAACTTCGCGCCGTCCGCCAGCACGACCAAGGGAATCTGGAATTCGTTCCAGGTGCTGATCAGGGTCCACACGCCAAGGGCTGCGAGACCGGGCCGGATGATCGGAAGCACGACGAACCAGAAGGTTGCGATCGGGCCGGAATTGTCCATTTCCGCCGCCTCGTAAAGCTCGACGGGGATCGAGGAGCCGATATAGGTGTACATCCACACAACGCCGAAGCCGGAGGCAATGGCCGGCACGATCAACGGCCAGAAGGTGTTGAGCCAGCCCAGCCAGCTCATCTGCAGGAAAAACGGTATCAGCGCCAGCGACGGCGGAAAGAACAGGGTGGCAAAGGTGACCGCAAGCAGGAATTTGTGGCTCGGGCGGCCGGTATAGCGCGCCAGTCCATAGCCGGCAAAACTCGACACCAGCACCAGACCGATCGTCTTCGGCACCACAACGGCGATGGAGTTCCAGACCGGCCTGAGGGGCGGAAACACGTCCGCGATCCGGCTGTAGTTCTCCATCAGCTGGTCGCCGAACCACAATGGCGGCGGGAACTGGAAGACCTCGGCAAGAGACCGCGTCGCAAACACCGCCGTCCAGTAGAGCGGCATCACGAAAACGAGGGAGAGCAACAGCAGCCCGATGGTCAGGATCAGGTTCCAGCGGCGCTCGGAATTCGCCCAGAGCTGTCTCATGTCGTGGCTCCCAGATTGGCGCTGATGCGGCGATAGATGAGGGTCATGGCGACCACGGCAATGAAGATGTACCAGCTGACCGCGGCGCCAAGACCGAAATCGAACTGGGTGAAGGCGGTCGCGTAGAGATACATTCCAAGCGTGCTGGCCGCGTCATCGGTGCCGCCGGTGCCCTGTGTCAGCACATAGGGTTCGTCGAACATCTGCAGGCCGCCGATGGTCGCCGTGATCACCGAAAAGGCAATCGATGGCGCCAAAAGCGGCATGGTGATGCGGCTGAAGATCGACCACCGGCTGACGCCTTCCATCCGCGCGGCCTCGTAGATGTCGCGCGAGATCGCCTGAAGCCCGGCCAGGAAGATGATCATATGCCAGCCGGTCCAGCGCCAGACCACCAGCAGGACGACCAGCGGCTTGATCCACACGGTGGAATCGAACCAGCTGAAATAGGTCGGCGTGCCGGTGACCTCGCCGATCAGCATGTTCACCAGCCCGCCATTGGCGGTGAAGAACACCCTGAGAATGACCGCGGCGATGGCCGGGGCGACCAGAAGCGGCAGCAGGAAGACGAGCCGGAAATAGGTGCGGCCGAAAACGGCGTATTCATTGATGACGACCGCAAGCGTCAGCGCCAGTCCCGCGGTGATCACCGTCGAGACGAGCCAGATATAGACGGTATTCCAGACCGCCTTGCGGAAAACCGGATCGCCCAGCGCGGTCAGGTAGTTGTCGAAACCGACGAACTGCGGCGGCGAAAATCCGTCCCACCGGTTGAACCCGAGCCAGGCCGAAAAGACGACCGGGAAGAACGAGAACGCCAGAAAGATGATGAGAAACGGCGATACCGTGAGCCAGAGGGCGCCTGTGCCGCGCATGCGCTCGCCGCGGTTTCTTCGTTTGGCTTCGCTGATCGCCATGAAGCGCTCCTCCCGATGCACTCGACTGGCTGATTTCATTAATCCGACTAATGGGGTTTGTCAAACCATTAATCAGACTAATTACCTAAACCCACGGATTGACCGCAGGTTTCCGGCTGTATAGGCTTTCATTAATCTGATTTAAAAGGACTGCAATGCTCGACGACGCAAGCGCTTCACCGCGCAGCAAGCCGCGCGTTCATCGCCGCACGGTGACGCGCCTGGCCTTTCCGATTCTGAAAGGCGAGTATCCGGCCGGTCATGTGCTGCCGCCGGAAGCGGAATTGTGCGAAAATCTCGGGGTCAGCCGCAGCGCCTTGCGTGAGGCGATCCGGACGCTGAAGGACAAGGGCATGATCGAGGCCCGGCCGCGCCATGGCACGGTGGTGCTGCCGCGTTCGGCCTGGCACATGCTCGATTCCGATCTTCTGGCCTGGGCGATGGAAATCGATCCCGGCCCCGATTTCGTGCTGTCGCTGATCGAGGCCCGGCAGGTGATCGAACCGGCCGCGGCGCGGCTTGCCGCGATTAGAGCCAACCCCGATGACCTGAAACGGCTTGATTCTGCCTTTGCCGAAATGAGCGAGGCCAGGGCGGAAGGCGATTTCGAGCGTTTCAACAAGGCCGATATCCACTATCACGTGGTTCTGCTCCAGGCCTCCGCCAATATCGTTTTCATGCATCTGTCGAACATGATCGGCACGGCGCTATCGATCGCGTTTCGCATGTCGATGGAGGGCGCACGCGAACCGGGCGCCTCGCTTGCCGTTCATGGAGACGTGATAGAGTGCATCCGCGCCCGCGACCCGGACGGCGCGCATGCCGCCATGGTGCGCCTGCTGGCAATCGCCGTCATCGATCTCGGCCTGACATCCTACGAAACGGTCAAATCCTAGATTTTGTGCCGGAATGCGGCGTCATGACGATGAAAACCCCGTCCAGCGGACGATATCGGTTTCGATGTCGAAGAGATCTAGGACGCGGCCGAGGGAATGGCGCACCATGCTGTCGATACTGTCCGGCGCGGCATAAAATGCCGGCATCGGCGGCGCAACGACGGCCCCCATCTCGGCAAGCTGGGTCAACGTTCGCAGATGCCCGAGATGAAGCGGCGTTTCGCGCACCATCAGCACCAGCCTGCGCCGTTCCTTCAAAACCACGTCGGCGGCGCGCGTCAGCAGCGATGATGTTATCCCCGAGGAGATTTCCGAAGCCGTGCGGACGGAACACGGCGCAATGATCATGCCCATCGTCTTGAATGAACCGCTGGCAATCGACGCCCCGACATTCTTGACCGGATGAATGTGATCGGCCCGGTGCTCGAGGTCTTTCAGCTTCAGCCCCGTTTCTTCCGACAGCGTGAGTTCGCCCGACTTGCTGACGACCAGATGTGTCTCGATCCCGGCTTGGCGCAGCATGTCCAGAACGGTGATGCCGTAGACGGCACCGGAGGCGCCTGAAATGCCGACGATAATACGGGGCTTTGGCATGGCTTCTTCTCTTTCCGGCCTTCAGTCCGCAACAATGATGCCTGCTGCAGGCACCGGCACACATTCGTCCGGCCAGAGAGCAATAATCCCATGAACCCGCGACGGCAACTCAATCCGAAAAACGCCTTGTCATCCGACCGCGCCCATTGAAAAACCCGGGGTCGCCGACCTTGCGGCGGCCCCGGGTTTCAAGTCCGGTTTCACCGGCCGGGCCGGTCAGCCAAGCGAAATCGTGATTTCCTCGATCTCGCTCTTCGATGCGCCGCGATAGGCCGTTACTTCGATTTCGACCTTGAAGTCCGGTGCGCCCAGCGGAGAGCAGGTGACCGTGCGCTGCGGATCGATGCCGCGAAACCGCTCGCCGACATAGGTCATGACCGCCTTGGCATCGTCGACATAGGGAATGAAGATCTTCGACTGGACGACATCTTCCAGGCACGAATCGACCGCCTTCAGCGCGCCTTCGATATTGTCGAAGCACTGACGGGCCTGTTCCACCGGATCGGTCGACATTTCGCGGGTCTTGTAGTTGCGGCCGGCCGTGTTGGAAACAAAGATCCAGTCATCGACGCAGACAATGCGGGAATAGCTTTCCTTGGTTTCGAAAACGGAACCGGATTTGACTTTGGTGATTTTGACCATGTTTTTCCTGTGTGGTTATGGTTGCTGGGGTTAAGGGGGACGGGCACGCGGGCGGCGATCATGCCGTCCGCGCGGTAACGAATTGTCTGTGGGCGAGAAGAAGGCCGGGCAGACCGGCCCGGTTTCAAAGGTTGTAGAGGCGTGCCGCAACGGCCGCACTGATGCGCCCTTCGGTAAGGTCCTGCCGCACGGACGCCGGATCACGGGCAGCCGGATCGCCATAGCCACCGCCGCCGGGCGTGGTGATCGACACGATCTGACCGGGTTTCAGATCAACCATGCCGGAAAAATCGTTCCGGCCATCGCCGAAGTCGAGCACGGTGCCCTGCCCGGCCGTGCCGCCATCAAGCCCCCAGGGCTGCGAGGCGATGCGCGAAGCCTCCACCGTGAAGCGGCAGGCTTTTTCGGCGCGATAAACGCGGCGCACGCCCATGCCGCCGCGATAGGTGCCGGCACCGGCGGAATCATCCACCAGTTCGTAGCGCAGAAGCGTCAGCGGATATTCCAGCTCCAGCGATTCGACCGGAAGATTGGAGGTGTTGGTCAGGCTGACGTGAATTCCCGACAGTCCGTCGGCGGTCGGCCGGGCACCGCCGCCGCCGCCAATGGTTTCCAGATAGACCCAGATCGAGCCGTCCTCATGCGTGCCGTTGAACATGGCGCCGGTGCAGCAGCCATTGCCCGCCGCCATCACCTTGCCGGGCAGCGCTTTTGCCAGCGCACCGTAGACGAGATCGCAGACCCGTTGGGCTGCGGCAATACGCCCTTCGACGGCGGCCGGATGCACGCAATTGAGGATCGACCCCTTCGGCGCGGTGACTGTCAGTGGACGTGCAAGCCCGGCATTGGGCAGGATCGTCGGATCGACCACCGATTTCACCGCAAAATAGCTGGCGGCCAGCAGCGATGTGTAAATCAGGTTCAGCCCGGCGCGCAATTGCGGCGGACCATCGAAGGCGAGCGTCATTTCCTCGCCGCTGATCGTGACATCCAGAGAAAGCGTGATCCGATCGCCGCGCTGGTTGGAATCGAACTGGTCGGAAAAGCTGTAGGTGCCGTCGGGAATGGCGGCAATGCCCGCGCGCATCTTGCGTTCGGCATAGTCCTGAAGCGCCTCGCCGGCAGCCAGAACCTTGTCTGCCGAATAGCGCACGCACAGATCGCCGAGACGCTGGACACAAAGCCGGTTCGCCGACATCTGCGCCCGAAGATCCGAAAGGCGTTCGCGCGGCACCTGGCAGTTGAGCAGGAACATTTCCTGAAGGTCTTCATTCAGAACACCCTCACGATAGAGCCGGACCGGCGGGATGCGCAAGCCTTCCTGATAGATATGCTCGTGGCCGCGGTCGGCAAAATCGGAGTGGTGCGCGGTGTTGACGGCCCAGGCAATCAGCGTGCCGTCGGCAAACACCGGTTCCGCCAGAACGATGTCGGGCAGATGGGTCGCGCCGCCGGCATAGGCATCGTTGGCCATGAACACGTCGCCAGGGCGGATGTCCTCCAGCCTGAAACGGTCGTAGATCGCGCCGATCACGCCGAGGAATGAGCCGAGGTGCATGGGAATATGCTCCGCCTGACACAGCGTGTTGCCATGGCGGTCGAACAGCGCCGTCGAGCAGTCGCGCCGTTCCTTGATATTGGTGGAATAGGAGGCGCGCACCAGCGCCTCGCCCATCTCTTCAACGATGGACTGCAGGGCCGAACCGATGACTTCAACGGTGATGGGATCAATAGCGGTCATCAATCAAACCTCCAGAATGAGATTGAGATAGGGGTCGACCTTGCCGGTCATCTCCGGCAGCAGCACGGTGGTCGTATCCATCTGCTCGACAATGGCCGGGCCGGAAATGATGTTGCCGGCTTTCAGCAGGCTGCGCTCGTAAACCGGGCAGGTGACGAAGCCGCCGGCTTCTGCCATCCACACATCGCGTTCGCCGATCTTCGCAGCGGCGGCATCCGGACCGGCATCCGCCTGTTTCTGGAACTCGGCCTTGTCGACCAGGCCCGCGGCTTCCACTCGCAGGGTCACGATCTGGATCGGCTCGCCTTCGGCAATGAAGCCGAAGCGCTGGCGATGGGCGGCCTCGAACCCTTTTTCGAGCGCCGCGAAGGTGTCGGCCGCGATCGGACCGGCCGGCACGGTCACCGGCAGTTCGTAATTCTGCCCGGCATAGCGCATGTCGACCGTGCGGGTGATGACCTGCCGGTCCGAGGCAATGTTTTCAGCGGCAAACCAGGTCTCCGCCTGTACAGCCAACGCCACAAACCCGTCTTCAAGCCCCTCGCCCGCCGTATGGTCCAGACGCATCAGCCGCGACAGCGCGAAATCAGACCGCAGATCCGTCAGCAGCAGGCCAAGCGCGCAGAGCGTGCCCGGGGTCAGTGGTACGATCACCTTGGCCATGTCCAGTTCGCGGGCAAGGCGCGCGGCATGCAGCGGACCGGCGCCGCCAAAAGCCATCAGTGCATAATCGCGCGGATCGTGGCCGCGCTGAACCGAAATCACCCGGATGGCCTTGGCCATGTTGGCGGTGACGACCGAAAGAATGCCCTGCGCGGTTTCCATCGCGGAAATGCCGAGCTTTTCGGCCAGCCGTTCGACGGAGGCAAGTGCAAGATCGCGGCGCACCTTCATCCGCCCACCCAGGATTTCGACCGGGTTGAGGGTCTGAAGCACGATATTGGCATCGGTGACGGTCGGTTCCTCACTGCCGAGCCCGTAGCAGACCGGCCCGGGATGAGCGCCCGCCGAGCGCGGACCGACCTTCAACAGGCCTCCGCTGTCGACATGGGCGATCGAACCGCCGCCGGCGCCGACCGTATGGATATCCAGCATTGGCGCCTTGATCGGATAACCGTGAACATCGGCTTCGCCGGTGAGCTGGCAGACGCCGTTTTGCAACAACGCCACATCGGATGAGGTTCCGCCGACATCGAAGGTGATGATATTGTCGAAACCGGCCATCCTGCCGATGGCCTGTGCCCCGACAACGCCGGTCGACGGCCCCGACAGCACCGTGCGCACCGGCAGGCTGCCGGCCTGATCGAAACCGATCACGCCACCGTTCGACTGGGTCAGCTGCGGCGACACTTTCAGACCGATCTCCTCGAGACGGTCCTTCAGCCGGCGGATGTAACGCTGCATCACCGGGCCGAGATAGGCATTGACGACCGTGGTGGACAGCCGCTCGTATTCACGGAATTCCGGCGCCACTTCATGAGAGGCCGAAACGAAGACATCCGGCAGCTCTTCCGCCGCAATCGCAAGTGCACGCGCCTCATGTTCGGTGTTCAAAAAGCCGTAGAGAAAGCAGATCGCCAGCGCCTTCACATCCTGGGCGGCAAGCGTGCGAAAGGCTTCACGCAGGGCGTCTTCTTCAAGCGGCACGGCAATGCTGCCATCGGCCTTCAGCCGCTCGGGCACCTCGTGGCGCAGATCGCGGGTGACCAGTTCCCGGGGTTTTTCGGCAAACATATCGTAAAGGCTGGGGCGTTTCTGGCGGCCGATTTCCAGAAGATCGCGAAAACCGTCGGAGACAACCAGGCCCGTCTTTACGCCGCGCAGTTCGATCAGCGCATTGGTGGCAACCGTGGTGCCGTGGCCGAAAAAGGCAAGATCCGCGGCCTTGGCGCCGACCTTTTCCAGCCCTTCGACAACCCCTTGCGCAATTGCGCGTGACGGATCGTCCGGCGTGGAGGACACCTTCCAGATTTCAACCGCACCGTTCTCATCGTTGAAAAGGCAGACATCGGTAAAGGTTCCGCCCGAATCGACGCCTATTCTCCAGGCCATGACATGTTCCCTATCATTATTGCTGCTTGACCGCGCGTCAGGCGGTTTTCGCATGCTTGGTTGAAAAGCGTTCATACCGGAACGGAGCCGGATCGACGCATGGTTTTTCGTTGCGCACCAGCTCGGCCATCAGCCGGCCGGCACCGGGGCCACTGCCGAAACCGTGACCGGAAAAGCCCGATGACAGATAAAGCCCGGGGACGGCATCAATCGGACCGATGACCGGAATGGCATCCGGCGTCGCGTCGATCATGCCGGCCCAGCTATGGGTCAGGCGCGCGCCGGCAAAAGCCGGAAAGGCGCGTTTCAGGTTTTTCAACGCGTTTTCGTTGAACGGCATGTGCGGCGCCGGATCGAGCGTGCGGATCGCTTCAAACGGGGTTTTGCTGTCAAGCGACCAGCGGCGCGGCATTTTCAGTTCGGTGAAAAACTGGCTGCCGACACGCAGTTTCAGCTCCCGCCAGCTTGTCAGCAGCGTCGGCAGGAAATCGAAAAACAGCCGGAAACTGTCGGGCGTGACCGGCGCGACATTGGCGTTGCGCTGTGCAATCGTATAGCCGCCGTCAAGCCGCCTGCGGAACGAAAAATCACCGCCGCCAACAGGCATGTCCGGAACGGTTGCGGCGGTTTCGATCCGCGCCGCCGTGCCCAGTATCTTCAGTTGCGGAAAGGCCAGGCCGAGATTGCCGAGGAAAAGCCGCGACCATGCGCCCGCGGCCACCACAACGCTGGAGGTTGCGATCGTGCCGTGTTCCGTGACCACACCGCTGACACGTCCCGCGGCGGTTTCGATCCCGCGCACGGCACAGTTTTCGGCAATCCGCGCGCCGAGACGCACAGCCGCACCGGCCATTTGCGGCACCGCCTGCTCCGGCTCCGCCCGCCCGTCATTTGCGGTATAGAGGCCGACGGTATAAGGCGCAGAGATCCCCGGCAGCACGTTCTGCAGACCCGCCGCATCCAGAAGCTGCGAGGGCATTCCGGCCTGACGGGCATGTTTCTCCCAGGCGGTGAATTCGGCAATTTCCGCCTTTGTGCGGCAGACATAGGTAATGCCGGTTTCACGAAAGCCGGTGTCGATGCCGAACCGGCGGTCGAGATCGCGCCACAGGTCAAGACTTTCCATCGTCAGCGGCAGTTCTGCGGGATCACGCCCCATCTGGCGCACCCAGCCCCAATTGCGCGAACTCTGCTCTCCGGCGACAAAACCCTTTTCGCACAGAACAACATCGATACCGGCCTCGGCCAGAAAAAGCGCGGCGGCGACGCCGGCGATGCCGCCGCCGACGATCACCACATCGGCCGCTTCCGGCAGCGCGCATTCAAATCCCGGCCGTTGCATATTCGCCAGCGGCATGGAAAATCTCCTCAGAGCATGTCTTCGAGGCGGCAATTGACCAGCATTTCGGCCATTGCTGCATTGTTGGGAAGCTCGATCGCGGTGCGGACGAGTTCGCCCATGGTCTCCGGCTGGATCATCTCCTCCGGCTGCACCTTGCTGGTGTAGGAGCTCATTTCCGTCCGCACGAAGCTCGGGCAGATGGCGGTTGCCCGCACGCCCTTTTCCCAGGCCACATGCCGTGTCGTATGGGTCAGTCCCATCATCGCGAATTTGGTCATGTTGTAGCCGACAAAGGCATTGCGCACCCGCTTGCCGGACAGCGACACGACATTGACGATACGGCCGCGCCCTGTCGCCTCGAGATGCGGCAGACAAAGCCGCGTGAGGCGTAGCGGCGCCTTGACATTGACGGCCCAAAGCCGGTCGAGCGCTTCTTCATTGTCGTCGGACAGCAGAACATGTTCGCCATTGCCGGCATTGTTCACAAGCCCGTCGATACGGCCGAAGCTCTCAACCGTCGCAGCAACCCATTGGCTGGCGGTTTCCGGCTCGTAGGCATCGAAGTGATGAAACTGCATCGTCGCGTCGGCAGGACCATGCTCGGCCTCCAGCGACTTGATGTCCCGCGCGCCCAGCGAAACACGGTAGCCATGCGCCCGCAGCTCACGGACGATCGCCGCGCCAATGCCACGGTTTGCGCCTGAAATTAGCACGACCGGTGCATTCTGTTCATTATTTTGCATTTTTCAATTTCTCTACTGATTTTTCATGCACGTATGTACGCATTTATGACTTTTTATGATCTAACATATGCTCATTTGCAAGCGCGCTCGCTCATTTTTCGCTAAATCGCTGTCACTTTTTGCCTATTTAGCTATCACTCGCCATTAATTTCAAGCTTTGATGATTTTTTGTGCGTATTTTATTGACAGTTTCTGGAAGAGGTGCTCTTTTTGATAAAAGTGAAAAGTAACAACGTTTCACAGCACCTGCCGCCGCCTTGGCGACAGACAGGCAACAGAAACCGCGAAAAGGGGAATGAGATGAGTATTACCAGACGTGCATTGATGCGAAACGCCGCACTGGCCGGCGCGGTTTACGGGATCGGGCGCCCGGCTTTTTCCGCCGGCACCGTGCGCTGGGACCTGGCTGACGAATACAATGCCGACGCATTGTCGGGCAAAGCGTCCAAATTCTTCCTGACGGAACTATCCAAGGCGGTGGGCGACAAGATCGACATCACCTATCAGGGCGGCGGCGCGCTCGGTTACAAGTCGATCGACCAGTTCGACGCGGTTCAGGACGGGGCGGTTCAGTCTGCCGTAACGCTGATGACCCAGCTCGGCGGCATCGATCCGCTGTTCAACCTCTCCTCCCTGCCCTTCATCGCCAAGACGCCCGAGGAAGCCTACACGCTGTGGCAGGCTGCCCGGCCGGAATACGAAAAGATCTTCGAAGACAACGGCATGGTTCTGTTGTGGGCGATGCCCAATCCCCCCTCGGGCATCTTCGCCGACAGGGCGATCACCTCACAGGACGCGCTCGACGGTTTTCGCATCCGCACCTATGACGTCAACGGCACGCAGACGCTGATGAAAGCCGGTGCCGCGCCGCTGCAGATTGCCTGGTCGGATCTCATTCCGCAGCTTTCCACCGGCGCCATCGACGCCGTGCTGACATCTGCCGATGGCGGCGTGCAGCTTTCGCTGTGGGATTATCTGAGCGACTTCACCGAACTCAATTACGCCATGGGCCTGTTTGCCTGCCATGTGAACAAGGATGCCTTCGACGCCCTGCCCAAGGACGTTCAGGATGCCATGCGCAATGTGACCGGGGCCTGCGACGCCTATAACTGGAAGATCATGAAGGACAGTATCGAAGCATCCTACACCATTCTTCGCGATCACGGCATGACGGTCACACCGGCCGGCGATGTTCCCGACGCCGTCTTCGAAACGCTTAACACCGCCGGTGCTGCGGTGCGCGATGCATGGGTCGAAAAGACCGGTTCGCGCGGACAAACCGTGCTCGATACCTTCGACACGATGAAGGCCGGCTAAAATGGTTTCGCCCGCCCTGCGGCCTGGCCGCAAGGGCGGGCCGAGCGCCCTGCATGCCCCGGCAACCGCCGCTTCAGGTTCCGGCTGCCGGACGGTGCCCGATGCAGGCAAGCCTTTTCAACGGAAAGCAACAGCGGAACGCCCATGACAAAAAGCGATGACCCAGCCTGGCTTCACCTGATCGCCTCGGTTTCGACATTTCTGAACCGGGCCGCAGCCTGTGTTGCCGGTGCAGTTCTGGTTTTCATGACCGGCTTTATCCTGCTGGAAATCTGCCTTCGCCTGTTCTCGCTGTCGACCTTCATGGCCGACTCCCTTGTCGGCTACGGCGTTTCGGCGATCTGCTTTCTGGCCGCGGCATGGGCGCTGGAAGCCGGCTTCATGATCCGCGTAAAGGTCGTGACAGACCGGCTTGGGCCGCGCCTTTCCTGGGCTTGTGAATTTTTCACGCTGATCACCGTCGAGGCGCTGATGCTGTTTCTGGCGCATTATCAGTGGAAATCCGTCTTCAAATACTGGAGCCGCGGCACGGTTTCGGAAACCTATGTGCCGATCCCGCTGTTCATCCCGGAAAGCTTTTTCCTGATCGGGCTTTCACTCATGGCCCTGCAGATCTTTGTTCGTTTGATGCGGCTTCTGGCCGTCGGCCATTCCGAGGAACGCGCGCTCACGCTTTGACGCCCGCGCCGGAATGCCAGTCTAAGGATACGACCGATGTCCGTCACCTCTTCGATACTTGTCCTTCTTGCCCTTCTGGTGGTTTTTCTGGGGGCGGGAACATGGATATTCGCCGGCCTGATGCTTGTCGGTGCGGGCGCGATGTATTTCGCGCTCGATTTCAACTTGATCCGCATCGGCGCAATTGCGACCAAGGTCGTTTCGTCCTCGGCTGTTTCCTGGGAACTGGCCGCCATTCCGATCTTCATCTGGATGGGAGACATCATCTTCCGGACGGATATCTCCAACCGCCTGTTTCGCGGCCTGTCGCCGCTTGTATCCCGCGTGCCCGGCGGCCTGCTGCACACCAATGTCATCGGCTGCACGATCTTCGCCGCCATTTCGGGCTCATCCACGGCGACCACGGCGACCGTCGGCAAGATCACCATACCGGAGCTGAAAAAGCGCGGCTATGATGTCGCGCTGGCCTCCGGTTCGCTGGCCGGCGCCGGCAGTTTCGGCCTTCTCATTCCGCCGTCGATTGCCATGATCGTCTACGGCGTGCTGGCGCAGGTGTCGATTTCCCAGCTCTTTGCCGCAGGCCTGATCCCCGGCCTGATGATGGCCGGGCTTTATTCCGGCTATATCGGACTTGTCTCCCTGATCCGCCCATCCGTGGCGCCGCCGCATGGCGAACCGATTTCGTGGAGGGTGATCGGCGCCGGCATTCTCGATCTTCTGCCGGTTCTGGTGTTGATGACCATCGTGCTCGGCGCGATCTACACCGGTATTGCCACACCATCGGAAGCCGCCGCAGTCGGCGTTTTCGGCGCCGTTGTGATCACACTGATCACGCGCCAGTTCTCCTGGGCGCTGATGCTCGACAGCCTGAAAAGCACGATCCGCGTTTCGTCGATGATCCTGATGCTGATTGCCGCCTCAGCCTTCCTGTCGTCGGCCATTGCCTATATGCATCTGCCCGCCCTGATCACGCAGAGCATCGCGGCCATGGATCTTTCGCCCTATGGCGTCCTGCTGATCCTTGCCGCGCTTTACATCGTCCTCGGCATGTTTCTCGACGGCACATCGATGACGGTGATGACCGTGCCGATTGCCGTCCCGCTGATCGTGCAGGCCGGTTTCGATCCGCTGTGGTTCGGCATCTATCTGGTGATCATGATCGAGATGAGCGCGCTGACGCCGCCGGTCGGTCTCAACCTGTTTATCCTGCAGGCGCTGACCGGCGAAACCATCGGCAAAACGGTACGCGCCGCCTTGCCGTTCTTTCTGCTGTTGTGTATCGGTACGGCCCTGCTTGCCGTCTTCCCTGAGATTGTGCTTTGGCTGCCCGGTGCCCTATAGTCGCGGTCCGGACGACTTTTGGCGATATGATGATGTGAAGGCTGGAACGTGAACGACGAGGTTAACATCGAAGAGCTTCTGCCGGCCGAACGGCGCCAGCAACTGGTGGACTGGTTCAAGAACAACCAGGCCGGCACCAGTCAGGATCTGGCGCGCATGTTCGGCATATCCGTCTCGACCATCCGCCGCGATCTCGATCTTCTGGCCTCCGAGGGGCTGGTCAAGCGCACCCATGGCGGCGCGGTCAGTATCCGTTCGCGCGCCACCTATGAACCGTCCACCGACCTTGCCCGCCGCACGGCTCTCGAGGAAAAACAGGGGATCGTGCGCGAAGCCCTGCGCTTCATCGAAGCCGATCAGGCGCTTCTGATCGATACGGGCGCGGTGATCTGCCATATCCTGGCCGAAGAGATTGCCAATCTCGACCTTCCGCTCACCATCATCACCAACGACCTGCATGTCGCCAAGGTCCTGACCTACAAGCCCAACATCAAGCTGATCGTGCCCGGCGGCGCCTGTCGCTTCGGCTCGTTCAGCCTGCTGGGCGAGCCCGGGCTGAGCTTTCTGTCGGATATCCGCTGTGACCTGTTTTTCATGTCGGCGGCCGCCATTGATCAGACATGCGTTTCCGAAACCCTGCTGGAACTGGTGCAGCTCAAGCGCGCCATGATTGCCGCGGCCAACAAGGTCATTCTGATGGCCGATTCCAGCCGCTTCATGGAACGCGCATTGCACAAGACGGCCGCGATCGACGCCATCGACATCATCATCACCGATGACGGCCTCGATCGTGAGCAGATCGGTAAATTCCCCTCTCCCGGCCCGGAATTCATCACCACGCAATTGTCGTAAAGGCGCTTACACCGAAACATCCGATGATGCCGCGCCGCTGTGGATTTCGCGCACGAGATCAAGCCATGCGGCAGCGGCGGCGGAAAGATAGGCGCCGCGCCGCCAGGCCATGGCGACCGACCAGTTCAGTTCGGGTTCTTCGAACGCGATCCGGCGGACCATCGGATGGGCATGATGAGCGGCGATGGTGCGCGGCAGGAAGGTAACGCCCAGGCCGGCCGCCACCAGTTCGACCATGAAATCCACCTGGCTGCTTTGAGCGGCAATCACCGGATCGAGACCACGTGCACGGGCAAGCCGCATGAGCCGGCGATGCAGCGAAAACCCGTCGTCGAAAACGATGAACGGAATATCGCCCAGGACCTCCAGACTGACTGCGGAACGCTGCGCCAGCGCATGGTTTGAGGACAAGAGCGCGACAAGCGGCTCACTGCGGACAGGCTGGCCTTCAAAGTCTTCGGCAAGCGGCAGCTGCAGCCCGGCAAAATCGATGCTGCCGGCACGCAGCTTTTCTTCAAGATCCAGACTGCCATGCTCGTCGAGATCGATATCAATTCCGGGATAGCGTTGCCGGTAAATGGCAAAAAGCGGCGCAAAAAGCGTGGCGCTGCCGACCGGCGGCAGACCAAGACGCAGGACACCGCGTTTGAGCCCGCGGACTTCCGCCAGTTCGGCCAGCAGATCCGCGCGGTCGGCAAGCAGCCGGACGCCGCGCGCGTAGACGATCTCTCCGGCCGCCGTCATCACCGAGCGATGCCCGATCCGCTCCAGAAGCGCGACCCCGACTTCGTCCTCAAGCTGTTTGACAGCCTTGCTGACGGTCGACTGGGTCGTGAAAACCGTTTTGGCCGCCTGCGAAAATCCGCCCTGACGGACGACTTCCACAAAGGCACGAAGCGTTCGAAATTCCATGTCTATTCTTTATCAGAATAGAATTCATTCAATCAATTCATTTTCGACATCAAGGGCGACTTCCTATCTCTAGTATATGAACACGCGGCCTTACCGGAGGCCGGCTGCAGCACATGGCGCTGCAATCGGAAAGCGGGAGAGAGGCGGGTTTTCCGGCATTTTCGCCGCCCGCAGCATTCCGGTGAGAGACCCGCGTGAGGGAGGCGTGACGTACCGCCGCATCCGCGAGAGCGGGTGCAGAGAAACCGGCCGCCATCGCACGTCCCGGCGATCAAGATCGCGAAAGGAGAAAAAGATGGCCTACGCAACAATCAACCCATTCACCGAAGAAACCGTTGCCACATTCCCCGACGCAACGGATGATGCCGTCCGGGCCGCCCTCGACACGGCGCATGAAACCTTTCTGAAATGGCGGGAAACCTCCTTTGCCGAGCGCGCCCGCGTTCTGCAGAAGGCGGCCGATATCCTGCGCCGCGACGCCGATGACCTCGCCGGCCTTCTGACGCTGGAAATGGGCAAGCTCACCGCCGAGGCGAAGGCCGAAGTGGAGCTGTCGGCAAAGATCTTCGAATATTACGTCGAAAACGCCGAACGGCTGCTGGCCCCCGAGGAACTGCCGGTCAAGGACCCGGCCGAGGGCAAGGCTACGCTGGTGCATGAACCGCTGGGTATTCTTCTGGCAATCGAACCGTGGAACTTCCCCTATTACCAGATTGCCCGGATCCTGGCGCCGCAGCTTTCGGCCGGCAATGTGCTGATCCTCAAGCATGCTTCGAACGTGCCGCAAAGTGCCGCCGCCTTTGCCCGGCTCATGGACGAGGCCGGCCTGCCGGAAGGCGGCTTTACCAACCTTTACGCCACCCGTTCCCAGATCGAAATGATCATCAACGATCCCCGTGTTCACGGCGTGGCGCTGACGGGTTCGGAAGCAGCCGGCGCCGTGGTTGCCGCACAGGCGGGCAAGGCGCTGAAAAAATCGACCATGGAACTGGGCGGGGCGGATGCCTTCGTCGTGCTGGAAGATGCCGACATGAAGAAAACTGTCGACTGGGCGGTGTTCGGACGGCACTGGAATGGCGGTCAGGTCTGCGTATCGTCCAAACGGATGATCGTCGTTGACGCGGTCTACGACGCTTTCCTTGAACAATATCGCAAGGGCGTGGCCAAACTGGTGGCCGGCGACCCGTCCGACCCGAAAACCACACTGGCGCCGCTGTCGTCGAAAAAGGCTGCGGAGGATGTGAAGGAGCAAATTCGCAAGGCGGTGGCCGCAGGCGCCAAGGCCGAGCAGGTCGGTCCGCCGGTGCCCAATCACGGCGCCTTCGTCCAGCCGACAATCCTGACTGATGTGGGTGAGGACAACCCGGCGCGTTACTGGGAATTCTTCGGGCCCGTCTCGATGATTTTCCGGGCGAAAGACGAGGAGGATGCCATCCGCATCGCCAATGACAGCCCCTTCGGCCTGGGTGGATCGGTCTTTACCGCCGATGTGAAACACGGAGCGGAAGTGGCCGGCCGGATTTCAACCGGCATGGTGTTCGTGAACCACCCGACCAAGGTCGAGGCCGACCTGCCCTTCGGCGGCGTCCGCCGCTCCGGCTATGGCCGCGAATTGCTCGGCATGGGTCTCAAGGAGTTCGTCAACCACAAGCTTGTCGATGTGGTTGATATCGACGCCCATTTCTGAGCTGGTCGACACGACCGACAGGTGCCTGCATTCACGCAGGCACCACTTCATCGCAAAAGGAGTATTTTATCATGTCTCTCAAGGGAAAAGTCGCGCTTGTCACAGGGTCGAGCCAGGGTATTGGCCGCGGAATTGCCCTGCGCCTTGCCCGCGAGGGCGCCGATGTCGCACTGGTCGATATCAAGGCCGACAAGCTTGAGACCGTCAAAGGTGAAATCGAGGCGATGGGCGTCCGCTCAACCACCTTCGTCGCCGATGTCAGTGACCGCGATCAGGTCTACGCCGCCGTGGCCCATGCCGAAAAGGAACTCGGCGGTTTCGACGTGATGGTCAACAATGCGGGCATTGCCCAGGTCAAGCCGCTTGCCGACGTCACCCCCGAGGACACCGACCGCATCTTCCGCATCAACGTCAACGGCGTGTTGTGGGGCATTCAGGCGGCAGCCAAGAAGTTCATCGAGCGGGGCCAGAAAGGCAAGATCATCAGCGCCTCATCCATTGCCGGTCATGACGGCTTTGCCATGCTGGGCATCTATTCGGCGACGAAATTCGCCGTGCGCGCGCTGACCCAGGCCGCCGCCAAGGAATATGCCAGCCAGGGCATCACCGTAAACGCCTATTGCCCCGGCATTGTCGGCACCGACATGTGGGTCGAGATCGACGAACGCTTTGCAGACATTACCGGAGCGCCCAAAGGCGAAACCTACAAGAAATATGTCGACGGCATTGCGCTGGGCCGGGCCCAGACGCCCGACGATGTGGCGGCGCTTGTTGCATTTCTGGCCGGCGAGGATTCCGATTATATCACCGGCCAGGCGATCCTGACCGATGGCGGCATCGTCTATCGGTAAAAGCAGGAGAGCCGTCGCGTCACCCTTGAGGCAGGCGCGCGCAAGTTCACGAAAAAGCGGTCCGCCGGGCCTTCCAACAGTCCCGGCGGAACCGGTATCTGCCGATCGAAGGATAAGGCTGCCGCCACGTGACTGACTGGTTTCCGGGCAGCTTTTCAGTCGTAGAATTGATAATGATCAGGCATGCAACCACAAATATGATTATTTAAGTCATATTTTCATTGCCATTATTACAACCACTTGTTACCCCGTAGCCGGAATAGCAAACGGGTACAAGCCATGCTGGCTCCATTTTTGATCATGCTGAGGGAAGGCATAGAGGCCGCCCTGATTACCGGCATCATCGCCACCTATCTCAATCAGACAGACCGACGTGAGTTTCTGCCGGCCGTGTGGATCGGCGTGTTTCTTGCTGTCGCGCTGTCGCTGTTTCTCGGCGCGGGGCTGCAGATGGTCAGCGCCGAATTCCCGCAAAAGGCGCAGGAGCTTTTTGAAGCGATTGTCGGCGCGATTGCGGCGGTCATTCTGGTCTCCATGGTGTTCTGGATGCGCAAGGCCGCCCGTTCGATCAAGGCGGAGCTGCATTCCTCCATCGACGAGGCGCTGGAACACGGTTCGGGCGCCGGTTGGGCGCTGATCGGCATGGTGTTCTTCGCCGTTGCCCGCGAGGGGCTGGAATCGATCTTCTTCCTGCTCGCCATTTTCCAGCAGAGCCAAGGCCCGGCCGCGCCGCTGGGCGCGCTTCTCGGCGTTCTTGTCGCCGTCGGGATCGGCATCGCGATCTATCGTTTCGGCGTGCGCATCAATCTGAAGCGTTTCTTCCAGTGGACCGGCGTGTTCATCCTGTTCGTTGCCGCCGGCATTCTGTCGGGCGCGCTCGGCAATCTGCATGAGGCCGGGATCTGGAACAGCCTTCAGACGCCGGCCTACGATCTGAGCCGCATCCTGCCGGTTTCCGGCGTCGCCGGCACGATCCTTTCCGGCGTGTTCGGCTATCAGGAAAGCCCGACCATCGGCGAGGTGATCGTCTATGTCGTGTTCCTGGCGGCAAGCCTTTATTTCTTCCTGCGCCCGGCCCGAACGCCCAAAAACACTGCCCCGCAACAAGGAGCCCGCAGCGATGCCAACGCCTGATAACCGCAAGGACACGAAGAGCAACAAGGGCCTGATGATTGCAGGCATTGCAGGCGCGGCTCTTCTGGCCGTTGCCGGCGGCGCGGCCTTCTATTTCGCCTCCATGCACAATCAGGCGGCCACGGGCAATGTCGAGGCCGATTTCCAGGTTACCGTCACGGCGACATCGTGCGAGCCCAATGCCATTACCGTTGCCGCCGGAAAGCGGCTGTTCGACATCGTCAACGAATCCGACCGCCCCGTCGAATGGGAAATCCTCGACGGCGTGATGGTGGTGGCCGAACGCGAAAACATCGCCCCGGGCTTCCACCAGACGCTGGCCGCCAATCTCGCCCCCGGCGACTACGAAATCACCTGCGGCCTGCTGTCCAATCCGCGCGGCACGCTGCATGTGACCCAGTCGGAGGAATATGCCAATGCCGCCTCCAGCGTCAGCCTCCGGAACTTCCTCGGGCCGCTGTCGGAATACCGGGTCTACCTGGTGATGCAGACCAATCAGGCCATCAGCGCGGCAACCGAGCTGGCCGACGCCATCAAGGCGGGCGATCTCGACAAGGCGAAAAGCCTCTATCAGCCGGCGCGCCTGCCCTACAAGCGCATCGAGCCGCTGGCCTACCGGATATCGGACCTTGAAAACAACATCGATGCCGTTGCCGATTATTATGCCGAGCGTGAGAACGATCCGGAATTTTCCGGCTATCACCGCATCGAATACGGATTGTTCGAACAGAATTCGCTCGATGGACTGGCGCCGGTCGCCGATGCGCTCGTCGCCAATCTGGAAGAACTGAAAACGCGGCTGACCGGCCTGCAGATCGACCCTTCGCTTCTGCTCTCATTGCCCGACGACACGGCCGACCAGCTTGCCAATGGCCGGATTGCCCAGGGCGAGGATCATTATTCCGAAACCGATCTGGCCGATTTCAACGCCAATCTCGAAGGTATTGCCAAGGTCGCCGGTCTTCTCACGGTGGTTGCCCGGCCGGTCGATCCCGAGCTTGCCGACGATATCGACGCGCAACTTTCTAAAACGCAGGATGCGCTCGATGCGCTCAAGGTCGATGGCGCGTTCCCGCCCTATTCGCAAGTGAGCGAGGAACAGCGGCAGGCGCTTGCCGCGCAATTCCACCAGCTTGCCGTACTCTGCAGCAAGCTGTCGCAGGTTATTGGAGTGAGCTGACATGACCGATGACAACAAGCCGAAAAAACAACCGTCTCTGGGCCGCTGCCCGTTTTCGACCAGCCGCCGGCAATTGCTGACCGGCCTTGGCGCGGCCGCAGGCGGATCGCTGGCCTTCATGGGCGCGACTGCGGCCGGCGCGCAGGAGACAAGCGGCGGATCGCAGGCGACCGATGCCCCGGTCGAAGGCGCCAGCAACCAGCAGCAGGTCGTTCCCTTTCACGGAGAACACCAAGCCGGCGTGACGACCCCGCGGCCTGCCAACGGGCTGGTCGTTTCCTTCGATGTGGTTGCGATGTCACACGAGGATGTCGAGGACATGTTCCGCCGTCTGACCGACCGGATCGTGTTCCTGACACAGGGCGGGGAGGCCGGCTCGGCCGATCCCAAGCTGCCGCCGCCCGATTCCGGCATTCTCGGCCCGGAAATCGAGCCGGATGCGCTGACGGTGACGGTGGGTCTCGGGGATTCGTTTTTCGAAAACCGCCCCTGGCTGAAGGACCAGAAGCCGAAACGGCTGCAACGCATGGTGCAGTTCTTCAACGACGCGCTCGACGCCGAACGCTGCCATGGCGACATGACGCTGCAATTCTGCGCCAATCTGAGCGACACCAATATCCATGCGCTGCGCGACATCATGAAGAACCTGTCGGAATATCTGGTGATCCGCTGGATGCAGGGCGGCGATGTGCCGGTAATCCCGCCAAGCCCTGACGGCGAGGTGGAAAGCGCGCGCAATTTCCTCGGCTTCCGCGATGGTTCGGCCAATCCCGATGCCCATGACGAAGCCGTGATGGACAGGGTCGTTTGGGTGAGCGCCGATTCCGACGAACCGGACTGGGCCACCGGCGGCAGCTATCAGGCGGTGCGCATCATCCGCAATTTCGTCGAGCGCTGGGACCGCACGCCGCTGCAGGAGCAGGAGGCGATTTTCGGCCGCTTCCGCGATACCGGCGCGCCGCTCGACCAGCCCGATGGCACCGAAAGCGACGTGCCCGATTACGCCGCCGATCCCGATGGCGCGATCACCCCGCTCGACGCCCATATCCGCCTTGCCAATCCGCGCACGCCGGAATCGGAGGAAAACCTGATCCTGCGCCGCCCGTTCAACTATTCCAACGGCGTGGCCAAATCGGGCCAGCTCGATCAGGGCCTGCTGTTCATCGTCTATCAGGCTGACCTGGAAAAGGGGTTCATCACCGTGCAGAAGCGCCTCGATCGCGAACCGCTGGAAGAATACATCAAGCCCATCGGCGGCGGCTATTTCTTCGTCCTGCCGGGCTGTCGGCCGGGGGACTATCTTGGCCAATCGCTTCTGGAATCCGTCAATAGCTGACGGTTTGCCTCCATGTTTTACCGAAGGAGAAGAACATGAACTTCAAAAAGACACTCGCCGCAAGCGTCGTTATCGCCGGTGCGTTTGCCGGTTACAGCGCGCAGGCGCAGGACCAGGCCCCGGACATTTCGCTGGAGCTGGTCGCGCCGCTGTCCGAATACAAGATCTTCGTGGCTGAAAACACCGCCGAACTGGTGAAGGACACGCAGGCCTTCGTCGCCGCCATCAAGGAAGGCAATGTCGAGGAAGCCAAGTCGCTGTTTGCCCCGACGCGCACCAGCTATGAGGCCATCGAGCCGATCGCCGAACTGTTCTCCGACCTCGACGTATCGATCGACGCACGCGCCGACGACTACGAAAAGGGCGAGGCCGACCCGGCATTCACCGGCTTCCACCGCATCGAATACGGTCTGTGGGAAGAAAACTCCACCGACGGTCTGGACACCTATGCCGACCAGCTGATGGCCGACGTGAAGGATCTGAACGACCGCATCAACAACCTGACCTTCCCGCCGGAAGTGGTTGTCGGCGGCGCGGCAGCGCTAATGGAAGAGGTTGCGGCCACCAAGATTTCGGGTGAGGAAGACCGCTACAGCCGCACCGACCTGTGGGACTTCGAAGCCAATTTCCACGGTTCGGAAAAGATCTTCGACCTGCTGACGCCGCTGATCGCCGAAAGCGACCCGGAATTCGTCGAGACGGTCTCCGGCAACTTCGCCGATGTTGACGAAACGCTGGCGAAATACGAAGCGCCGGAAGGCGGCTACGTTTCCTATGTCGAACTGAGCGATTCCGACCGCAACGTTCTCTCGGCCAAGGTCAACACGCTCGCCGAAGACCTGTCGACCCTGCGCGGCAAACTCGGCCTCAACTGATAACGCTCTGCCAGGAGCGCTGATAAGGAAGGCCGGAGCGTTTTTCGCTCCGGCCTTCGGTTTGTCGACGGACGCTCATTTTCCTCTGCGTCATCCTCCGGCTTGACCGGAGGATCCAGGGCGGCACGACGTGTATTTCAAAAAGTATTTATAATCAGAGACTTGATCGCAGCGGATGCTCGGGTCAAGCCCGAGCATGACACCTGATGCAGGGTCAGTTGCGGCATGTAGCGCCGCGTTTCAGGTTTTGTCAGCAGTCTGAAGGCCGGAGCGTTTTTCGCCCCGGCTTTCATTGATTTCGATAGCGATGCCACCGAGGGCGATCAGAATTCGGCGTCGATATCGACCACGTCGATCAGCTTGTGGTTGACGAATTCCTTCAGGCCGAGGCCCAGCAGCTCGCGGCCATAGCCGGACCGGCGGACGCCGCCGAACGGCAGGTCGGCCTTGACCATGGTGGGATGGTTGACGAACACCATGCCGGTCGAGATCTTCGCGGCGACCTTTGCGCCATGTTCGGTATCCGAGGTAAACACCGACCCGCCGAGACCAAACGGTGTGTCATTGGCAATGCGAATGGCGTCGGCTTCATCGCCTGCCCGAAACAGCATCGATACCGGCCCGAAAAATTCCATGTAATACGCCGGATTGTCCGGCGTTACCCCGGTCAGGATCGTCGGCTGGACGAATGCGCCGCGATTGGGAACCTTCGGTCCGACTTCGGTCGCCGTTGCACCATGTTCGACGGCCAGCGCGATCTTCTGTTTCACTTCATCGGCAGCCGTCTGCGACGACAACGGCGCCAGCGTCGTTGCCGGGTCCATCGGGTCGCCCGCCTTCAGGGCCGCAACCCCTTCGGTGTAGCGTTTCAGGAATTCATCATAGACGGCATCGACCGCGATCATGCGCTTGGATGAAACGCAGACCTGTCCACCATTCCAGTGCCGGCCGAAAACGGCCCATTTCACGGTTTTTGCCATATCGGCATCGGCGAGAACGACGAACGCGTCCGCGCCGCCGAGTTCAAGCGTCGATTTCTTCAGCGCCTTGCCGGCGATGCCGGCAACTTCCGCGCCCGCGCCTTCCGAGCCGGTCAGGGCAACGCCCTGAACACGCGGATCGTTCAGGATCATCGAAATCTGCGCGCGCGTGGCATAGAGGTTGGTAAACCCGCCCTTCGGAAGACCGGCTTCAAGCATCAGCTCTTCGAAGGCGGCAGCGCTTTGCGGCACATTGGACGCGTGTTTCAGCAACATGGTGTTGCCTGCCGAAAGCTGCGGCGCGATGATGCGGGCAATCTGGTAAAAGGGGAAGTTCCACGGCTCGATCGCCAGCAGAACGCCCAGCGGCTCGTGAACGATCGTCGCACGGCCTTCTGCAGGGTTTCTGACCGGCAGCGGCTCTGCAGCCAGCAGCCGTTCGGCATTGACGACGTAATATTCGAAGATTTCTGCCGAAAGCTCGACTTCGGCTTCCGCCTCGGCCAGAAGCTTGCCCATTTCCAGCGTCAGGATTTCGGCATAGCGACGTTTGGAGGCCCTGAGCAGGTCAGCGGCCTTCTGCAAGACCTTTGCCCGCGCGGCAAAGGATGTTTCACGCCAGGCGAGAAATGCGTCATGCGCGCCGGTAATGGCGTTTTCGACTTGCACGTCCGTTGCATCGGGAAATGATTTTATCCGTTCCCCGGTGAAGGGGTTTGTGGTTGCGTAGGTCATCTTTCTGTCCTTTCCGGCGCCCGCCAAAATACGGGAACCTCAAAAGGGGGCGTTTGCGCGCCGGCGGGCGACGTGAAACGCTCCGAGTCTGATTTTTTGGGCGTGTTGCCAACGGCAGAAACATTCGCGTTTCGTGAAAGCGACGCCGTGTCTTCAATGGCTTCAGCCGAACAGCTTGTTGGCCGTCTCGGCAATGCGCCGGCCCTGGTAGCGGGCGCCATCCAGTTCGTTTTCGCTCGGCTGACGCGATCCATCGCCGCCGGCAACCGTCGTTGCCCCATAGGGCGCGCCGCCGGTCACGGCGTCGGAGATCGTCTGCCCGGCAAAACCATAGTCGAGACCGACGATCAGCAGACCGAAATGCATCAGGTTGGCGATGACGGAAAACAGCGTCATTTCCTGCCCGCCATGCTGGGTGCCGGTTGAGGTGAAAGCGCCACCGACCTTGCCGTTCAGCGCGCCGCGCGCCCACAGCCCGCCGGCGCGGTCCAGAAAGGCCGCCATCTGCGAGGAGATCCGGCCAAAACGGGTGCCGGTTCCGATCACGATGGCATCGTAGTTTTCCAGCTCCTCGATGGTCGCGACCGGCGCCTTCTGATCGAGCTTGAAATGCGCCTTGCGCGCCGTTTCCTCAGGCACTGTTTCCGGCACGCGCTTGACCGTGGCATCTGCGCCGGCCTCGCGGGCTCCGGCGGCAATCGCTTCCGCCATGGTTTCGATATGTCCGTAGGACGAATAGTAGAGGACAAGAACCTTTGCCATTACCGTGTTTCCTTCTGTTGGCGTGTTTCTTCAAACCGGCTGCTGTTATTGCCCGAGGCCGATTTCCCGCATGAACTCCGCATTGTCATAGAAGAGGTATTCCTCATCCATAACGCCGGCATCGGTCCAGTGGCCGATTGTTGCCATGGTCAACGAGAAAGGCTTGCCCGTCGGCGGGATCGTCTCGCCATCGCCGGTGGGCATGGGTTCGGTGAATGTGCCTTCCAGCACACCGATCACGCCGGTCCACGGACCGGAGCCGAAGCGGATCGGATGCACGTCGATATGGGTGTCGGGCGCGAAAACGAATGTCTGGGAAATCGCGGCGATATGGTCCTCAAGGCCCGTCGTCGTGCTGCCGTCGGGGTAGTGCACCAGAATATCCTCGGCGTGGCTTTCGCCCAGCCGGTCCCATTTCTGGTTGGTGTAGACATCGAAATCGAGCGTATCGAAGGTTTCGAGATTTTTTTGGATTGTGGCTTCGGCGGTCTGGTATTGGTCGAGTTGCTGCATCAGCTGCGGAATGGCTTCCGCCGCCGGCGTGCCGGTCTGCTCCTGCGCAAGGGATGCCGTTGCCGGAATGACGACGGCCACGGCCGCCAGAAGCCCCAGAGTTTTCATGTTCATCTTTCCTGCCTTTTCAAGCGTGTTTGCGGATATCCCCGGTTCCGGCTTCCGCAGGACGTCTCGTCCCCACGAAATCTCCGCCACGCGATATCCTGGGCGTACAGTTCTTGTGCCGTCCGCCTGACTTCCGATATATGATTGCGCAGAAACAGAGTTAAGGCGCGATAATGCAACGCATCATTACGCCTGATGTAACGATGAGGTTGTCATGGAAACGATGCGGGCGCTGAAAGCTTTTGTTGAAGTGGTGAACCAGGGCAGTTTCATTGCGGCAGCCAACAGGTTGTCGCTTTCAAACGCTGCGGTTTCGCGCCAGATTGTCGGCCTTGAGCAGCATTTCGGGGCGCGGCTTTTGAACAGGACATCGCGCAACCTGTCCCTGACAGAACCCGGCCGCGAGCTTTATGGCCGCGCGCAGCTCATCCTTCAGGAGCTGGAAGAAGCCGAAGCCGTTGTCGGACGGCAAACGGCAAAGCCAAGCGGCCTGTTGCGCATCAGCGCGCCGGTGTCTTTCGGAACAGGCGTTTTCTCGGAGCTTCTGCCGGATTTCTGCCGCCGCTATCCCGAGATCACACTCGATCTCGACTTGTCCAACCGGGTGGTCGATCTGGTCAATGACGGCGTGGACGTGGCCGTGCGGCTGTCGCTGGGCGATCTCAGCCCGCACCTGATTGCCCGTCGCCTCGGCACGGTGCGCATGGTTTTCTGTGCCTCACCCGACTATCTGGCGCGAAGGGGCACGCCGAAGAAACCAGAAGACCTCAACGCCCATGATTTTCTCTGCTTTTCCTATCTCTGGCGAACGCAGAAACTGACGCTGAACCATCGCGACGGAAACAGAACCATCGTCAACCTGACCCCGCGCGTGCATGCCAATAACGGCGATGTTCTGACCACCTTTGCCCGTGAGGGCTTCGGCGTGCTGCTGCATCCCTATTTCATCGCGGCGGACGATCTGGCCTCGGGACGGCTAGTGCAGGTTCTGCCGGAATGGAACGCCAGCGAAGTGGAGCTGCACGCCCTTTATGTCAGCCGCAAGCACCTGCCGCTGAAAATCCGGGTGTTTGTGGACTATCTGGTCGAAAGACTGCCCGGACAGATTTTATAGACAGCGCCGCCGAATTGCGCCGCATCCACGCCGTCGGTGGCGTGGATGAAATCGTGATGGCGCCCGTCAGCCCGCAGCCGCCGCGCCGCGTTCCCAGTACCAGGCGACATACATGCGCTTGCGATCGTGTTTTCGCTCTTTCAGCAGCTTGCGGACCGCCCGCACATCGCTTTTCTCGCAGGCGACCCAGACGAAGGTGTTTTCATCGAGCGTGGCGATGGCCTTTTGAGCTTCGTCCGCAAGCACGCCGGTTGCCCCGTCGTCATAGTGTGCGCGATGGAGCCAGCGGAGATCGAGATGGCCGGCGCTTTCGATCGGCTGCTCTTCGGTCTCGTCTTCAACTTCGATGATGGCGGAAAGGCGGGTTCCCGCCGGCACTTCCTCGGCAATGCGGGCAATCGCCGGCAATGCCGCCTCATCGCCGGCCAGAAAGATGGTATCGGCTTCGGGCACGGCGCCGCCGCCCGGACCCAGAAACGCGATCCTGTCTCCCGGACGGGCATCGCGGGCGAAATCGGCGCCGGGCGTCTTGATGCCGGGCGCCGGGTGCTGAAGGAAGTCGACGGACAATTCGCCGCGCTCAACATCGAAAGAGCGGATCGTGTAGACGCGCACCAGAAGCGCATCCTCCCCGTCGGGCCAGACGAACCGGCCATCGTCGCCCACCACAGGCCAGACCGGCTCCCGCCCCTGCGGCGGCACCAGCATGCGCACATGCATATTACCGCCGATGAACGGGCTGACATCGTCGCAGGCGAAAGTCACCCGCAGCATGTGCGGGGTTACGGTTTCAGTCGAAACAACGGTGACTTCGTAAAGGTTGGCCGGCGTTTCCGGCGGCGGCGGATCGGCCCAGTCGAGCACCAGCGTATCGGTGCCCGCGAAATAGAACATGTGCTCGGCCAGCATGGTGCGCGAAAGCTGCAATGCCTCCTTCCCCGAAGCCGAAAGCAGGATATGCAGCCTGTCGCCCTCCCGGTCGATCCGCGCCTGTCCGATATCGCTGTCGAGCACGACGCGATCGCCCTGGCGCACGACATCGGCATGTTCGGCAAAATGCTCGGCCACCATGGAGAGCATGGCGCCGGCATCCTTAGGCACCGCGATACCGGAAAGCGTGAAATTTCGGGGCTCTGTCACGGTATGTTTCCTTGTGCTGTTTCGGATTTTTCCGCCTGTCCGGCCATGTGATGGCGTCCGATCGGCAGCATCATCGGCCGGCCGGAAACCGGATCGGCCATGATCCGGCTTTCAAGGCTGAAGACCGCGCGCACAACGTCATCGGTCAGAACATCCACCGGCGCGCCGGCAACATGGATCCGCCCGGCCTGCATGGCCACCAGATGGTCGGCATAGCGGGCCGCCAGGTTGAGGTCGTGCAGCACCATAACGATGGTGGTGCGGTTTTCACGGTTGAGATCGGTCAGAAGGTCGAGCACCTCGACCTGGTGGCTGACATCGAGAAAGGTGGTCGGCTCGTCCAGCAGCAG
The DNA here is from genome assembly GCF_040545495.1 of Martelella mangrovi. Taxonomy (NCBI): domain Bacteria; kingdom Pseudomonadati; phylum Pseudomonadota; class Alphaproteobacteria; order Hyphomicrobiales; family Aurantimonadaceae; genus Martelella; species Martelella mangrovi. Next base: position 342,224 of record NZ_JBEPLY010000004.1, read on the forward strand.
AATATCGGTCTGCTGGGCCAGCGCCATGGCGATCCACACCCGCTGGCGCTGGCCGCCGGAAAGCTCGTCCACCGACCGCTCGGCAAGGTCCGCCGTGCCCGTCGTATCGAGCGCTGCGGCAACGGCTTCGTCATCTTCCCGCCGCCAGCGCGAAAACATGTTCTGATGCGGATGACGGCCGCGGCTGACGAGATCGAACACGGTGATGCCTTCGGGCGCCAATGGCGACTGCGGCAGAAGGCCCAGCGTGCGGGCAAGCTTCCTGGTCGGCGTCCTGTGGATCGCCTTGCCGTCGAGCAGAACCTCGCCGGCCTTCGGCGTCAGCAATCTGGACAGGGTCTTCAGCAGGGTCGACTTGCCGCAGGCATTGGCGCCGACAATCGCGGTAATCCGGCCGGACGGCACGGTGAAGTTCAGACCGTCGAGAATGACGCTGTCGCCATAACCGGCCGAAATCCGTTCGGCTTCAAGAACATGCGCGCTCAAAGCGAGCCTCCCGCCCTGTTGGCCCTGATGATGAGATAGATGAGGTAAGGCGCGCCGAGCGCGCCGGTGACAACGCCGACCGGATAACGGCTCGGCAACCAGAACTGCCCGGCATAATCGCCGAGAAGGACAAGGCTGGCCCCGATCAGCCCGGAAGGGATCAGAAGCGAGCCGTTATTGCCGATGATGCGTGCCGCGATCGGCCCGGAAAGAAAGGCAACGAAGGCGATCGGCCCGGTGACCGCCGTGGCGACCGCGATCAGCCCGACGGCCGCGATGATGACGAGCGCCCGCGTGCGGGCAACAGCAACGCCGAGGGCAGCGGCCGCTTCGTCTCCCAGCCGCAGCCCCTCAAGGTCACGTGTCCGGCTCAGCAACAGGCCGCCGAAAACGACCAAACTGATCAGAAGCGGCAGAATCTGGCCGAGCGTTGCGCCATTGAGGCTGCCCGTCAGCCAACGCATCGCCTCCTGCAGATCCCACATCGGCGCCATCGACAGGATATAGGCCACGATGCTTTCCAGCATGGCCGAAACGCCGATGCCCACCAGGATAAGCCGCGTTCCGGCAACGCCATTGCGCGCGGCAAGACCGTAAACCAGCATGGCGATGGCCAGCCCCGCAATCACGGCAAACACCGAAACGGCCGGACCGCTCCACGACAGCACGACGATGGCGAACACCGCCGCAGCACTGGCGCCGGAAGAAATGCCGATGATATCGGGACTTGCCAGCGGATTGCGCAGCATGGTCTGGAAGGCAACGCCGCCAAGGCCGAAGCTGAGGCCCGACAGGATGGCCAGAGCCGCGCGCGGCAACCGCAGCCGGCCAACGGTGAAGGACGCGCCCGGCACATCCTCGCCCGTCAGGACCCGCAGCACATCGCCCGGCGGCGTGAATGATTGCCCGAGCATCAGCGTCAGCGCAAACAGGACAGCAAGCAGCACAAGAAAGGCGATCAGGATCCGGTATCGCTGCCGGAGCCTGAGACGGCGGGTTTGCGAAATGACGGCAAGCGTGCTCACAGTTCCCGCACCTTCTGACGCCTGACGATCCAGATGAAGAACGGCCCGCCGACAAGCGCGGTGACGATACCGACATCGACCTCGCCGGGGCGCGCGGCAACCCGCCCGACAATGTCGCTTGCCAAAAGCAGCGCAGCGCCGGACAACGCCGAAAACGGCAGCAGCCAGCGGTGATCGACGCCGATCAGCAGCCGGCAAACATGCGGCACCACAAGGCCGACAAAGCCGATGGGCCCGCAAACCGCGGTAATCGCCCCGCAAAGCAGCACGGCCGACAGGGCCGCAACCGCGCGGCCGATGGCGACATTTTCGCCCAGCCCCGCCGCAAGTTCATCACCGAGCGCCATGGCGTTCAGCTTGCGGGCGGAGACCAGCGCCAGAACAAGACCGACAGCAAGAAACGGCAGAACGGGCAGGATGCGCTCGAACGTGGCGCCGCCGACGCCGCCGATCTGCCAGGAGCGGATGCCGCCGGCAATGTCGCCGCGCGGCAGCACGACCGCGATCACCAGCGAGGCGAAGGCAATGGAGGTTGCAGCGCCGGCCAGCGTCAGCTTCAGCGGCGTCGCGCCGCCGCGCCCCAGAGAGCCGATGGTGTAGACGAAGACGGCCGTAACCCCGGCCCCGAAGATCGCGGACCAGATATAGGCGTTCGAGGAGGCGATATTGAACCACACAACGCCGATGACGACGGCGAGCGAAGCGCCCATATTGACGCCGAAAATGCCGGGATCGGCCAGCGGATTGCGCGTCATCCCCTGCATCAGCGCACCGGAGAGCCCAAGGGCGACGCCGGCAAGCAGGGCCAGCGCGGTGCGCGGAATGCGCATGGTCACCACCGCCTCGCCGATCGTCTCGCTGCGGCCGGCAAGCGCGCCGGTGACATCGGCAAGCGTAACCGCCCGCGTGCCGATCAGAAGCGATGCGGCCACCAGAACCCCGAGAACGGCAACCATCGCCGCCAGCCAGAAGGCGCGGTTTTGCCGCAACCTGCCGGATGATGCCGGTTTCCAGCCGGAGGATATCGCGGCTTTCGATGTCATTCCGGCCGACCGGTCGATTTCCTGGCGGCCTCCGCCAGTTCGGCCACATAGTCTTCCAGCACGAAGGAAATCGACAGCGGCGTGGGGTTCGCCGCCGTTCCCAGCGGATCGCGGCCGAGCATGACCACTGCTCCGTTTTGAACCGCGGGCATACGCCGGAACAGCGGGTTGAGTTTCATCGCGTTCAACAGCAGGCCGTTGCCATAGGTCACGATGATATCGACATCATCGAAGGCATCGATCCGCTCGACGCTGATCGAACCGGAAAAGCTGTCGCCGGTCGAGGCCGCCTTCACGCTTTCGGGCATTTCGAGGCCGAGGTCCCTGAAGAACTGCACGCGCGTGTCGTGCGTGGTGTAGAAATTGATGACGCTGAGATCCGTCGCATCCAGATGGGTGATGAACATCGCCTTCTTGCCCGCAAGCTCGGGGTATCTGGCGACTTCGGCGGTAATTTCGGCCTCGGTTTCGGCAATCAGGTCCTCGCCCTCTTCCGGCACGCCGAGACCGGCGGCGTTGAGGCGGATCATGTCGCGCCAGCCGGTGGCCCAGGGCGCTTCGGGATAGGCGACGACCGGGGCAATCCGGCTCAGCGTGTCGTAATCAGACTGCGTCAGGCCGGAATAGGCCGCCAGAATCACATCGGGCCGGACGGCCGCCACCGCCTCGAAATCGATGCCGTCACCTTCATCGAAGAGAACCGGCGTATCCGCGCCCAGTTCATCCAGCCGCGCCGAGACCCAGGGCAGCAGCCCGTCATCATCGTCATCGCCGAAATTGGCCGCGGCAAAGCCGACCGGAACAATGCCCAGCGCCAGCGGCACTTCATGATTGGCCCAGGCAACCGTTGCGACGCGAGCGGGCTTTTCGGTGATGACGGTTTCACCGAAGGCATGTTCGATGGTGATGGGTTCGGGAAGGCTATCCCCGGCCAGCGCTGGCAAACCGGAGGTGAAAACCGGCACGAACATGGCAATGAGCAGGGATAAACCGGACAGGCGCGGCATCGGCCACCTCTTTACTGACGGTCCAAAGTTGACTTTCAGTGTCATGTTCATAAGACGGGGTCAAGCGCGCCGCCGGGCCCCTGTCCTCAGCCGTCTGAACTTGCAGGGGAATCCTACAAATCCGGGAAAAAGTACAATACTGGATAATTTCATTCAAGTTAATGACCGGCACAACATGCCTTCGTCACCGACGAACACGGACAGAAATCCGCGCCAAACGTGATTGCGCGGACGGTCCGGCCCGCCGGCCGGAGGCAGCCACCCCGCAAGACGTCATTTTCTGGAAGCGAAAGATGGATCACTCGAACAACAAGACGCACGGCCGCCGGTCGACGATCGGATTGAGAAGCGCGGTTCTCCTCGGCTGCACCGCGCTTGCGGCGAACGCCCTGCCGGCCTTTGCGCAGGAGATAAAGGAAACGCTGCCGGCCGATACCACCGTGCTCGAACCGGTCAATATCGACCTTGCCGGCTTTGGCGATGACGACGCCAATTCCATCGTTGCCTTCGGCTCTTCCGGCGGCGGCCGCCTGTCGCAGGAAATTCTCGACACCCCGGCCTCGGTTTCCGTGATCACGTCCAAGGAAATCCAGCAGCGCGATGCCCAGACCATCGAACAGGTGCTCGATTATACCGCAGGCGTGAACACCGGTTTTTATGGTTCGGACGACCGGTTCGACTATTACAAGATCCGCGGTTTCGATGCCTATACCTATCGCGACGGCCTGCCGGTCGGTTCACCCTTCGGTGGCGTGCGCGAAGAACCCTTCGCGTTTGAGCGGATCGAGGTCCTGAAGGGCGCGGACTCCACCGTCTACGGCGTCTCCGATCCGGGCGGCACCGTCAATTTCGTCTCCAAGACGCCGCGGCGCGAACGCTTCGGCGAAGCCTATATCTCCGGCGGTTCGTTCGATCATGCCGAGGTCGGCTTCGATTTCGGCGACAACATCACCGCCGACGATACCCTGTCCTATCGCCTGACGGGCAAGTTCCAGAATTCCGATGCGGAATACGACTATTCCAACGATGACGAGACCTTCATCATGGGCGGTATCACCTGGCGGCCTTCCGACGCCACCACGATGACGCTCATCTACGACTATCTCGACACCGACGGCACGCCGGGCGGCGGCGGCCACCCGATCGGCTCGGATTTCGACCGCAGCTTCTTTCTCGGCGAGCCGGACTACAACTACAATGACGTGACCCGCAACACCGTGACCTGGATGTTCGATCACGACTTCGGATCCGGCCTGACCTTCAGTTCGCGGGCGCGCTACACCGATACCGACAAGGGCTTCGGCTATGCCTATGTCAACGAGCCGGTTTATGATGGCGACACGATTGCCGACCGCTATTATTTCGGCAATGCCAGTTCCTATAACGACTTCGTCATCGACGCGCATTTCCAGTATGATACGTCGTTCAGCAATATCGACAGCCGCACGCTGGCGGGCCTGCAATACAATGACTATTCCGGCTCGAATGACGCCTATTACGACGTTGCCCCGGGGATCGACTGGACCAATCCGGTCTATTCCGGCGGGCCGGACTATGCCGGACCTTACGCCAGCACCGACAAAGACCAGAAGACCACCTCGCTTTACGTACAGCAGGAACTGACCTTCGCGGAAAAACTGATCGCCACCGTCGGCCTGCGCAATGACTGGCTGGACCTTGAACAGGTCGATAATCTGAGCGCGACGACGACCAAGGGCGATTACAGCGAATTCACCGCGCGCGCCGGGCTGACCTACAAGATCACCGACGAGGTTTCGACCTATGCCAGCTATGCCCAGTCGGTCGCCCCGCCGACGCTCGGCGTCGAGCCGGAACGCGGCGAGCAGTATGAAATCGGCGTGAAATACGCGCCGCTCGCCTTCCCGGCCATGTTCAGCGCCGCCGTCTACGACCTCACCAAGGACAATATCACGGTCACCAATCCGATCACCAGCAGGCAGGAAACCATCGGCAAGTCGCGCGTTCGCGGCGTCGATCTGGAGGCCAAGGCGGAGCTGATGGACAATATCAGCTTCACCGCCGCCTATTCCTACATGATGTCGGATATCGTCGAGAACGGCACCGGCGGCAATGTCGGCAACCAGCTTTCCTTCGTGCCCAACAATATCGCCTCGCTATGGGTCGATTATACGCTGGAAGGCGAAGGCCAGCGCGGCGACATGACCTTCGGCCTCGGCGCGCACTATCAAAGCGCGTATTATTTCGGCGAGGACAACGCCATCAAGTCGGACCCGAACATCACCTTCGATGCCGCCTTTACCTATCAGGTGGCCGAAAACACCACCTTCCAGCTCAACGCCACCAATCTGTTCAACGAGAAACATGTCGCCTATGGCGGCTATGGCGCCGACTGGTACAATTCGGGCCGCGCGGTCTACGCAACGCTGCGCCAGACCTGGTAATGCTTAAGATCGGCGCCCGTCACATGGGCGGGCGCTGTTCACATGCGCTGCGCGCGCCGCCAGGCGGCCGGCGTTTCGCCGGTGATCTGGCGGAAAACCTTGGTCAGGTGCGCCTGATCGGAAAAGCCGAGCTGGACCGCCACGGATGCCACGCTAAGCCCCGTTTCGGTGAGCAGCGACTGGGCGCGCTCGATACGGCGCGTCAGTTGCCATTGCAGCGGCGTCTTGCCCGTCGTCTGCCTGAAGGCGGTGGTAAACCAGCTTTCGGAAAGGCCGATGGTCTCGGCCATTTCGGCCACCGACATGCGGTGATCGGTTCTGGCATCGAAGGCGGACAGAAGGCGGTTCATTTGCGCCTGGGTAATCCGGCCGCTGGGCGAACGCTCGCCCACCCCCACGGGGATATCGAGAAGCGCCGTGGCAACGCTGCCGACAAGGCTTTCGGCGTAAACGGCATGTCGCGTCGGGCTGGAAACCTCGTCCACGATCATCCGCGCCAGCACCTCGATCGGGCCGACATCCTGAATTTCGACCGAACGGCGCAGGATGGCGCGCGCCGCAGAAGCGCCGACCGACGGGATCAGGAAACGCAACAGCCGGTCTTCATGCAGATGCAGGTCCAGATGCGAAAACCGGTGCCAGGAGGTGAATTTGGTCCACACCGGAACGCCGGCGGGCACATAGACCGCACGCGTCATCGGCCGGTCATGGGCGCCGAAATCGGTCTGTCTGTTTGACATGCGGATATGCGGCGAGACATCGTTGAAGAAAATGACGATCCGCGGGTCCGGTGAAAGATAATAGGCGTGTGCGCCGCAAAAACCCTCGGCATCCCAATAGACGCTCACAAGCCCATCGAGGCCGCGCCATCGGACCGGCGCGACCGGATGAATGCCTTCGGTATGACAAATCATGGAATGCTGGTAGCCCACGACAAATTCGCCATTCGCCCGGAGCGCCTGCCCCGCCGATCAAGAGTTCACCACACCAGATCATCGGACGATGAATCGACATCGTCCGATGACCCAGATTCCTTATCTTGTCGCATCGGGTTAACGAAAAACCGGTACCCACTTTTTCGCCCGACGCTCCAAAGCCTGAAGGCTGCAGCCATTCAAGTGCGTCACATTAACCTGATTTTAATAGTCATATTTGGGCGATATGCAAGGCCGGGCCACCACAATGCAAAATGCCGGTCGCTCCGGCATCTTTCGTTTCGAAGACAAAACCTGCCACAAACGACATCAGGAGAATGCAACGTGAACCGATGCCCGGCCACGCCGCATTCTCCTGACAAGAGACACGTCCGTGTCGTCTTTAGCGCCTGATTTTACTCAGGGCGTGCAGCGTCTGCCGGAACGTGGGCGTTCAGGTAGGTGGCGCTGGTCTTCAGCGAGGTGGCGATGTCCTTGGCGTTGTCATGCTCGATGATGTACCACTCCACACCAGCGGCATCGGCAGCCGGCAGAACCTCGGTCCAGTTCATGGTGCCGTCGCCGATGGAAACGAAGCCGCTACCCCCGGTATTCGGATCGCCGGCGGCGCCATTGTCCTTGGCGTGGATGGCGAACACGCGACCCTGGAATTTTTCCAGAAGGTCGGCCGGGTTCTGACCGCCGCGCTGGGCCCAGGCGACGTCAAGCTCCAGCTTCACGCCGGGGCCTGCCGCATCCAGCAGGATTTCCAGCGCGGTGCGTCCGTTATATTCAACCATCTCGAAATTATGGTTGTGATAGGCGAACTGCATGTCCTGTGCGGCGAATTCCTTGGCGTAACCCGCCAGTTCGATGCCGAGCGCCTGCCATCCGGCCTCATCGGTCGGACGAAGATCCGGCGCGACATAGGGCAGGACGATGGTGTCGTTGCCGAGCGCCTTTTCGAAATCGATCATCGACTGGATATCGCCGCTGCGCAGGGCATCGAGCGAGGAGTGGTGGGAGATGACCGCGATATTGTACTGATCGAGTTCCGTCTTGTAATCGTCGGCGGAAAGATCATCCGTGCTGCCGAAGGTTTCCACGGCGGTAACGCCTGCGGCCTCAACGGCGGCAAGCTGTTCGTCGAGCGTGCCGAAATTGCGCAGCGAATACATCTGGGCGGCAACCGGCAGGTCAGCCGTGCTTCTGCCGCTGTCGGCCAGAACAGGTCCGCCGGCGAGACCGACCGTAACCGCCACGGCCGTGGCGCAAAGCATTCCGGAAAACGAGAATTTCATGAAGTCCTCCACTCAAATCAAGGCCATCAACAACTGATCCATGGCGCCGACAGCCGGAAAAACGCCATAGACGATCCGTTCCGGAAACAGCTTTCCGCTGCTCCCGGATGACATTTCGGATTTGCCGGAAAGCCGCCGCTGGACGGCTGACCTATCTAGTCGAGCGCAACCCAGACGCCGCCCTTTTGCGACGACGTCAGGCACGCGGAGATGAAGCTGAGCCCCCTGACGCCGTCATTGGCGTCCGGCACCAGGCATTCAGCGGTGCTGCCCGACAGAATGTCGGCGGCATCCTTGTAGAGATTGGCGAAGGCCTCGAGATAGCCTTCGGGATGGGCTGCCGGAATGCGGCTGCCGGCCACAGCCGAAGCCGTCGCCTCGACGCCGTTGCGGCGCAGCAGCCGGCGGGGTTCGCCAAGCGGCGTGTACCAGAGCTCTTCCGGCTTTTCCTGCCACCATTCCAGCCCGCCGGTCGCACCATAGATGCGCAGCGACAGATTATTGCCGTTTCCGGCCACCACCTGGCTTGCCCACAGCGCGCCCTTGGCGCCTGAAGCATAGCGCATCAGCACCATGGCATCGTCATCGACCTTGCGGCCGGGCACCAGCGCCGTCAGTTCCGCCAGAAGTTCACGCGGCTCCTCGCCGGCGACGAAGGCGGCAAGATTATAGGCATGGGTGCCGATATCGCCGATTGCGCCGCCCTGCCCGGCCTTGGCCGGATCGTTGCGCCAGTTGGCGCCGGCGGCTTCCGGGTCTTCCTCGGGGGCTGCCAGCCAGTCCTGCGCATATTCCACCTGCACCTGCCTCAGCGGGCCGATGGCGCCCGAGGCGACCATCTCGCGGGCCTGACGGACCATCGGATAGCCGGTATAGGTATGCGTCAGAAACAGGTTTTTGCCCGACGTCTTCACCAGTTCGGCAAGCGCCTTTGCATCATCCAGCGAGGTCGTCATCGGCTTTTCGCAGATGACGTGGATGCCCGCCTCAAGTGCGGCCTTCGCCACCGGATAATGCAGGAAGTTCGGCGTGACGATGGCAACGGCCTGAATGCCGTCCTCCCGTTTTGCCTCGGCCTCGAACATCGCCTTGTAATCGGCATAGGCGCGTTCCGGCGCAATACCGATGGAAACGGCAAAGGAACGGGCTTCTTCCGGGTCGGCGTCGAGCGCGCCGGCGACCAGCGCAAACCTGTCGTCAATGCGCGCGGCGATGCGGTGAACGCCACCGATAAACGCGCCCTTGCCGCCGCCGACCATGCCGAGCCGGATCCGGTTCGGGCCCTGCTTGTCTTCAGATGTCATGACGATTTCTCCTCAGTCGAGACCGAGCAATCGGCGATTGGCGGCTGCGTCAGTTCCGCTGGCGGCGAAGTCGTCAAATGCATGCTCTGTTACGTGAATGATGTGATCGCGGATAAAGGGCGCGCCCTCGCGTGCGCCGTCTTCGGGATGCTTCAGCGCGCATTCCCATTCGAGAACCGCCCAGCCGGCAAAGTCGTACTGCGCCATCTTCGAGAAAATCGCCTTGAAGTTGACGTCGCCATCGCCGAGCGAGCGGAACCGTCCGGGCCGGTCGACCCAGGACTGATAGCCGCCGTAAACGCCGGAACGGCCGGAAAGCTGCAGCTCGGCATCCTTGACGTGGAAGGCGCGGATACGCTCGTGATAGATATCGATGAAGGCGAGATAGTCGAGCGCCTGCAGCACGAAATGCGACGGGTCGTAGAGAATGTTCGCGCGCGGATGATTGTCGACACCCTCGAGGAAACGCTCGAAGGTCACGCCGTCATGCAGGTCTTCGCCCGGATGCAATTCATAGGCGACATCGACACCCGCTTCATCGAAAACATCGAGGATCGGCTTCCAGCGTTTGGCAAGCTCGCCGAAGGCTTCTTCGACGAGCCCCGAGGGGCGCTGCGGCCACGGATAGAAATAGGGCCAGGCCAGCGCGCCGGAAAAGGTTGCATGGGTATCCAGACCGAAATTGCGCGAGGCCTTCGCCGCCAGTTCCATCTGGCTGACGGCCCATTCCTGACGGGCCTTGGGGTTGCCGTGGACAGCAGCCGGGGCGAAATTATCAAACAGCGCATCATAGGCCGGGTGAACGGCAACGAGCTGGCCCTGGATATGGGTCGACAATTCGGTGATCTCGACGCCGATTTCCGCCAGTTTACCGATGATATCGTCACAATAGTCTTTCGATGCGGCGGCTTTTTCCAGATCGAACAGATCCGCCGTCGTCGGCAGCTGAAGGCCCTTATAGCCAAGGTCGGCTGCCCATCGTGCAATCGAAAACAGATCATTGAACGGCGGCTTGTCTCCCACAAACTGCGCCAGAAAAAGACCGGGACCCTTCAGCGTTTTCATATCAGTTCACTCCTAATGACATTCTTGTGCCGCCATTACTGGAAACGACGGAACTGCGAACGGTAATTTGTGTCGGAAAAAGCCGGTCGGAAGGCAGGTCACTGCCATCACCGGCCGACTGCAGCGTCTCGACCATCAGCGCCATGGCTGCACGGCCGATTTCGCGGCGCGGCTGGAAAACCGTGGTCAGCGGCGGATAGAAGACCGATGCGATCAGCGTGTCATCGAAACCGACAAGCGATACGTCGCTGGGGATGTTCAACCCCTTCTCCCGCAACGCGCCGGCAGCACCGATTGCCATCTGATCGCTGGAGGCGAAGACCGCGCTGAAGGAGGCACCGCTCTCCTGCAGTTTCATCATCTGCTGATAACCGCAATTCAGGCTGAAATCGCCGGGCAGGATGAGCGCTTCATCGACAGGCAGCTTTGCCTGCGTCAAAGCCTGGCGATAGCCTTCAAGACGGGCCTGACCCAGATACTCATCCAGAGGACCGGTCAGGTGAACAATGCGGCGATGCCCCTGGTCAATGAGATAGCTGACAGCCTCTCTGGCGGCGGCAACATTGTCGACCCGCACGGTCGGCAGTTCGAGGTGTTCGATCTGTTCCAGCGCCACCACCATGGGCGGCAGCTTTTCCGGGCAGACCAGCATTTCCTTCGGAAAGTGACCGACCATCAGGATAAGCCCGTCGGCATGCCCCTCCCGCACCGCATCGACGTAATGCGTGATGCGTTCGTCATCGTCGCGGGCATCGCCCATCAGCACCTTGTATCCGGCGGCAAACGCCTCTTCCTCAACACCCTTGTAGATATCGAGATAGAAGGGGTTCGAGATATCGCGGACAAGCAGAATGACCGTGCGGCTTTCGCGCGTGCGAAACATCCGGGCGAGGTCGTTGGGAACAAAGCCCGTTTCCTCCACGGCCTTCATGACCTTGAGCCGGGTTTCCTCCCGGACCTTTTCAGGCCGCTTGAGCGTACGCGATACGGTGGCGGTCGAAACGCCCGCCACCTTTGCCACATCGCGAATATTGGGCTGGTGAGACATATCCTCTAGATCCGTGCACTTTTCTGACGCCCGTAAAACAGCAGCAGAAGCAGAAGAGTACCACCGAAAATCAACTGTCTTCCCCAGTATTCGAGGTGCAGCGTGGTCAAAACGCTCTGCAGCAGGATCAGTGCGATAGCGCCGGCCACCGTGCCCATATAGCCGCCGGTGCCACCGGCAAGCGAGGTACCGCCGATAACCACAGCGATAATCGAGGGCAGCATGTACTGGTCACCGACGCTGATGAAGGAATTGCCGGTGTAGCCGATGACGAAAACGCCGGCCAGACCCGCAAGCGCGCCGGAAAGACCGAACACGATGGTGCGAATGAGACGAACCTTGATGCCCACAAGCCGTGCGGCGCCGGGATTGGAGCCGATCGCATAGATGGCGAAACCGAAGGAGGTGGCGCGCAGCATGAAGACCAGAACCGCAGCCAGAAGCGCCCAGACGAACAGAATGCCGGGAATGCCGAAAATGACTGGCTGGTTGATGAAGTTCATCAGTGCCGGCGCAGCATTGCCCGAGGGGATGCCGCGCGAGAACACGACCAGCCCGCCCTGGATGACCGACATCATGCCGAGCGTCATGACAAGCGGCGGGATTCTGATCACCGTCACGCCCAGGCCATTGACGAGGCCGACGAGAAAGGTTGCCGAGCAGGCGGCGATAAAGGCCAGCGGAATGGCGGCATCGCTACCGTTCATCACATTACCGGCAATGATGGCGCCGAAGGAAATCATCGCGCCGATTGAAAGGTCGATGCCTTCACCGCCCGCCATCACCACAAGGTTCTGGCCCGCCGCTGCGATGCCCAGAAGGGCAGCAACGGTCAGAAGCCTGATGATCTGGTCGCCGCACGCAAAGCCCGGGGACACCAGTTCGCCGATGATCAGCAGCAGAACGATGGCAACCAGCGCCAGCGCCAGCGGTTCGCGCACCAGCGCGGAAAGGCGTGAGCCGAAACTTTCACGTTCCGTTGAATTGGCTATATCCGTCATAACGGCTCCTCCCTATTTGCGTGCCACGAGAACGCCGCCCGCAAGCGCGGCAAGAACGATCAGCCCCTGAACGAGGGTCTGATATTCGAAAGGCAGACCGGCGAAGAAGATCACGTTGCCGATCATGCCAAGCAGCAATGCGCCGAAAATCGAACCGATCGCGCCGCCGACGCCGCCGGCCAGCATGGTGCCGCCCAGAACAACGGCGGAGATCGAGCCCATGGCAAGGCTCTGGCCCAGAAGCGGGTCGCCGCTGGCGGTCTCGCCGGTCAGGCACAGTGCGGCAAAGGCCGAAAACAGACCGCTCAACGCAAAGGACAGAAGCCGGATGCGCTCAAGCTTGAGGCCGCTCTGAAAGGCCCCGGCGCGGTTGCCGCCGGCCGCTTTCAGCCAGCTTTCAAACGGCCGCGCCCGCAGGAACAGCACGAATGCGGTGGCCAGAATGAGGATCCACAGCACAGTCGGGATGCCCAGAATGAAGCCGCCATAGGTTGCCCAGTAGGCTTCGGGGACCGAAAGCCCGGCCTGCGGCAGAACCCGGAGCGCAAGCGCTGCGAACAGAATGCCGGTCGCAAACGTCGCCACCATAGCCTGAAGCCTGAGATAGCTGATCAGCAGCCCGTTGACGACGCCGCACAGGATGCCGACCGCAATGCCGACCGCCAGCCCGGCAAAAAGGCCGCCAATGCCGCCGCCCAGCGTGGTGATGACCGTAACCGTCACCACATTCACCAGCGCTGCAATCGAGCCCACCGACAGGTCGATATCGCCGCCGATGATGACATAGGTCTGGCCGATAGCCACGAGAACCAGCGGCAGGAAGGTTGTCAGGTTGGAGTGCAGCACCATGCCCTGAAAGAAGCTCGGCTGCAGGGACCAGTTGATCAGAACCAGAACGACAAGGGCCGCAAAAGCGACCAGCCATGCCGGTCTTTCGGAGGTGAATACCCGTTTCATCAGGCGTCTCCATACGCTGCGCGTGTCAGATGGAAGGAGTCCATCGTCGGTCCGGCAAGTTCCGTCACCACCTGACCGTCGTTGAACACGGCAATGCGATCGCAATTGTCGAGAAGTTCGGATTCCTCGGATGAATAAAGCAGCACCGCTACACCGTCTTCGGCCAGTTTCCTGATCAGCATGAACAGGTCGGCCTTGGCGCCGAGGTCGATACCCTTGGTCGGATCATCCAGAAGGATGACGCGGGGATTGGTCGCCAGCCAGCGCGCGATGAAGATTTTCTGCTGGTTGCCGCCGGACAGCGTGCCGATTGCATCGGTCAGCCTGGCATATTTGGTCTTGAAGGCGGAGGCGACTTCGGCCAGACGCGGCTTCAGCGTTCCGGCCCGCACCAGCTGGCGACGCTCGCTGATCAACACCGCAGCGGCCAGATTTTCAAAGATCGAGCGCCCCGGCAGCGCCGCATCGGCGCCGCGATCACCGGAGACATAGGCAATCCTGTGTTTCACGGCGTCGGAAGGCTTGCGCACGCGAACCGGCTTGCCTTCCAGATGGGTGGTGCCGGCCGTGGCGGGTGCGGCCCCGAACAGGGTGCGCAGCAGTGTCGATTGCCCCTGCCCCTGCAGGCCGCCAAGCCCGACGATTTCACCCGGCGCCACCGAAAGCGAGACATTCTTCAGGCGTCCGCCGGAAAGGTTCTCGACCTTGAAGACCGGCTCGGCACTGACCGCTTTCTGCTCGGTCCGCCGTTCGGCCCGGCGCACGTCGCCGACCATCATCCGCACCACTTCGTCCTGCGTCGTATCGGCGACGGCGGTTTCGGCGACCGTTTCGCCGTTGCGCATCACCGTGACGCGGTCACAGATCTCGAAGACCTCGTCGAGGCGGTGGGAAATAAAGATCGTTGAAACGCCTTCATCGCGCTTGGCGCGCAGGATTTCGAAGAAAACCTCGACCTGCCGCCCGTCCAGCGCCGCGGTCGCCTCGTCCATAATGACGATCCTGGGAGATTTGGCATAGACTTTGAGGATTTCAACGATCTGCCGCTGTCCGGCCGTCAGGTCTGCCACGCGGGCATCCGGCTTGATATCGTCGCCGACAGCAGCATGAAACATTTTCAGGAGTTCAAGCGTGTCGGCGCGCATCTTGTTGCGGTCGACAAAGCCTGTTTTCGTGCGGGGTTCGCGCCCGAGAAAGATGTTGGATTCCACCGACATTTTCGGGATCAGGCTGAGTTCCTGATAAAACAGCGCGATACCGGCCTCTTCGGCCTCATGCGGACCGGAAAACGAGATGGGCTCGCCATCCAGGCTGACGGATCCCGATGTCGGCGCATAAGCACCGGCAACGATCTTCGACAGCGTACTCTTGCCGCAGCCATTGGCGCCAAGGAGAGCATGAATCTCACCCTGCCCGACGGTCAGCTGACCATTGCGCAAAGCCTGGACCTGCCCGAATCTCTTGGTGAGATCGCGCACCGCTATTGCAGGTTTCATAGCGAACCTCGCATGATTTTTTCTTTGGGGGCAACGTCCGCCGTCCAGCGACGGCGGACGCATCCTGAAACAGTTCTTACTTGAAGAACGCTTCCGCTTCTTCAGGCGTGACGATATCGGTCACCGACCAGTAGCCGGGCTTGCCTTCGCCTTCGGCAATGCGCTCATCGAGGTTGTCATTGTCGATGAACGGGATCGGGATGTAGATGGCATTGCCATAGACACCACCGAAGATATCGTCCTTGAATTCCTGGCCCTGGAGCTTGAGAACCGCAACATTGAGCGCGGAGGCCATGACGCCGGGCGGGTTGACCGATGCGCCGGAGTTCAGCTCGTTTTCTTTCCAGGTCTTCATGAAGTCATTGCGGATTTCGCCGGTGGCGGCAATGTCATGTTCCTTGCCGTCAGCCATGATCGCGCGCCATGCGCCGGCGGCCATACCGTCCTGAACCCAGACGCCGTCGATATCGGGATAGGTTGCAAGCAGATTCTGCATGGCCTGCTGGCCCTGTGCCTGGTCCCAGTTGGCATTGGCTTCGTTCAGAATGTTGATGCCGGGATACTGTTCGAAGACTTCACGATAGCCCTCGACGCGCATTTCGTTGGCCGGATTGCCGGCAACGCCGTTGATCGCGACGATATCGCCTTCACCGTCAAGCGTATCGGCCAGCCACTGGGCGGACTGAACGGCCCATTCCTTCTGGTCGATACCGACATAGATCGCATCCTTGGAGGACACTTCGGCATCGGTGGCGATAACCAGAATACCGCGGGCGGCAGCCTGGGAGAAGATCGGGTTGAAAGCGGTCGGGCTGTTCGGATCGATGATGATCGCGTCGACGCCCTGGTTGATGAAGTTGCGGACCTGGCCGATCTGGCCCTGTGCGTCCACATTGCCGCTCTGCACGACGACTTCAACCGGCACGCCGGCATCGGTCCAGGCCTGTGCTGCAGCCTGTGCTTCATCGATCATCTGGGTGCGCCATTCGGAGCCGACCCATCCGTTGGACAGACCGATCCGGAACGCGTCCTGCGCAGCTGCGCTCATGGATGAAAACCCGACGGCAGCCAGCACGGTAGCGGCCAGAAGCAAACTTTTTTTCATGGTATATCCTCCCGCATGGTAAAATGTAACCGGTTACATTTGCGGATAAAAATGCAACGCGGCAAAACCTCACGACACAAAGTCATAAATGTAACCGGTTGCTTTTGTCAATACCGTCTTTTATTCAACTTTTTCGAAGGGGTGTGTTCCGCCGGTTCGCCGTATGGTTTCAGACGAGCATCGGCAGCGCCCTGTGCCCAACAGCATCGCTCCTTCGACACCCCGGTCATGTCCGCTGCCATGACGTCGACGGCATGGTTTCGCCCACGTTTTTTGGAACGTCAGTCTGTCGCACAGCCATCCGGTATCAGCGATTGCGGGTCGCGTCCTGTGCGACACTTTCGCGCCGGACAAGCGAGCACGGCAGGCGAATGACGCCTTTTTCGACGGGCTCGCCGCGGGTGAGTTGCAGCATGGCAAGCCCTGCGCGGTGGCCGATTTCCTTCAGTTCCATGTCGATGGTGGTCAGTGGCGGGCGGGTCTGGCGAGAGACGACCTCCCAGTTGTCGAAACCGATGACCGACACATCATCAGGCACGGAAATGCCGTGGTCGCGCAAGCCGTCGAGAACGCCGCGGGCGATTTCGTCGCTGCCGCAGAAAATGCCGTCGGGAAGCTTTTTACGCGCGGACAGCACGCGACCGATCGCCTCATGCCCCCATTCCTCCGACCATGCGCCGAACATGACCGGCGACGATGAACCGCACCGATTGCGGTAAACCTCCGCTCGGTTTCTGGCGGCAAGCCAGCTTTCAGGCCCGGTGATGTGCAGAATGTCACGACAACCGGCCTCCTGAAGATGCGCAATCGCAAGCATCGCACCATGCGCGTCGTCGGGGACGAAGCTGGTGCTCAGGAACGGTCCCGCCGCAAAGGCATAGATAACGGGAACGTTCAGCGCGGTGAGGTCGATGGGCGGTTCGACATCGAGACGCGTCGCGGTGAAGATGATGCCGTCGACCTGCTTGTCGAGCAGCGCCTGCAGATGAAGTTCGGCGAGGCGCCTGTCGCCGCTTGTGGCGCAGAGAAACGCCGAAACGCCGTGGTCGACCAGCACCTCCGAAACGCCGGAGCTGATCGGAAGCGTCAGCCGGCCATAGGTATCGTCTGTGATGATGCCGATGGTGAGGCTTCTGCGGCTCAACAGGCTGCGGGCGAGCGCGTTCGGCCGGAAGCCGATTTCCCGCGCGATCCGGAGCACGCGCTCGCGGGTCTCGACGTTGACCCGGCCGACGCCGTTCAGCGCGTTGGAGGCCGTTGAAAGGCTCACCTCGGCGGCCTTGGCGACGTCCCTGAGTGTGCATCTGCGGTGCTGTATCGGCTTGATCAATGCTATTCCCTGCCCTTTGATAAAACCTTTTATCAAATGAAAACAATGATGCAAAAACCTTTTTGCATCTTATTGAACACAAATTGTCGACAACATTTTTCTTCTGCCATACCGTTATCAAACGTCAAGTCAAATGACGGAACAAAGAAGGGGAATGACATGCTGAAGAACAAACTCATGCTTGCTGCATTGACGCTGGCAGCATCCGCCTCGATGGCTCAGGCCGAAGACGTGAACCTGTGGGTGCGCACCTCGTCGGCAGCCGTGCTTCAGGCGCTGGCCGAAAAATACAACGCCGCCCATGACGACACCGTCAACGTCACCGCGGTCATCGCCGAGCAGATGGTGCCGAAGCTCGGCGCGGCGATTGCCGGCGGCGCGCCGCCCGAAGGCGCGGTCCTCGACCTGATCTACCTTCCGACATTTGCCGCCAACGACACGCTGGAAGACATCACCGGCTTTGTCGACACCCTGCCCTACGCCGATGCGCTGAGCCCGTCCCATATCCGTCTCGCCACCTATGACGGCAAGATCTACGGCGTGCCCGCCCTGCCCGACGCCTCGATCATCGCCTACAACACGGACCTGTTCGAGGAAGCCGGGCTCGACCCCGACAAGGCGCCGGCATCGCTCGAAGAGATCGTTGCCGACGCCGAAAAGATCAGCGCGCTCGGTGACGATACCTACGGCTTCTACTTCGTCGCCAATTCCGGCAGTTGGCTGATCTATGATTTCCTGCCGCATATCTGGGCGGCCGACGCCGATATCCTGACCGATGACGGCCGCGAAGCCACCATCGACACACCGGCGATGCGCGAAACGCTCGAAGACTACCGCACGATGTGGCAGGCGGGCGCCATTCACCCGACCTCGCGCTCCGGCAATGGCAACAACGCCGTGGAAGCCTTCGCCTCGGGCAAGGTCGGCGTGCTGATGACTGGTTCCTATATCGTCAACCTGCTGACCAGCACATACCCGGACGTCAATTTCGCGGTTGCGCCGATCCCCGGGCCCACGGGCGGCCAGTCGAGCTTTGCCGGCGGTGATACGCTTGCGATGATCAAGGGCATTGCCCCTGAGAAGAAGGCCGTGATCGAGGATTTCGTCAAATACTATATGGAGCCCGAACAGCAGGTCTTCATCACGCAGGAATCCGGCATGCCGTCGCGCACCGATCTGGCGGAAGAGGCCTATGCCAATTTCGATCCACGCAACCTCATCGCCTATGATATCCTGGCAAAGGCGCGCACGCCCTACACCTATGCCTCGGACGAGCTTTTCGTCAGCCGCACCGGCCCGTTCCTGAACCTGATCCAGAGCGCGGTGTTCGGCGATGACGTGGATGGTGCAATCGAAACCGCGCAGGACGATTTCACCAAGATCCTCGACCGGACCAATCCGTAACGCGCAACCACGGGCGGGCAAGCCCCGCCCGTGGCCCGAAAATGCTGCGAACCCCACTGAAATCATCAAACTCAGGGACTTCACGTCTTGTTGTTCAAGCGCGCGTCAAAAAAGCATCCGCAGTCCGGTGATGGCGAGCCGCATGGCTGGCTGGGGCTCGCCTTCATTGCGCCGAGCATGGTGTTCATCATCGGCCTGTTTATCATCCCGCTGGTGATGACGGTGTGGATGAGCTTCTTCCGCTGGCCCCTGCTCGGCCGTCGCAAGTTCATCGGCCTCGACAATTATGCCGAGCTTCTCGGCGATACCCAGCTCTGGCAGTCTTTCGGCTTCACCCTGCTCTATACGGTGCTGGTCACCACCGCGATCATGGCCGTCGCCCTGCCGCTGGCGCTGCTGGTCGACCGGCCGCTGCGCAGCGTCGGTTTCTTCCGCACCGTGTTCTTCATGCCGGTCGTCATCGGCTTCGGCGCGGCCTCGACGCTGTGGCTCTGGCTGCTCAATCCCGACAGCGGCGTGTTCGCACGGCTTCTGACCGGGCTTGGCCTTTTCGATCACGCACCGCGACCGCTCGAAAGCTTCTGGCCGGCGCTCGCGGTCATCATCCTGATGGTGGTCTGGAAAACCGCCGGTTTCACCATGGTGATCCTGCTCACCGGCCTGCAGAGCATTCCCAATGATGTGATCGAGGCCGCGCGGATCGATGGCGCCAGCCCCTTCAGCCGGTTTCGCCGGATCATCCTGCCGCTGATGCGCAATTCGGTGCTGCTGGCGCTGATCCTCAACGTCACCTCGTCGATGCTCGCCTTCGACCAGTTCTTCATCATCACCCAGGGCGGGCCGAACAACAGCACGATCTCGGCCGTGTTCACCATCTATCTCGCGTCGTTCTCGTCCTATCGGCTGGGCTATGGCTCCGCGCTGTCCTTTGCCCTGCTGGTCGTTCTCGTCGCCATCAGCTCGATCCAGCTTTCATTCATGCGCCAGCGGCCGGAGGACGGACGATGAACGTCAAAAACCTGTTCATGGAACCCGATGAAGGGTTCGACGCCGTTGCCGGTCGTCTTCTCCTGCTGCTGGTGATGATCGTTCTGGCCGTCTTCTTCCTGATGCCGATCATCTGGTCCTTCGCCAATTCCTTCAAACCGGCAGCTGAGGCGCTGGCCCATCCGGTGGCGCTGTTTTCAAAGGCGTTCTCGCTGGAAAACTACCGCCGCCTCGAACATGTCGGCGCCGGCTGGTATGTCTACGCCACCAATTCCGTGCTGATCGCGCTCGGCACCATCGCCTTCACCGTCGCCGTGGCGGTGCCCGCCGGATACGGCTTCTCCAAATTCCGCTTTCCCGGCCAGACCGCGATCTTCGTCCTCGTCATGGCGACGATGATGATCCCGTTCCAGTCGATCCTGACGCCGCTGTTCCTGATCCTGAAATTCCTGCATCTACAGAACAGCCTGCTTGGTCTGGTGCTGATCTACACCACGTTTCAGCTGCCGTTCTCGATCTTCATGATGCGCAACGCTTTCGATGCGATCCCGAAGGCTCTGGTGGAGGCCGCGCGCATCGACGGCGCGTCGCAATGGACGCTGGTGCGGCGCATTTTGATGCCGCTGGCGCTGCCCGGTGTGGCCACCGTCGTCATGTTCGCCTTCCTCAATTCCTGGAACGAATTCCTGGCGGCGCTGATCTTCCTGTCGGACCAGAACAAGTTCACCCTGCCGATCATGCTGGTGAACGTCTCCTCCGGCATTTACGGCATCATCGACTGGGGTGCGCTCCAGGCCGGCATCTCGCTCACCATGATCCCCTGCATCCTGATGTTCCTCGCGCTGCAGCGCTACTATGTGCGCGGGCTGACCGCCGGGGCCGTCAAATGACACAGTCTTCCCAAGGAGTTTCCATGTCATCGTCCGCGTCGAAAAAGACGACCGGTGAACGCCTTCACCGCCACGAACGCTACGTTCCCGTCGACCACACCTGCGTCGCCTTCAATGCCGGGTTCTGGAAAAGCTGGCAGGAGACCGTGCGCGACGTCACCATTCCCACCCAGCACAAGCGGCTGGAGGAAGAAGGCTTTCTCGAGGTTCTTGATTTCGACAACCCGCCCGGCCCGCTCGCCCGGCCGATCCAGCCAAGCGGATTGTCGATGCAGCATTTCTTCGATTCCGATTTCGGAAAGTGGATCGAGGCGGCAAGCTACACTTTGAAGAACCACCCGAACCCGGATATCGAGGCGAAGATCGACGCCATCGTCGAAAAGCTCGCACACGGGCAGATGGAAGACGGCTATCTCAACAGCTGGTTCATCCGCCGCGAGCCGGAAAACCGCTGGACCAATCTGCGCGACCTGCACGAGATGTATTCGATGGGCCATCTCATCGAAGGCGCCGTTGCCTATTTTGAAGCGACCGGCAAGCGCCGCTTTCTCGACGTGATGATCCGCGCCGTGGACCATATCATCGATACATTTGGCCCCGAACCCGGCAAGCTCAGGGGCTATGATGCGCATGAGGAAGTCGAGCTGGCGCTGGTCAAGCTCTACCGTGTGACCGGCGATCCGCGCCATTTGAAGCTTGCCACCTATTTCGTCGACGAGCGCGGACAGATGCCCTCCTATTTCGACGATGAGGCTCGCCGGCGCGGCGAGGACCCGGCCGATTATGTCTACGAGACCTATGCCTATAGTCAAGCCCACAAGCCGGTGCGCGAGCAGAACGAGGTCGTCGGCCATGCCGTGCGCGCCATGTATCTGCTCTCGGCAATGACCGATCTCGCCTTTGAGAACGACGATCCGAGCCTGAAGGATGCCGCCGACCGGCTGTTTGCCAATCTCACCGGCCGCCAGTTTTACGTCACCGGCGGCCTCGGCCCGTCAGCGGCAAACGAAGGCTTCACCCGCGCCTTCGACCTGCCCAACGAAACCGCCTATGCCGAAACCTGTGCGGCGGTCGCGCTCGGCTTCTGGTGTTCGCGCATGGCCGAGACCGATCTCGACGGCAGATATACCGATCAGCTTGAAACCGTGCTGTTCAACGGCGCGCTTTCCGGCATCGCCCGCGATGGCGAGCATTATTTCTACGAAAATGTACTGGAAAGCCACGGCCAGAACCGGCGCTGGAAATGGCATTACTGCCCCTGCTGCCCGACCAATATCGCCCGCTTCATCACCTCGCTCGGACAATATTTCTACACCACCAAGGGCAATGAAATCGCGGTGCACCTTTATGGCGCCAATGCCGCCGAATTCGATCTCGACGGAACATTCGTGCGGCTCAGGCAGGAGACCGCCTATCCCTGGGACGGCGACATTCGCATGACGCTCGGCCTGTTCCAGCCGACGGACCTCACCCTGAAACTGCGCATCCCCGGCTGGTGCCGACGCGTGCGGGCGACGCTCAACGAACGCGACATACCGCTTGTTGCCGTGAAAGGCTACGTCACGGTGAGCGGCACCTTCGAAGATGGCGACGAACTGCGCCTTAGCTTCGACATGCCGGTGGAACGGCTCTATGCCCACCCGGCCGTTGGCGAGGATGCCGGACGCGTCGCCTTCCGCCGCGGCCCGGTCGTCTATTGCGTCGAGGAAACCGATATCGGCATCGAACCGCAGCGCCTGCGCATTGCGCCCGATGCCAACCTTAAAGCGCGCTACGACGCCGATCTTCTCGGCGGGGCCGTGGTGCTGGAAGGCGAAGGTCTTGAAGCGGCCACGGACGGTTTTGACGGCGGGCTTTACCGCACTTCGCCGCCTGCGCTGAAACCCCGGCCGTTCCGGGCCATTCCCTATCACCTCTGGGCCAATCGCGAAGCCGGCGCAATGCAGGTCTGGCTGACGGAAAAGTAGGAGACGGACATGGCACGACTGACACTGAAGAATGTGGTCAAATCCTACGGCATCTACGAGGCCGTCAGGGGCATCAATCTCGATATCGAGGACAATGAATTCGTCGTTTTCGTCGGCCCATCGGGATGCGGAAAATCGACGACGCTGAGGATGATCGCCGGGCTGGAGCATATTTCCGGCGGCGAAATCATCATTGGTGACGATGTCGTCAATCGTCTGGCGCCGGGCAAGCGCGATATCGCCATGGTGTTCCAGAACTACGCGCTCTATCCGCATATGAGCGTGCGCGAAAACATCGCCTTCTGCCTCGAACAGCAGCGCCTGCCGAAGGCCGAAATCGAAAAGCGCATCACAGAAGCCACCAACACGCTGAGGATTTCGGAACTGCTGGAACGCCGCCCCGGCGAACTTTCCGGCGGCCAGCGCCAGCGCGTCGCCATGGGCCGCGCCATCGTGCGCGATCCGAAAGTCTTCCTGTTCGATGAGCCGCTGTCCAATCTCGACGCCAAGCTTCGCGTCAGCATGCGCACGGAAATCAAGCGGCTGCACCAGCTGCTGCCGACCACCACGGTCTACGTCACCCATGATCAGGTAGAGGCGATGACCATGGCCGACCGCGTGGTGGTGATGAACCAGGGTCTCGTGGAACAAATGGGCGCACCGCAGGAACTTTATTCACGGCCGGTCAGCAAATTCGTCGCCGGCTTCATCGGTTCACCATCGATGAATTTCCTGCCCGTCACACTTGAGGCCGAAGGTGACGCGCTTTTCCTGCTTTTTACGGATGGCGCCCGTATGGAAATCCCGGCCGAAAAGGCCGCACAGTTCCGCCCCCATGCCGGCCGCGGCGCCACTTTCGGCATCCGCCCGGAGGCGATCACGCTCAGGCAGGAGCGCGACGGTTTCGTCCCCTTCGATGCGGCAATCGATCTGGTCGAGCCGCTCGGCGCCACCACCATGGCCTATTTCAGCATCGCCGGCGCGGAAATCTGCGCCAGCGTCGAGCCCGAGGAAAACCTGCACGCCGGCACCACCGTGCCGCTGTCCTTCAACCTCAACCGGATGCACCTGTTCGATCTGGAAACAGAACAGTCGCTGGCCGCTCACTGAGACGACGACGCAACAGGCCCGTCACGGCAAGTACCGAAGCCGCCGGAGAGCCTTGCCGGTCAGGCCTCCACCGTTTCGAGCGCGGTACGAGCGTAGTGCTGGGCGATCACCGCGCAGATCATCAGCTGCATCTGGTGAAACAGCATCAACGGTAGCACCACCGCGCCGACGCTCTGGCCGGCGAAGATCGCACCGGCCATCGGCACGCCGCTGGCAAGGCTCTTCTTCGAACCGCAAAACACGATGGCGATCTCGTCGGCGCGGGAAAAGCCGAGCGCGCGGCTGCCGAACATGGTCAGCGTCAGCACCACCGCCAGCATGGCGGCATTGATGATCACGAGTTCACCGAGATCGGCAAGCGAAAGCTGGTGCCAGAGGCCTTCGGCAACCGCCGTGGAGAAGGCGAGATAGACGACCATCAGGATCGATCCGCGGTCGACGGGCGAGAGAATCTTCTTGTGGCTGCGCACCCAGTCGCCGATCCACGGCATCAGCAGTTGCCCGACGATGAAGGGCAGGAGCAGCTGCAGCAGAATCTGGTAGAGCACATCGAATGAAAACCCGCCGCCACCGCCGCTTGCCGAAAGCAGGATGCCGATGAGAAGCGGCGTGGCGAACATTCCGACGATGTTGGAAGCCGTCGCCGCGCAGATCGCCGCCGGGACGTTGCCGCCGGCCATCGAGGTGAATGCGATGGAGGACTGCACGGTGGATGGCAGCACGGCGATGAACAGGATGCCGGCCATCATGCCGCCGGGCAGTTCGAACGGCAGCAGATGGGCGATGCCGTAGCCGAGCAGCGGAAACACGCCGAAGGTCGTGGCGAGAATGGTGAGATGCAGGCGCCAGTGCAGGAGGCCGCCGATCACCACCTGACGCGACAGCCGCGCGCCCTGCAGGAAAAACAACAGCGCGATGGCGCATTTGGTGGCGACCGAAAACCAGCCGGCCGCAACGCCGGTGACGGGCAGAAGCGAGGCCAGCGCAACGGTGGCAACGAGAAGAAGCGTAAACTGGTCGGGCAGAAAACGACGCATGGCAGTCCCTGGGATATGTGCGGCTCAGCGGGCGCGTGGGTCGAGCGCGTCGCGCAGGCCGTCGCCGAGAAGGTTGAAGGCAAGAACCGTGGAGAAGATGGCCATGCCGGGCCACATGGCCATCCACGGTGCATTGGAAATAAAACGCTGTGCCGTATTCAGCATCGAGCCCCAGGACGGGTCCGGCGGCTGCAGACCAAGGCCGAGAAAGGACAGGCTCGCCTCCGAGATGATCGCCGAGGCGATCGTCAGCGTCGCCTGCACGGTGAGCTGCGGCAGGATATTGGGCAGGATGTGGCGCACGGCGATGCGCCAGCGCGGATTGCCGACGACGCTTGCCGCCTCGACATATTCCTCGTTTCGGATCGACAGCACCTGCCCGCGCGACAGCCGGATGAAGATCGGCGTTGCAGTAATCCCGATGGCGATCATCGCATTGGTGAGGCTCGGCCCCAGAAACGAAGCCAGCGCAATGGCGAGGATCAGCGACGGGCAGGCCAGCAGCGCATCGGTGAAGCGGCTGATCAGGCCATCGGTGAAACCACCGATGAAGCCTGCCGCCAGCCCGAGCGGCACGCCGATGGCAATCGCGATTGCAACAGAGGTGAGACCGGCCAGAAGCGAGGCGCGTGTGCCCCATATGATGCGCGAGAGAATATCGCGGCCGACCTCGTCGGTGCCCATCCAGTGGGCAAGCGACGGCGCCTTGCGCACCGCAGTCCAGCTCTGTGCAGTTGGATCATAAGGCGCGAGCAACGGCGCGAAGACGGCGACGAACAGCATGAACAGCACGACGCCAAGGCCGAAAAGCGCGCTTTTGCGCTTGCGCAGACGCCGCCAGATGCGGCTCTGGAAAACGCCGGGAAGTGACAGGCGCGCGGCTTTTTCCGTTTCCGGGATCGCTGACATGGTTAGCCTCGCAGTCTCGGATTGACGAGTATGTACCCGATATCCGCCAACAGGTTGAGAAAGATGTAGAACACGGCCGTGACCAGCACCACGCCTTGGACCACCGGATAATCGCGGGTAAACACCGCATCGACGATCAGCTTGCCGAAACCGGGAATGGTGAAGATCTGCTCGGTCAGCACCGCGCCGCCGAGCAGTGTGCCGAATTCCAGCGCGCCGAGCGTGATGATCGGCGTCAGCGCATTGCGCATGGCGTGCTTGAACACGACCTTCCATTCGCTCAGCCCCTTGGCGCGGGCGGTGCGGACATAGTCGCTCTCAAGCGCCTGCAGCATGGCCGCGCGGGTGTGGCGCATGATGATGCCGGCAATCGCCGTGCCGAGCACGAAGGCCGGCATGATCGTGGTCGCCAGATTCATCCGCAAGTCCTTGAACGGGCTGACATAGCCCGATGCCGGCAGCCAGCCGAGATTGACCGAAAAGAACAGGATCAACAGGATGCCGAGCCAGAAATTCGGCACGGAGATGCCGGCAAGCGACACGACATTGGCAGAATAATCGACGGCGGTGTTGGGCCTGAGCGCCGAAATGATGCCGCCGCTGATGCCGAGCACCATGGCGACAGCAATGCCCATGACCGAAAGCTGCAAGGTCACCGGCAGTTTCAGCAGGATGAGATCGAGCACCGGCAGATTGTGGCGCATCGACATGCCGAGATCGCCGGCAAGCACGCCCTTCACCCAGAACAGGTACTGGACCGGGATCGGCTGGTCGAGATGATATTGCGCGCGGATGGCGGCAATCATCTCCTCGCTGGGGTTTTCCCCCGCCAGCATCAGCGCCGGGTCGCCGGGCAGAAGATGCTGCAACGAGAAGATGATCATCGACAGGATGACGAGTGTCGGAATGAGTTGCAGCAGGCGGCGGGCGAGAAGCGATGTCATGGCGTGGCCCTCCCTTCATCCGCAAAGGTTTCGAAGGCGGCAAACAGCGCTTCCAGGCGCGGATCGCGGCTTTCCCGGCCGGAAAGGCCGAGATCGGCCACCGGCAAGTCGCGCCAGAACGGACAGGCATTGGCGTGTCCGTCCTCGCCCGCCTCCAGCACCATCGGCACGGATTTGCAGTCCTCGCGCGCATGCGGGCAGCGGGTGTGGAGCCGGCAGCCGGACGGTGGCGCAATCGGGCTCGGCAGGTCGCCATCGAGCCTTTCGCTTGCGGGCGGCCTGACGGTACGGGCGGCGGCGACCGGGATCGAGGAAAGCAGCGCACGCGTATAGGGATGACGCGGGTGTGCGAAAATCTGCTCCGATGTGCCGAGTTCCATCAGCTTGCCGAGATACATCACCGCGATGCGGTCGCTGATGTGTTTCACCACGCTCAGATCATGCGAGATGAAGATGAAGGCAAGGCCAAGGCGGGCCTGCAGGTCCTTCAGAAGATTGAGGATCTGCGACTGGATCGAGACATCGAGCGCGGAAACCGCCTCGTCGCAGACGATGACCTTCGGTTCGGAGGCAAGCGCGCGGGCAATCACCACGCGCTGACGCTGGCCGCCGGAAAACTCGTTCGGATAGCGGTTCGCCTGTTCCGGCCGAAGCCCGACCAGCTTCAGCAGTTCATGCACGCGGGCGCGCCGTTTCGATGCCGGCAGGATGTTGTAGAGCTTCAGCGGCTCGGCGATGGTTTCGGCAATCGTCATGCGCGGATTGAGCGAGGCATAGGGGTCCTGGAAGATCAGCTGGACATGGCGGCGGCGGGCGCGCAATTCCTGATGGTTCAGGGCGGTGATATCCTCGCCGTCCAGAAAAACCTTGCCGGTGGTCGGTTCGATCAGCCGCATCATCATCCGTCCGAGGGTGGATTTGCCGCAGCCGGATTCGCCGACGACGGCAAGCGTTTCGCCCGGCATCAGCGTCAGCGAAACATTATCGACGGCCTGTACTTTCGCCTTCGGACGACCGAGGAGATCGCGCCTGACGACGAAATGACAGCTGAGGTCTTTGACTTCGAGGATCGGTTTGGCGGTCAAGGGGCAAGCTCCTCGAGCGGGGTGCGCCAGCAGCGGCTGAAATGGCCGTCGCGCACTTCATGAAGGGGCTGGGTTTCAGCGCATTTTTCTATGCGGAACGGACAGCGTTCCGCGAAGCGACAGCCCGATGGCGGCGCCGACATGTCCGGCACCATGCCGGTGATGGTGGCAAGCCGCTCGCGCGCGGCATCCAGACGCGGCAGCGAGCCGAGCAGGCCGACCGTATAGGGATGCTGCGGAAAGGCGAAAAGCTGGTCGACAGTGCCGCGTTCCACCACCTGACCGGCATACATGACGATCACGTCATCGCAGCTTTCGGCGACCACGCCGAGATCATGGGTGATGAGGATGATGGCCGTGCCGGTCTTCTGCTGCAGTTCGCGCATCAGTTCCAGCACCTGCGCCTGCACCGTGACGTCGAGCGCGGTGGTCGGTTCGTCGGCAATCAGCAGTTCGGGGTCGCAGGCCAGTGCGATCGCGATCATCACCCGCTGGCGCATGCCGCCGGAAAGATTGTGGGGATACTGGTCAAACCGGGCCTCGGGCGACGGGATGCGCACCAGCCGCAGCATCTCGATCGCGCGCGCCCTGGCTTCGCGCCGGCCGATGTCATTGTGGCGCAGGATGACTTCCATGATCTGGTCGCCGACCGTGTAGGACGGGTTCAGCGAGGTCATCGGCTCTTGGAAGATCATCGCCAGCCGGTTGCCGCGCAGGTTTCTGAGCTTGCCTTCCGTTTCCTGCAAAAGGTCGCGGCCGCCGAAGCGGATATGGCCGGAGATTTCGGCGCTGTGTTTCGGCAGCAGGCGCAGGATCGAAAGCGAGGTGACGCTCTTGCCGCTGCCGGATTCACCGACCACGGCAAGCGTGCGGCCACGCTTCACATCAAAGCTCACGCCGTCGACCGCCGTCACCGTGCGGTCGTCGCCGTGGAAGAGGACGCTCAGACCGTCGACTTCGAGAACATTTTCGCGGGGAGCACCGGCCGCAAGGGCCGATGCGTTCTTGTCTGTGGCTGTCATGTCCGTCCGCGTCACTCGGCGGTCACGCCTGCCAGGCGGATGATGCCGTCCGGATAGGCCTTGAAGCCCTCGACGCCGGAGTCCATCGCGAAGATCCACTTGGAGTGGTAGAGATAGACGATCGGCAGGTCTTCCTGAAGGATCGCAATCACCTGATTATAGATCGCCTTGCGTTCGTCCGGGTCCTTCAGCGCACGGGCCTCAGTCAGAAGCTTGTCCATCTCCTCGTTGCAGTAATGCGCGTCATTGCCGGCAGCACCGCAGGAGAGCATCGGGGTGATGTTGAGGTCAGGGTCGACACGACCGCTCCAGCCGACGAGATGGGCCTGGAACTTGCCCTGGCGGGCGATGTCGAGCAGCGTCATCAGTTCGGTGGGTTTGATCGAGATGTTGATGCCGATCTCGCCGACCATGGCCTGCACGAGCTGCATCACCTGCTGGCGCTCGGCATCGGTGGGCACCAGAACTTCCAGATCGACACTGTCGACGCCGGCTTCGGCCATCTTGGCCTTGGCGGCCTCGACGTCGCGGGCGGGAACCGGGAAGTCCTTGTCATACCAGGAGCTTGCCGGCGGGAAGGGCTGGTTGCCGGTGGCGGCCTGACCTTCGAAGACAACCTGGTTCAGCGCATCACGGTCAATGGCAAGGCTGAAGGCCTGACGCACCAGCGCCTTCTTGCCGGCATCGAGATTGGCGCCTTCGCCACCGATGTCGAAGGTGATGCCGTAATAGCCGAGGCCGACGACCGGCAGGACGGTGAAATCCGCATCGGCTTCGGTGGCGGCAACATCCGTTGCCGAAAGACGCTCGATCAGGTCGAGCTGGCCGGAACGCAGGTTGAGCAGGCGGACATTGGAATCCGGCATGCCGCGGAAGATCAACTCGTCGAAGGAATAGCTGTCGGCGTCATAATAATCGTCGAATTTTTCCAGCACGATACGGTCCTGGGCAATGTGTTCGACGAATTTGTAAGGCCCCGAGCAGACCGGCGCATTGGTGAAGTTCTCGCCGAGTTCCTCGCCGGCCTTCGGGCTGATGACCATGCCGGCACGGTCGGAAAGGGCTGCGAGCAGCGGAACCGAAGGTGCCGACAGGTTGATCTGCACAGTGGAGTCATCCAGAACATCGACCGAGGAGATTGCGCTGATTTCTGACTTGCGGCGCGAGGTCGGCATGTTGAGGTCGCGCTCGAGATTGTACTTGATCGCATCCGCGTTGATCGGCGTGCCGTCGTGGAAGACGGCGTCATCGCGCAGATGCAGGGTCAACTGTGTGGAATCGTCGTTCCACTCCCAGCTCGTCGCCAGTTTCGGCGCAATCTGGCCGTCCTGATCGATATCGACGATCTTGTCGCACAGCGACTGTAGCACATGGCGGCCGACGAAGCTCCAGTTGGTTGCCGGGTCGAGCGTATCGGGATCGTCCTGCAAGCCGATATTGAGGACGGATTGTGCAGCGGCCGGGCCTGCGGCCATGGCGCCAAGGGCAAGGCCCGCAAGAAGCGCAAGGTGAATAGGCGTTTTCATTGTTCCCTCTTTTTGGTTGGTCGTTCGAAATGTGCCGTCTCTTGTTTTTCACGCAATTGCGGGCGGAAAACCGGTCTCCGCTTTTGCCGGAATTGCGTTAACGGGCGACGGCATAGCCCTGCACGCCGCGCGGGTTGGCCCCCGCCTTCAGCAGCAGCGATGTGCCGGCCGTCTCTCGCGCCACCGCCGAAAGCCGGCCTTCCGACCAGTCATCGCCGATGGTGAGCTTGTGGCCGCGGCGGGCAAGTTCCGCGCGGGTGTCTTCGCCGTACCGTCCCTCCAGCGTGACGGCGCCGAGGTTGATCTCGCGCGGCCAGAAGGAGCTGGGCAGATGGTCTGTATGGAAGGACGGCGCGTCGATCGCCTCCTGCAAGTTCATGCCGGCATGGACATGGCGCAGGAACATGACGAGCTGCCACTGGTCCTGCTGGTCGCCGCCGGGCGTGCCGAAGGCCATGTATGGAACACCGTCGCGATAAACGGTCGAGGGTGTCAGCGTGGTGCGCGGGCGCACGCCCGGCTTCAGCGACGAGTTCAGTCCCTCCTCGAGCCAGAACATCTGCGCCCGCGTGGTCAGGCAGAAGCCGAGGCCAGGAATGGTGGGGCTTGATTGCAGCCAGCCGCCCGAAGGCGTGGCCGAAACCATGTTGCCCCAGCGGTCGACGGTGGAGACCTGCACGGTGTCGCCGCGCTGCGCGCCCTCACGGGTCAGCGTTGGCTCGCCGGCCGCATCATTGGGAAGCTTCTTCTCCTTGGCGACCGTCGGCTCGCCGCCGCCAAGGCCCGGCTGGGCAATGGTGCCGACGGCGCGGTGCGGCGGCATCGGCGGATTGCGGCCGTCCGGCGTGCCGGGACGCACCTCGAACGAGGCTTCAGCGCCAATCAGCGCGCGGCGAGCATCGGCATAGCTGTCGGACAGCAACGTCGCCATCGGTACATCGCCGCCATCGCCATACCAGCTCTCGCGGTCGGCCATGGCAAGCTTGGCGGTCTCGACGACGAGGTGCACGAAATCCGGGCCCATCGGATCGACGGAGGCGATATCGGTGCCCTTCAATATATTCAGCATTTGAAGCAGGACAGGCCCTTGCGACCACGGACCGCATTTGAACACTTCATAATCGCCATAGGTCGTGGAAACCGGCGCCTCGACCTTGGGCGTGAAATGCGCCATGTCGTCGGCGGTGATCAGGCCGCGATGATGACGGCCGGAAACATCCCAGACATCCTCTGTCTCGCAGAAATCCGCAATCCTTTCGGCGACCGGGCCGCGATACCAGAAATCAAGTGCTGACTGGATGCGGGCCTCGCGGGTGGCGGCCTTCTTCGCCTGCTTCAGAAGTTCGCCATAGAGCTTTGCAAGTTCCGGATTGCGAAACAGCTTGCCGGCCTCAGGCGCCTTGCCGCCGGGAAGATAGGTCTCCGCAGACGTCGGCCAGTGGGTCTCGAACAGCGGCCGCATGGCGGCAATGGTGTTGGCGATGCGCGGCACCAGTGGATGGCCGTTTTCGGCGTAATAGATGGCGGGGGCGAGAACATCCTCCAGTTCGGCCGTTCCGTAATCGCGCAACAGCGTCAGCCACGCCCCGAAGGCGCCGGGAACGCAGGCGGCCAGCATGCCGGTGCCCGGAATGATATCGAGACCGAGGCCGCGATAATGCGCAATCGTCGCCTTTGCCGGAACCGGCCCCTGACCGGAGATGACCACCGGCTTGTCGGCGCCCGCCGGCGTCACGATGATCGGAACCTCGCCGCCCGGCCCGTTCAGATGCGGCTCGACCACCTGCAGCACGAAACCGGCGGCAACGGCCGCGTCGAAAGCGGTATGGCCCTTTTCGAGGATGGACATGCCAACGGCGGCGGAAAGCCAGTGGGTGGACGAGACAGCGCCAAACGTGCCTCTCAGTTCGGGGCGGGTGGTGAATGCCATATCTCAGCAAGCCTCTGGGCGGGACAAATCAGACAGCATATTGTCGACAATGAAATCCAAATATGCCTAAATGAAACACAATATGCTTGGAGGTCACGACGAAAGCCGCTCTTTTCAAACAATTGTCTACATACTGTATATTAAATTGGCATATGGCAAGCGGATTGTGTATTTTATCGCATGTCAGCCGGCGACGAACCAAAACGCTCCTCGCCGAAGTGGCACTAAAGGAATGAAAATGCTTGAAAATTTATCGATGCAGAAAATGAGTCTGGGTGACAGGATCGCCGGTCAACTTGAGGATCAGGTGATCAACGGGACCATTCCGGCCGGCGCGAAACTGGATGAAACAGCAATCGCCAGCCAGTTTTCGGTTTCCCGCACCCCGGTTCGGGAGGCTCTGCATATCCTTTGTAGTCGGGGACTTGCCGATCGGATTGCATACAAAGGCGTCGTCGTGACACGGATTTCGCCGGAACGGATCGACGAGATGTTCGAGGCGATGGCCGAACTCGAGGCGGTGTGCGGACGGCTCGCCTGTCATCGCATGACAATGAGCGAGCGCGCCGAGCTCCAGGCAATGCATCATGAAATGGAAGGCCTTGCCGAGACCGGCGACAGCGCCGCCTACGAAGCCCTGAACAACCGCTTCCACGCGCTGATCTTCGCGGGGTGCCACAACACCGATATCATAGCCTCGGCAGAGGCGCTGCGGGTGAAGCTTGCGCCGTTTCGCAAATATCAGCTTGACGATGCCGGACGGCTGAAACGGTCTTCGCGTGAACATCAGCAGATCGTCGATGCCATTCTCGACCAGGACCCGACGGCAACCGAAAGCGCACTGCGACGGCATCTGATTTCCGCCGCCCACGAGGTCGTCAACAAGCGGCAGCGACTGAGCGGAGCGGAGATGAAGACGGGAGAGGCGTTGTGAGCGCGCAAAACGCAATCCGCGCTGTGATCGGCGACATGCAGGCGGCATGGAATCGCGGCGATTTCGCCGGCTATATGCAAGGTTTCGCAAACCCGGATGTCGTTTTCGTATCGCGCGGACGTATCCAGAAGGACTGGCAGGCCACCCTCGACCACTACATCGCCGATTACGGCGGCGCGCCCGGCTCGCAAAGGGCGCTGACGTTTTCCGACATCCGCATCGAGATGCTCGCCGACGACGCGGCGCAACTTGTCAGCACCTATACACTCATCCGCGACACCGGCCCCCAGCAGGGCATCAATACGCGCCTGATGCGCAAGCGCGACGATCGCTGGGTGATCGCGCTCAATCATGTCTCGGCGCAGGAATAGCATCGAAAACAACAAGACAGACGATCGCACACAATGTGATATCGAGTGCGCCGGGCCGTTCCAGACAGGTAACGCACGCCATCACGAGGCGATCCGGAAAGCGACAGGCCGCAAGTCCGCCAACACAGGACGTGCCTTGCTGACCTGCCACACCGCATCCCACATCCAACACGCGTGTCCGCGCCCCCATGGAGGCAGATTGATCAGAACCGGTAGCCGAGCGACAGCGTGACCTGCGGCTGCCATTCGTTTTCCACGACCGGACTGTCGGCGGCATCGCCGACAAGCACGCCAACGCCGGCGCCGGCCTGCATCAGCCAGTGCTCATTGAAGGCATAGGTCGCGGAAATATCGAAATCGACGCGCTGAAGACCGGCCTCCGCCTTGTATTGCGGCAGGCGCGAGGCCGCGGACTGGGCGGCATTGATGCTGAAATAGCTGTCCATGTAGTTCTCGTCGGCAATCGTCGCCTCGAGACTGGTCGCGACAACCAGCTTCTCGCCCATATGCCAGCCGTAATTCGCCCCGATCTTGCCCTTCAGTCCCTCGCTGCCGCCAATGGTCTTGTCGATGACGCCGTAGAATTCGAAGGCATCCCACTGGTAGCCGACCTTGACCCCCGCCGTGACGCCGAAATCGACATCGCCAAGGCCCTTGAGCAGGTCGCCGTCATCTTCCGAACGCCCGGCTTCATAGCCGAAACGGGCGTCGACATTGAAACCGCCATCCTTGTAGAGCGTGGCGCCCAGCCCGCCGGGATCGAGATGAAGCCAGTCGGCATAGCCGATCGACACGATCGGGATCGGGCTGACTTCCATCTCGTCGCCGCCCTCATAGGCGGGCCTGAAACTGGCGCCGCCGCCGACGATCACTTCCCACCGCGAGGCGAACGCCTGTTTTTCCAGCGGCTGCGGGCCCGAAATGGCCGGCGGCGGGGCGTCATCAACGGCGGCATCCGCCGCAAAGCCTCTGTCTGCGGCGCCGATCACGGAAACGAAGCCCGCCAATCCGGCTGCTGTCGCAGCGAAATGTTTGAATTTTACCATCTGTAATGAAAGCTCCGATGAAATACGAACGCACCGGAGGACCCGGCGCAACCTGGGAGGCCGGTTTCATTGTTGCCGCAAAGACAATGGGTTCGTGTTTTCTTTCATTACAAAAGATTACGAGCCTGCCACATATGTGGCATAATGGCGGCCGGATAAAGGCAGAAAAGATGCCAACCCGCTGGAATCATTGGCGTCCGCTTCCCTCTCGCGATGCGACCCGCCGGTGCTTTCGCGCGCGCTCATGTCGCCTCGGTCAAAACGCCGTAACATTTCGACACAAATTCGAGAAATCGTCACGACAACTTGCCTCTAGACTGTCTTTAAACCCGGCCGGACAGGCCTGCGCTTTCGCGCGCCATTCCGGTCGGGCCATCATTGCCGGTATTGGAGACCAGTCATGACAGAAACAAAGGTCGTTCTCATCGTCGGAAGTGACAATGCAATCGGCGCCTTTACGGCCGGATTGCTGGCGCGCGCCGGATATGGCGTTGCCATGCTGCTGTCGTCACCACGCCACGCAGCGTTTGTAAAAGAGATCGGCGGCCTCGGCGTCAGCGGCACCGCCCAGTCCTCTCGCGACCTCCAGGAACTCGCCGACCGCGCCCTTGAGCGCTAGGGCCGCGTCGACGCCCTGCTGAACTGCCCGTGGTCGGAAGCCTTCGGCTTCAATGCCCTGCCCGGCACAGCAATCCACGAGGCCTGCCTGATGTCCATGATCCGCACCATGCGCATTATCGCTCCGGTGATGCGCAGGCAGAAACAGGGCGCGATCGTCAACATGTCCCCGCCGCCGATGCCAGACTTCATGTCCTCGGGCGAAGATGCCTTCACCGCCAGTTTCATAACCGTCACCCAGCGCTTTGCGGCCGATAATGCGGTGCATAACATCCGGATCAACAATGTTTTTCCCGGATGGCTCGAATATCTGCCTGAAGACGAGGCGATCTGCAGCGAAATTCCGCTGGGCCGCTATGGCGAGATCGACGAGGTCGCCGCAACCGTCGCCTTTCTGCTTTCGGATGGCGCCGGGATATTACCGGCCAGAATATTCATGTCGACGGCGGTATTTCACGACCGGCACGAAACACCCCGAAGGCCGGGTTCGCCTTTCTTCCGGAGGCGTAAGCGCAAACAGCGATGGCAAGACGGCCACCGGTGGGCGCCCGCATGATGGGAAACCATAGATCTGGTCGCCGCGGGCTTGCGGGTCTACTATCGCGCGCAAACGGACCTATAATCGCTGGATGATGGCGAACCGTGTCATGATCCATCGTCATCCACTGATGCACGGTTTGAATGAAGGCGTGCCTGGGGCTATGTGAGGCAATGGTCGTGATCGCCGGCTTCACCGTTGACGCTCAGCACCAGAGCCGAAAATCACGCCCAGAAACGCCGTGGCGCCTGTGACGCAAGGAGATGAATGATGGATAAGACAGCGGCTGTGCGCCGGGGCCGCCCCCGCAATTTTGACCGGGATGAAGCGTTGCAACGGGCCATGCAGGTCTTCTGGTCGCATGGTTATGAGGGGACCTCGATGACCCAGCTGATCGAGGCCATGGGGATAGCTTCGCCCAGCATTTACGCGGCATTCGGCTCCAAGGAACAGCTGTTTCGTGAGGCGGTGGATCTTTACGTCACATCGGAAGCCGAACCCTCATGGGGGGCGCTGGACCGGATCGGCGATGTGCGCCAGGCGCTTCGCACAATGCTGTTCGCCTCGATCGACCTGTTCGTCGCTACCGACGCGCCGCGCGGCTGTCTCGTCATCCTTGGCGCGACCCATCTTGGCACTTCCAATATGACGGTCCGCACAATTCTGCGCAATCAGCGCGGACGCTTCCGTGACCGTCTCATGAAACGCCTGACGCGGGCCATCGAAGACGGCGACATATCCGGGGATACCGACCTGACCGCACTTGCCGATGCCATACTGGCATTTTTCAGCGGGCTTGCGATCGAAGCCGTGGACGGGGCGACAAAGGCCAAACTGCGCGCTGCGGCCGATCTGTTTTGTCAGCGGCTGCTCGGCTGAGAACCATATTTATGTATTGAGTGACAAATAATTCATTTGCAGACGCTTGATCGGCTATTTATATGTTGAGCATTACAGAATTCAGCATACAAAGGACAGCCATATGACGAGCGCCTCCAAGCACATCGTTCCACTATCGGGTTTCGGATCCGTCACCGATGTCCCGCGCCTTCCCGAAGGTTTCACCGAGACATTCACGAGCTGGCGTGTCGACACCGGCAAGATCAGGCTGCACGCCGTCATCGGCGGCAGCGGTGAACCGCTGTTGCTGCATTGCGGATGGCCGCAAAGCTGGTTTGCCTGGCGCTATCTGATGCTGCCACTGAGCAAGCATTTCACGGTGATCGCCATCGACCCGCGCGGGCTCGGCATTTCCGACAAGCCCGCCGACGGCTTTGATGTCGATACGCTGGCCGACGACATGTTCAACCTGATGGACGTCCTCGGCCATCAACGTTTTGCGGTCGCAGGCCACGATATCGGCGTGATGGTCGGCTATGCGATGGCCGCCGCCCGTCCCGAAAGGATCACGCGCATGGCGCTTGGCGAAGGCACGATCCCCGGCGCCTCGCCCTCGCCGGAACTGGTTCCCGACGAGCGCTGGATGAGCGACTTCCTCTGGCACTTCAATTTCAACCGCGCGCTCGACGTCAATGAACGGCTGGTCGAGGGCCGGGAAGACATCTATTTCAACTATCAGTTCGCGTCCAAGGCGGCGTCCGAAGATGCCGTGCCGAAATATGCGCGCGACTTTTACATTGAAATGCTGCGCCGTGTGCCGGGCACGCTGAAGGCGAGTTTCGACTATTACCGCGCGATTGACGACACCATTCCGCAGGTTCGCCGTCATGCGGAGAAAAAGCATGACGTGCCCATGCTGGCCTTTTCCGGGGCGCTGGCCTGCGGCCCGATGGTGGAAAACGAACAGCGGACCCTCGCGACCAATGTTGAATCGCTGATCATCCCCGACTGCGGCCATTTTCCCGCCGAGGAAAAGCCGGAAGCCCTGCTTGCCGGGCTGCTGGACTTTTTCACGAAATAACGGGGCGTCTGCCACCATTCGGCACGCGTTCCGGTTTGAATGCGTGCCGGCCAGGACCGGCTGAAACAACCGGTCTGCAACGACTTCAACACCTGAAGGAGGAAACGATGTCGAACCTTGAAAGCAAAGTACTGATCGTTACGGGAGCAGCGAGTGGGATCGGCCGCGCCGCCGCAAGACATTTCGCCAAAAGCGGCGCGCGCGTCGTTCTTGCCGATCTGGCCGATGGCGGCGAGGCCATCGCCGAGGAAATCCGTGCCGACGGCGGCAAAAGCCTGTTCGTGAAAACCAATGTGGCAGAGGAGGCCGATGTCGAAAATCTGGTCGCCAGCGCCATCGAGACATTCGGGCAGCTTGACGGCGCCTTCAACAATGCCGGCATCGAACAGGCCATCAAGCCGCTGCACGAACTGGACGAAGCCCAGTGGGACAAGGTCATCAACATCGACCTGAAGGGCGTGTTCCTGTGCATGAAACACGAGATCGCGGCAATGCTCGCCTCGGATCGCGGCGGCGCCATCGTCAACACTTCGTCGACCACGGCCATGGCGGCAATCCCCTTTGCATCGGAATATATCGCGGCGAAAGCCGGCGTGCTCGGCATGAGCCGTGCTGCTGCCGTCGACTATGCGCAGAAGGGCATTCGCGTGAATGCAGTGATGCCCGGCATGACCCAGACGCCGATGACAGGCCGGATGCCCGAGGACCCTGAACTGATCAAGATCTTCACCGCGATCCAGGCCGCCGTGCCGATGCAACGCTTCGGTCAGGCCGACGAAATTGCGCAAGCCGCGGGCTGGCTGCTTTCCGATGACGCAAGTTTCGTCACCGGCGCAGCGCTTCCCGTCGACGGCGGAACCATGGCCGTCTGAATACGGACGGCAGAACGGTGTCTGAAGGACAGGACCAGCGCATCTGCTGCGCTGGTTCCTCCTATCGCCCGGTTCGGATGAACCGATCGACTATCACTTCAGCCGACGGATAAGGCTTGACGTATCCCAGCGGCCGCCACCGGCTTTCTGGATATCCGAATAGAACTGATCGACCACGGCCGTTACAGGCAGCGAGGCGCCGTTGCGGCGCGCTTCGGCCAGGCAGATATTCAGGTCCTTGCGCATCAGGTCAACGGCGAAGCCGAAATCGAACTGATCGTCATTCATGGTCTTTCCGCGGTTTTCCATCTGCCAGGAACCGGCAGCGCCCTTGGTGATGATTTCAAGCACCAGCTCGACATCGAGCTCAGCCTTCTGGGCAAAATGAATACCCTCGGACAGCGCCTGTACCAGTCCGCCAATGCAGATCTGGTTGACCATCTTGGCAAGCTGGCCGCTGCCGGCCGCACCGACGAGCCGCACGGACTGGCCGTAGCATTCCATCACCGGCTGCGCGCGCGAAAAAGCCTCCTCATCGCCGCCGCACATCACCGTCAGAACGCCGTTCACCGCACCGGCCTCGCCGCCTGAAACCGGCGCGTCGATGAATGCAATCCCGCGCTCGGCAGCAGCGGCGTAGAGTTCGCGGGCGACTTCGGCGGAGGCGGTCGTATGATCCACGAACACCGATCCGGAAGACATGGTCGAAAAGGCACCGTCTTCGCCCAGCGTTACGGCGCGCAGGTCATCGTCATTGCCGACGCAGCAGAAAACGATTTCCTTTTCCGATGCGGCAGCAGCCGGTGTCGGCGCCGAGGCCCCGCCCTTTTCCTCCGACCATTTTCGGGCTTTCGCCGCGGTCCGGTTATAGACTGTCACGTCATGTCCCTTCGAGGCCAGATGCCCCGCCATCGGGTATCCCATGACCCCCAGACCGAGAAATGCAACATTCGCCATTGTTTTCGCCTTTCGCTCTAAAACATTTGAAATCCGATGATCCCGACCGGCGCCGGCCACCCCGCAATCAGCTTTCTGAGCCGATAAAAACCCAACTTACCCTTTGGCGATAGCCGGCAGAGACTGCATTGCATCAACCACAAGAGAGCTGAAAGCCAGAGCAAGATCGCTACCATCATCCGCTATCCGGATATGCGTCAGCGGAAGATCCGGCAAGCCGTAGTGCCCGGGAACTTCCACCAGGTCGCGATCCGCAAGTGAACGCGGCAGGGCCGCGATGGCAAGGTCCGCGCGCAGGGCGGCCATCTGGCCCATCGATGTGTCGCTGGAATAGGCCGCATGATAGGACAGGCCGGATTTTGCCAGTGCCGCCACCGCTGCGTCGCGCCAGGCACAGCCGGTTTCCGCCAGGGCAAGGGGCAGCGGCTCGCGCTCGGCCGCTCGCCCGCCATTGCACATAAGCCATTGCAAGGGCTCCGAAAACAGGTCCCGCGCAGGAAGTTCCGACGGCCCGACATCGTTGAAAAGCGCAACATTCGCGCTGCCTTCCCTCATGCCGGATGTCACCGTTTCGAAGGTTCCAAGCCGGACATCGACATGGATGCCCGGATGAACCTCGGCCAGCCGCTGCAACAGCCGCGGCACAAGGGACACGCCAAGGTCGTGCGGCGCCAGTAATCGCAGTCGCCCGGAAAGCGCCCCGGTCCTGAACAGGGCGAAGGCCTCGTCGTTCAAACCCAGCATGCGCCGCGCCACGCTCAGCAGTAACTCCCCCTGTTCCGTGAGCCTGACGTGACGCGCATCCCGATAGAGCAAGCGCGCGCCAAGCAGTTCCTCCAACTTGCCGATCTGCAGGCTGACAGCAGAATAGGATTTATGCGTGCGTTCGGCCGCGCGCCGGAACGACCCCGTCTCGCAGATAGCGACAAAGCTGCGCAGCGCCTCAAGGCTCAGGGTGCGCGTGGCGGAGAGTAAGGCATCCGCTTCACTGTATGTTTCGATTTTCTGCATCATTTGTTTAAAAGGTATCGTTTTTCTGCACGTCAGTCAAAGCCTATGGTTTCCTGAACGGAAAGGAAGGCAACATGCCCCCTAGAATCAGGAAGACCCTTACAGGCCTCGGCTGGGCCGCCATTGCAATCGGGGTCTGGTCCGGCTCCCTCGTGATGTTGAGGCTTGGCGTGACGACGCATCTCAATGCCTACGATCTGACCATGCTGCGGTTTGGCGTGGCCTCGGTGATCCTGCTGCCCGTCGCCCTGCGGCGCGGGCTGGGCACCGACCGGCTTGGCTTCGGCGGCGTGCTGGCGCTTATCGGCCTGTTCGGAGCGCCCTACGTGCTGCTGCTCTCGCTTGCCATGACGACAGCGCCTGCGGCGGCAGCCGGCGCGCTGAACCCGGGGGTCATGGCCGTTTCATCGGTTCTGCTGGGCCGGCTGGTGCTTGGCGACCGGATCGGCGGCATACGCATGGCCGGACTGGCCCTGGCCATGTCAGGGATCGTGTGGCTCACCAGTTCGGGCGGAGGTGTGACACCCGGGCACCTGATCCTCACCGGGACGGGGATCATGTGGGCGCTCTACGCCCTCGTGGTGCGCAGTGCAGGCGTTCCGGCGCTGAACGCGGCGGCGATCGTCGCAGTGGGATCTGCCATGCTCTATCTGCCGCTCTACACATTTGCCCTGCCGCACGCGCTTTCCTCAGCACCAATGACGGACATCCTGATGCAGGCCGGTTTCCAGGGCGTGCTGGTCAGTGTCGTCGCCATCTATGCCTTCAACCGGTCCGCAGAACTGCTCGGGCCTGTGGCCGGCGCAACGCTTCCCGCACTCATACCGGCGGTGACCCTTGCGCTCGGGGCCGTCCTGCTGGGGGAGACCGTGAGCATCGAAGAAGCAGCGGCCGCCATCCTCGTCACGCTGGGCCTGGCGCTGATACTGGTCGGCAGACAGGCACGGCAATGGCTTCGCGACCGCACACAAGCGCCTTCCAGGCGATCTCTCATGCGTAGCTCTCGAGATGCGGGCTGACCCGGATATCAAGCCGCCGCATTGCCCTTTCCAACGAGGCATCACGGATGCGTGTGGCGCTTCTGTCGGGAAATGTCCCGATATGGGGTCCGATCGGACGGCGCTGAGCGTCGAGGTGCACGGCACGAAAGCCGGGCAAAGGATCGTACGGAGGATGAAAATGGAAGGGCGCAAGGAAGCGCGCATCACGGCATTGATCGCCGCCATGGTGGTCGAACATGTTCTTCGCCACGACATCGCGCCCGGCGTCCATCATATCGAGCAGATCCTGTCGATCGAGATGCTGACGCCGCACATCCCCGATGAGGCCGGCATCACCTTCAAGATGTAGCGGAATCAGGCCCTGTCGCCCGGCCACATCGTTCAAAGATAGCTGGCCGCGAACAGGCTGTCTGCGTATGGATGATGGGTGATGCCGGCCGCCAGATCCTGTCTGGAAAGGTCATCCACGAAGGCGCCATCTTTCATGACCAGAACACGATCGCACATATGGGCAATCACGGCCAGGTCGTGGCTGACCAGCACATAGGTGAGCCTTTGATCGTCCCGCAAATCAGCCAGCAGGTTCAGGATTTCGGCCTGCACCGAAACATCGAGCGCCGAGGTCGGCTCATCCAGAAGCAATATTTTCGGCTCCAGCATGAGTGCACGCGCAATGGCCACGCGCTGCCTCTGGCCGCCGGAAAGTTCATGCGGAAAGCGCTCGGCAAAGGCCGCCGGCAGGCCGACGCGTTCCAGCGCGGGCCCAACCAGATTCCATCCACTGCCGCGCCCCATGGCCCGGATCGGCTCGGCCAGAACCCGCTCGATACGGTGGCGCGGATGAATGGAGCCGAACGGATCCTGAAACACCATCTGGGCAAGGGCGAGCTGTTCGCGGCTGCGGGTCTTGTTCACCTGCTGACCGGACAGGGCAATGCGCCCTTCCCAGTGTCGATCCAGACCGGCGAGCGAGCGCAGAACCGTCGACTTGCCGCAGCCGGATTCGCCGACAATACCGAGCGTTTCGCCTTGCTTCACCGCAAAGGAGACAGACTTGACGACATGCTTGCGGGCGTCGCGCGCGCCGAATGATACATTGAGCTCAGTAACCTCGATCACGACAATGCCTCCGCTTTTTCAATGGCCGCCCGATCCAGTGTCGCCAGCCGGCGGACCGGATGGCGTGGATCGGGCATCGCGCCGATCAGACCCCGGGTATAGGGGTGCTGTGCATCTTCCAGACGCGTCAGCGCTTCCACGACGCGCCCCTTGTACATGACCAGAATACGTTCGCAGAAGGCGGCCACCATGCGGATATCATGGCTGATCAGCAGAAGGCCGGAATTGTTCTCCCGTACCATCTCGTCGAGCAGCGAGAGCACTTCGCCACGCACGCTGACATCGAGCGCGGATGTCGGCTCGTCGCCGATGACCAGCCTGGGCCTTGCCAGCAGCATCATGGCGATCATGACGCGCTGCCCCATGCCGCCGGAAATCTGGTGCGGATAAAGCGCCATGGTGCGCGCCACATCGCGAATGTGCACACGTTCCAGCATTTCGGCGGCGCGCGCATAGGCCGCCTTCTTTCCCAGCTTCTGGTGTAGCCTGGCGGCTTCGGCGACCTGCTTTCCGACGGAAAGCACAGGGTTCAGCGAATAGCGCGGATCCTGCATGATCAGCGCCATGCGGTTGCCGCGCAGGCCGCGCATCTGCCTTTCGCTGCGCGTCAGCACGGGCGCGCCTTCGAAATCAAGCCTGCTTGCCGCAACATCCGCCGATGGCGGCAGAAGCCGCATGATGGCGCGCCCCATGGTTGATTTGCCGGAGCCGGATTCTCCCACGACCCCGACGCGCTCGGCACCGATATCGAAGCTGACACCGTCAACGGCCACGATACTGGAACGGCCGAAGCGAACGGACAGGTCACGAACGGATAGGATAGGATCAGGAGCGGGCATGGCGGGGATCCAATATGTCACGAAGTGCATCGCCGGCCAGATTGAAGGCCAGGCTGGTGAGCAGAATGGCGATACCGGGCATGACGGCGACCCACCAGTTGTCCAGCATGAAGCGCCGGCCGCTGGAGATCATCGCACCCCATTCCGGCGCCGGCGGTTGGGCCCCAAGGCCCAGAAAACCAAGAGCGGCAGCGGTGAGAATGATACCGGCCATGTTCAGGGTCAGCCGCACCACCACCGAGGGGATGCACATGGGCGCGATGTAGAGCGCGAGCAGCCGCAACGGTGAGGAGCCATAAAGGCGGGCAGCGGCAACATAGTCGGTGTTGCGCACGACAAGGGTTTCGGCCCGGGCAAGGCGGGCAATGGCCGGCCAGCCCGTGAGCGAGATGGCGATGATGGCCGTTCCCAGACCGGCGCCCAGCGCCGCGGCAAATGCCAGGGCCAGCACCAGCGAGGGGAAGGACAGCACGATATCGGTAATGCGCATGAGAACGGCATCGGTCCTGCCGCCGATATAGCCGGCCACAATGCCGATAACCAGTCCCAGAGGGCCAACGATGAAGGAAACGGCCAGAACGGTCTGGAACGTGATGCGCGTGCCATAGATCAGACGCGAGAGGATGTCGCGGCCGAATTCGTCCGTGCCGGCCCAGTGTGCCGCACTGGGCGGCAACAACGCCTGACCGAGATTCTGCGCGGTGGGGCTGTAGGGCGCGATCAGCGGGGCGAGGATGGCGATGACCGCCAGCAACGCCAGAAACAGGAAGCCGAACATGCCCACCGGCTCCTGCGAGAGCTTCGACAGCGCGTTGCGCAAGCCGGTGACAAGACGCGTGAGGGCCTGATGGGCCGGAGATTGAATAGTCGTAGTGGTCACGAGGTTACCTCGCGTGTACGCGGATCAAGAACCAGATAGGCAAGGTCCGACAGGAAATTGAGCATCATGAAAATGGCGCCGATAATCAGGGTGGTCGCCAGAATGGCATTCATGTCGCCGATCATCAGGGCATTGGTCATGTATTGACCGATACCGGGCCACGAGAACACAATCTCGGTGACCACGGCCCCCTCAAGCAGGCCGCCATAGGAAATGGCGAGGATGGTAACAAGCTGCACGGCGATGTTGGGCAGGATGTGCCCGGCCAGAATGCGCCAGTTCGATGCGCCCTTGGCCCGGGCCGCGACCACATAATCCTGGTTGAGCTGTTCCAGGGTGAAACTGCGGGTCATGCGGGTGATATAGGCCATGGCGGAATAGGCCAGGATTGCAGCCGGCAGAATGATGTGGTGAACCG
This sequence comes from Martelella mangrovi, assembly GCF_040545495.1. Classification (NCBI taxonomy): domain Bacteria; kingdom Pseudomonadati; phylum Pseudomonadota; class Alphaproteobacteria; order Hyphomicrobiales; family Aurantimonadaceae; genus Martelella; species Martelella mangrovi. The sequence continues at coordinate 387,065 of NZ_JBEPLY010000004.1, forward strand.
CGCTGCGGAAAACCTCCCAGTCACCGGCCCAGAGGCTGTCGATCAGCAGCAGACCGGTGCGCGGCTCCACAAGACCTTCAAGATAGATGTCGACACGCCCCGGCCCGCCAACCCAGGACAGGCTGGCATAGAAGATGACCAAACCGACAATGCCGAACCAGAAAACCGGGATGGAATGCCCGACCAGCGAGAGAATCCGGGCAAGCCGGTCGATCCAGGTATCGCGGAAAAACGCCGCAGTCATGCCCAGTGGAACCCCGATCAGGGTCGAGAGAATGACCGCCAGCGTCGCCAGTTCGAGCGTGGCGGGGAATGCGGCCCACAGGTCCTGCATCACCGGATTCCCCGTCAAAATGGCATTGCCGAGATCGCCGTGCAGCAGGCCCGTGAGATAAATCCAGAACTGCTGGTAGAGCGGCAGGTCGAGCCCCAGCCGCGCCCGCATGGCTTCGAGGGCTGCGGGATCGGCCAGTTCACCGACGATTGCACCAACCGGATCCGTCGGCATGACGCGACCGATTACGAAGGTTACGACGAGCAGGACAAACAGGCTCAGCACAAGCTGGCCCAGGCGTTTGCCCAGTTCGATGAGCGAAAATTCCGTCATGATCGGCCGGCCGGTTTGCTTAGTCTTCGGTCTTGGTGACGTCGTCGAGGCGGGTCAATGACCAGGGATGCCCCTCATAGCCGTGAACCCGGTCACTGATCACGATGGGCTCGAACCGTTCGAACATCGGCAGCACAGCAGGTTTCTGTGCGATGAACATTTCCTGCATCTGCCGCAGCAGTTCGAGACGGCGGGCATCGTCGCGCTCGCCATTGGCCTCGTTGCGCATCGCGTTCAGCTCCGGAATATCCCAGGCCGAGCGCCACACGAAATTGCCGGCATTGTTGGCTTCGAGCGCGTTGTCCGGATTGGTGACGAAATTGTCGATCGACCCCAGAGCCGTCGGCATGAAGGCGCCGGTCTGCGGGATGAGCAGATCGAAATCACGCGCACGGTGCGAGGCGACGATATCCGAACCATTGCCCTGCTGAATGCTGACATTGATGCCGATGTCGGCCAGACTGGCCTGAATGGCGGTGGCCATATCGACGCGCGGGGTCTGGGCAATGGTCTTCAAGGTGAGATCGAAGCCATCGGCATACCCCGCCTCGGCCAGCAGCTCACGCGCCCGCTCAGGCTGGAAAGACCAGTCCGGATTGTCGATCGCGCCTTCGAAATCCTCGGGCACGGGAACATTGCGCGGCCGGCCATAGGGGCCGAGGATCGTGTCGGCGATGCCCTGATAGTCGATACCGTAAGCGATGGCCTCACGCACCAGCGGATTGGACAGCGGCTCGCGGCCGGCATTCATGGATAGGACGTAATAGCCGCCGGTCTTGACCTCATCGATGGAGAACCCTTCCTTGTCGGTAAAGGTCAGCACATCCGGCGCGGTCAGCGCATTGGCGACATCGATATCGCCGCGTTCCAGCATCAGGCGGGCGGCCTGGCTCTCCGGCGCATGCCGCATGATGACGCGACGCATGGCCGGCGCACCGTCCCAATATTGTTCATTGGCCTCGAGCAGCACCACGTCATTCGGGGTCCAGCGGCGCAGGACATAGGGACCGGAGCCTGCCGTGTTGGTCCGCAGCCATGCATTGCCATAATCGTTGTTGGAGACATGCTCTTTAACAACGGCGCTATCGACGACACTCGCCGTGCCGCCGGCCAGACGATAGAGCAGTGATTCGGGGATGACACTGTCGGTCATCTCGATGCGGAAGGTCTTATCGTCCGGCGCCGAGACGAGATCGGCAATGGTTTCGGGCGTGTAGCCCACATTCTTGAAATTCGCCGCCGCCGATTGATCCAGCATGATCAGGCGCGTCAGCGAGAACACCACATCCGCAGCGGTGACGGGATTGCCGGAGGCAAAGGTCGCATCGCGCAGGTGAAACGTGATGCCGGTATCATCGACTTCCCAGCTTTCGGCCAGTTGCGGGCGGATGGCATAGCCCTCCTCGCCGCTGAACTGCACCAGCCGGTCATAGGTATTGGCCAGTATTTCCTGGGTCTTGACCTCCGTACCCTGCTGCGGGTCGAGCGAAAGAACCTGCGCCAGCGAGGTGCCGATCACCAGCTGGTCGACCGGCGTCCGGGCAAAGGCCGCAGGCCCCACGGACAATGCCATAGCGAGAGCGGCGCCCGAAATGAATCGGGTAGAAAACAGTTTCATTGATACTCCTCCTCGATATACAATACCAACATGTGACGTTGGTCGTATGTCGTATTATGACTATTGCATATTTGGAGAATTGACAATAGTTCATCCGACAGCGTCGCACAGTTGGCGAGAACAGGGTTCAAAGAGGATAGTGTTATGGCTCAAACGATGAGGCGCCGCAGGCCCAGACTTGCTCAGGCCCTTGTCGACCAATTCCGGCACAAGATCGAGAATGGCGATCTTCCCGCCGGCGCAAAATTACCAACCGAGCCGCAACTGGAAGCGCAGTTTTCCGTCAGCCGCACCGTGGTGCGCGAGGCCATTGCCGAACTGCGCTCGGCGGGACTGGTCACGCCTGTGCAGGGCAAGGGCATGTTTGTCAGCGAAGACCTGCCCCACACCGGCATAATCCTCACCCCCATCGAAATCCAGAGCATCCCGCAAACACTTGAAATGCTTGAGTTTCGCATTGCCATCGAGACTGAAGCCGCTGCTGTTGCGGCCTATCGGCGATCCGCCCAGCAGGAAGATGCCATTCGCAACGCCAACCAGGAAATGGAACGCCTCATCGAGGCGGACGCACCCACGGTGGACGCCGATCTGGCCTTTCATATGGCGATATCCGAAGCCACCAATAATCGCTATTTCCCCGATGCTCTCAAGCAATTCGGTCAGCGATCCATACCGCGCGGCCAGTTCCCAACCCTGCCCAGCGCCACAGACCGGCAGTACCTTCTGGGCGTATTGAATGAACACCAGGTTATCGTGGACGCCATTGCCGACCAGGATCCGGAAGCGGCCCGTCAGGCCATGCGCGACCACTTGATCGGCAGCCAGAAGCGTTATCGACGATTGTCAAGATAGACCTCGACAGGCTTGATAATTCATACTATGTCATATGACGGAAGAGGAGTATGGCATGTATTTGGGTACCCAACTCGCCGCGCGCGATGATGAGGATTATCGGGTCTGGGCCCAGCTGGGCATAAAGCACATCTGCGCTGATCCAGCGGGCGAGCCCGGCTCATGGACACTGGACGATCTTTTGCGGCTGCGTGAAAAGGTCGAAACGTTCGATCTGGTTCTGGACATGATCCAGCTTCCCCTCCCCTCCAGCCCGATCGAGACCGCGACCTATCCGGACATATTGCTGGCCGGCCCCGAACGCGACCGGCAGGTCGATGCGATCTGCACCTTGATCGAAAACCTTGCCGAGGCCGGCATTCCCGCCGCCAAATACAATCTCAACCTGATCGGAATTCCGCGCACACCGGCCGAGCGGGGACGCGGCGGCTCGCTGAATGCCTCATTCCGCTGGGACAAGACCGACCAGAATGCTGCACCCGGCTTGGCCGGCGTGCTGCCGGAGGACGAAAACTGGGAGCGCATTGATTATTTCCTCGAGCGCGTCGTCCCCGTCGCCGAGTCCAACAGGATCCGCCTTGCCTGCCACCCTCACGATCCCCATACCCCGCCCGGCTACAAGGGCGTCACCCGTGTGCTCGGCACGGTCGAAGGGCTGAAAAAATTCGTGCAGATGCGCGAGAGCCCCTATCACGGGCTCAATTTCTGTCAGGGCACGGTCGGCGAGATGCTGGACAATCCACGCGACGAGATCGACGATGTCATTCGCTGGTTCGGCAGCCGGGACAAGATTTTCAACCTGCATTTCCGCAATATCCGCGGCCGGAAACTGTCTTTCATGGAGACCTTCCCTGATGAAGGCGACATGGACATGGCCGCCGCGCTCAAGACCTACAAAGAGGTGGGCTACAAATACATGATCATGCCCGATCATGTGCCGACCATTTCCGGCCGGGACCCGCAGGGCGTCGCCTTTGCCTATTGCTACGGCTACATCGCCGCCTTGCTCCAGGCCCTTGAAACCTACTGATCAGCTTTTGCCACCGGATTGAATTTCCATGACCCCTGACGATCTGAAATCCGCTTTGGGTAGCGGTCTGCTGTCTTTCCCCGTAACCACGTTCAAGCCGGATCTCGGCCTCGATGAGGAAGCCTACCGCAGCCATATCGACTGGCTCGACGGCTTTGGCGCCGCCGTCCTTTTCGCGCCCGGCGGGACCGGCGAACTCTTTTCGCTGACACCCGATGAAGCTGCCCATGTCACGCGGATCGCCAAGGCCAGCGCCGGCAGGACGCCCATCGTCGGCGGAGCGGCCTATGGCACGGCAATGGCCGTCGAGATGGCCAGGAACGCCGAAGCGGCAGGGGCCGACGGCATCCTGCTGCTGCCTCCCTATCTGATGTTTGCCGAGCAGGAGGGGCTCATCGCCCACGTCAAGGCGGTTTGCGATGCGGTTGGCATCGGCGTCGTCGTCTATAATCGCGACAATATCGTTCTGACCGCCGAGAGCCTTCTGCGGCTGACCGATACCTGTCCCAACCTCATCGGCTTCAAGGATGGCTACGGCGAGGTGGACCGGGTGATCGAGATCACCACTCAACTCCAGGACAGGCTGGTTTATATCGGCGGCATGCCCACGCACGAGCTTTATGCGCAGGCCTATTATTCAGCCGGGGTCACCACTTATTCCTCCGCCGTCTTCAATTTCGTACCGCAGCTTGCACAGAATTTTTATGCGGCGCTGCGCAAGGGCGACAAGCAAACGACCGATCGGATTCTCAAGGAATTTTTCTTCCCGCTGGTGGCACTGCGCAACCGAAAGAAGGGCTATGCCGTGTCGATCATCAAGGCGGGACTGGAGGCCATTGGCCGCCGCGCCGGACCGGTTCGCCCGCCGCTGACCGACCTCAGCGTCAGCGAAATGGACGAGCTCAAGGCACTGATCGCTCAAACAAGCTGACGCCCTGTTCGTCTTGACCAGGGAGACCCCTCACCTGCACTGCGGCCTCAAACAGACGTGCATGCGACAGCAACAGCTATCGTCAATACGGCAATCCGACATAGTTCTCCGCCAGTTCGCGGCGGGCCGTTTCGGAGTCCGACAAATGCATGAGGCTCGCCCTGCGCATTTGCGCGGAAAAGGCGTCCTCGCCATCGAAACGGTGCAGCAGCATGGTCATCTGCCAGCTGAAGCGCATCGCTTTCCAGATCCGTTTCAGCGCGCGTTCTGAATAGGCGCCGATGCCCGCCGAGGTGTCGGATTTCAGCTTGTCGATCAGCGCCTGCGACAGGTAGTGGATGTCGGAGGCGGCAAGGTTCAGCCCCTTGGCGCCGGTCGGCGGAACGATATGCGCGGCGTCGCCGGCAAGAAAGAGATTGCCCCAGCGCAGCGGCTCCGAGACGAAGGACCGCAGCGGCGCAATGCTTTTCTCGATCGACGGGCCTGTCACCAGTCGGGCCGCGATATCCGATGGCAAACGCTGTTTCAGCTCCCCCCAGAAGGCGGCGTCAGACCAGTCCTCGACATTGTCGGTGAGCGGCACCTGGAGATAATAGCGGCTCAGCGAAGCGTGGCGCATGGAGGCCAGCGCAAAGCCCCGGTCGGAATTGGCATAGACAAGCTCATCATGCACCGGCGGCGTGTGTGACAGCACGCCGAGCCAGCCGAACGGATAAACGCGCTCGAATTCGCGCCGTTTTTCCTGCGGTATCGTGCGTCGCGACACCCCGTGAAACCCATCGCAACCGGCCACGAAGCTGCATGTCACGGTCTTGCGGAGGCCTGCATGCGTGAAGCTGACGGTTGAGAGCGCCGATCCGAGATCGTCGATCACCACATCGGATGCACCGTGAAACATCGGCGTTCCCATGGCATCCTGCGCGGCGTAGAGGTCGGCCGTGATCTCCGTCTGGCCATAGACCATGACCGCGCGACCGGTCAGCGCCTCGAAGTCGATCCGCACCTGAAGATCATTATCCGACAATACACAGCCGTCATGGGGAATACCTTCCGCATCCATCCGCGCGCCGACGCCTGCCGCCCGCAGAAGTTCGACCGCGCCCCATTCGACAATGCCGGCACGGATGCGCGACAGCACGTGGGTGCGGCTGGCACGCTCGATGACGACGGTCTCTATGCCCTGCCGGTTCAGGAGTTGCGAAAGCAGCAGGCCGGATGGCCCGCCGCCGATAATGGCCACTTGCGTCTTCATGACAGTCTCCTCCCTTTCAAGGGCCGCCTCCAGGCCCGGGCCAGCCGGCGTGAAACAAACCGGCGACGTCCGATAGAAATCACGCATGATTTGCCAAAAAGCAAATTTTATTTATTCAGAACAACTGTTCATTGACATAACAGTTTATTGGCGTTCTAATCTACCGCGAGGAGCAGAGGAGAATTCATGCAGATCGAAGGCATGGTGGCACTGATCACCGGTGCGGGCAGCGGGCTTGGCGCGGCCACGGCGCGCCGGCTGGCCGAAGGCGGCGCTCATATTGTTGCGGTCGATCTTTCGGAAGACGCCGCACAGGCCATTGCCGCGGAAACCGGCGGACTTGGCTTTGCCGCCGATGTCGCGGATGCGGCAAGGATCGAAGCCATCGTCGCGGAGACCGGCGAGAAGATCGGCGTGCCGCGCATTGTCGTTTCCTGCGCGGGCATCGGCACGGCATCGCGCATTCTGCCGCGCGACGGCGCGCTGACGGTGGATATCTTCGAGCGCACGCTGCGCACCAATCTTGTCGGCACCTACACCGTGATGAACATCGCCGCCAGAGCCATGGCGGCTGCCGAGCCGGTCGATGAGGACGGTGCGCGCGGCGTGATCATCAACACCGCGTCGGTCGCCTTCGAAGACGGCCAGATCGGCCAGGCCGCCTATGCCGCCTCCAAGGGCGGGGTTGCTTCGATGACGCTTCCGGCCGCGCGCGAATTCGCCCGCTTCGGCATTCGGGTGATGGCGATTGCGCCCGGTCTGTTCGAGACCCGGATGAGCGCGGGCCTGCCCGATGATGTCCGCACCGAAATCCTGAAAAACGTGCCCTTTCCAAGCCGCATGGGCCTGCCGGACGAATATGCCCGCCTAGCCGCGCAGATCATCGAAAACCCGATGCTCAACGGCTCTCTCATCAGGCTCGACGCGGCAGCGCGGATGCCGCCGAAATGACGCGACACGAACGAAAAGAAAAACGCATGACGCAAACCGATATTCTGAAAATCGCAATCGACGGTCCGGTGGCAACGCTGACCATGAACCGGCCGGAAAAGCGCAACGCCATGTGCGACGAGCTGCTCAATGCGCTCGACCGGTTCTTTTCCGCCCCGCCGGAGGCTGTTCGCGTCGTCATTCTCACCGGCACGGCCGGCCATTTCTGCTCGGGGCTTGACCTGTCGGAACATGTCGCCCGCGATGCCGAGAACACCATGTATCATTCGCGCAACTGGCACCGGGTCATGGAAATGATCCAGTTTTCCGGCCTGCCAGTGATTTCGGCCATGTTCGGCGCGGTCATCGGCGGCGGCCTGGAGCTGGCATCGGCCACCCATGTCCGCATTGCCGAACCGTCGACGATCTTTCAGCTTCCCGAAGGCATGCGCGGCATTTTCGTCGGTGGCGGGGCGACCATCGGCGTCGGCCGCATTCTGGGCGCCGACCGGATGCGCGAAATGATGCTGACAGGGCGCAAATACAATGCCGATGAAGGGCTGGCGCTCGGGCTTTGCCATTACAGCGTCGGCGAAGGCGAGGCGCTGGAACTGGCGCGCACGCTTGCCGGGCGGATCGCGAAAAATGCAAAGCTTTCCAACTACATGATGATCCAGGCGATCAGCCGGATCACCGAAATGCCGCGCGCGGAAGGGCTTTTCACCGAAAGCCTGTGCGCGGCGGTCTCGCAGACAAGTGCGGATGCCGAGGAAGGACTTCGCGCTTTTCTGGAGAAACGGGCGCCGGTCTTTCGATAGGCCGGCCGACCCGCCGACGGGAGACGGCGGGCTGCTCGATGCTTGCAGGCAAACGGTCTCAAGGGAGGAACCGATATGACCAAGGGTATGAAAATGACGCGCCGCAGGGCGCTGACCACCATCGGCGCGGCACTGGCGGCGCCGACCTTCATCAGACATGCGCATGCCGCCGAAGTCACGCTCAAACTGCATCACTTCCTGCCGGCCATGGCGCCAATCCAGAGCAGTTTTTTCGAAATCTGGGCACAGGAACTGTCCGATGCTTCCGGCGGCGCCATCGAACTGCAGATTTTCCCCGCCATGCAGCTTGGCGGCAAGGCACCGCAGCTGGTCGATCAGGCGCGCCAGGGTATCGTCGATATCGCATGGACACTGCCGGTCTATACGCCGGACCGTTTCCCCGTCGCCGAAACCATGGCCCTGCCTTTCATGGTGACATCGGCGGAACAGACATCGGTGGCCATGGATACGCTGATGCGCGAATACGGTATGGCCGAATACAGGGGCATGCAGCCGCTGGCCTTCCACACCCATGCCGGCGGCAAGCTGCACACCCGCGGCAAGCCGATCACATCGAAGGCCGATCTGAGCGGCATGCGGATCCGCGCGCCCAACCAGTCGACGGGCAATATGTTGAGCGCGCTGGGCGCGGAGGTCGTATTCTTCCCGGTCACCGAGATGGTGGTCGGCCTGTCCAACGGCGTCATCGACGGCTGCTGCCTGCCCTATGAGGTGGTTCCCGCCTACAAGCTGCAGGAACTGACCGAGTTTTCCGCCGCCCCGGCACCGGGCGCACGCGGGCTTTATTCCAACACCTTTGCGCTGGTGATGAATGAACGCAGCTATGAGGGATTGTCCGACGACCTGCGCAAGGTGATTGACGACCATTCCGGCCCGGCGCTTTCGCAGCGGCTGGGTGCCGCCTTCGACAGGTTCGAGGCCGTGGGCAAGGGCGTGGTCGAGAAAAACGGCAACGATATCGTCGAAATCCCGGCTGACCAGATCGCCGAATGGCGCGGGGCTGCCGAGCCGGTCGTCGCCGAATGGCAGAAGAAGCTTGATGACAAGGGCTATGACGGCGCCGCGATCATCAAGCGTGCCAACGAACTGCTGGATCAGGGCTGACCCATGGCGGAACACGTCCCGGCCGAACACGGAAATGAGGGGGCGCACAGCCCCCGTTTCTTCTGGTTATACCGGATATGTCTGGTAAGCGCCGGTCTCGGCGGTCTTGCCGCCTTCGCCACGGCCCTGATGGTTTCGTTTTCCGTGGTGGCGCGCATGACCGGCTTCGGCGGCCTTCGCGGCGATTTCGAGGCCGTGGAACTGGTCTGCGCCGCCTGCGCCTCGCTGTTCCTGCCGCTTTGCCAGTTCACCAAAGGCCATGTCATGGTCGATATCTTCACCGACTGGATGCCGAAAGCCGGCCAGCGCCGTCTCGACGGTTTCTGGATGCTGCTGTTTGCCGCCGGCTGGGCCATCATCTGCTGGCGTCTGACCCACGGCCTTGCCACCATTCATGCCTATGGCGACCGGACCATGCTTCTCGGTTTTCCGGTGTGGATGATTTACGTTCCGGCCGTCTTCGGCACCGGCCTTTCGGCCTTCGTCGCGGCCCTTACCGGCGCTGCCGATCTTTTTGGCCGGGCAACGGATGAGACCATCAGGGAGGCCGCCTGATGGACCCCACGATGATTGCCATCGGCATGCTCGTCATCATGCTGGCGCTGATTTTCCTGCGCATGCCCATCGCCCTGGCCATGGGGGCTGTCGGCGCGGGCGGTTATATGCTGCTCGGCAGTCCCGCAAGCCTGCTTTTCTATCTCGACACCGCCTGGGTCGATAAATTCATGTCCTACGAACTGGCGATCGTGCCGCTGTTCATTCTGATGGGGCATATCGCAACGCGCTCCGGCATTTCCGCCAGCTTGTTTGCCGCCTCCAATGCCTGGATCGGGCATTTTCGCGGCGGCCTCGCCATGGCGGCGGTGGCCGGCTGTGCCATGTTCGGATCGATTTCCGGTTCCTCGCTGGCCACCGCCTCGACCATGGCGCGGGTGGCGCTGCCGGAAATGCGCAAGCACGGCTATTCCGGCGCGCTTTCGGCCGGCTCGCTGGCCGCCGGCGGCACGCTCGGCATCCTGATCCCGCCCTCCGTGGTGCTGATCATCTATGCGCTGCTGACCGAACAGAACATCGTCAAACTGTTTCTGGCCGCCACCGTGCCGGCGACCATGGCGGTGATCGGCTTTTGCATCGCCATTGCCGTTTTCGTGCGCCTTTTTCCCGATCAGGGGCCCGATCACGCGCCGGTCCCGTTTCGCCAGCGCATCAAGGCGGCCCTTGGCATCTGGCATATCGTCGGCATTTTCGCCGTCGTTCTCGGCGGCATCTATGGCGGGTTCTTCACCCCGGCAGAAGGCGCCTCCGTCGGCGTTGTCCTGACGCTTGTCGTCGGTGTAGCAACCGGCGGATTGCGGCTGAAGGACCTGATCGCCTCGCTGATCGACACGGCTGCGGCTTCCGCCATGATCTTCGCCATCGTCTTCGGCGCCGATCTTTTCAACGTCGCGCTGGCGCTCAGCCGGATGCCCACCGATATCGCCGCATGGTTTGGCCAGTCGGGCCTCTCGCCCATGCTCGTCATGCTCGCCATCGTGGTGTTCTATCTGATCATGGGCTGCGTGATGGACAGCCTGTCGATGATCCTTCTGACCGTGCCGGTGTTCTTTCCGACGATCATGGCGCTCGATTTCGGCATGACGGCGGAGCATACGGCGATGTGGTTCGGCATCATCACGCTGGTGGTGGTGGAAATGGGGCTGATAACCCCGCCCGTCGGCATGAACCTTTTCGTCATTTCATCAATGGCCAAACACATACCGCTCAGGGCGATTTTCGGCGGCACCATCCCGTTCGTGATATCCGAGCTGATCCGCGTGGCGCTGCTGATCGCCTTTCCCGCGCTCAGCTTCTGGCTCGTCGATCTGGTGGCAAACTGACAGGAAGAAACACGATGACGAACGCAAAACCGACCCCCGTCGAGGCAGACGACATGACAAAAGCCGCAACCGGCGCCACCGACGATTATCTCGGCGCGTTCATCGGTTACAACATGAAGCGCGCCTTCCTGCTGGTGCAGGAGGATATGCGCCGCGTGCTCGAACCGCTCGGCCTGCGGATGATGACCTTTTCGGTTCTGTCGATCGTGGTCGAAAACCCAGATATTTCACAGACCCAGCTCAGCCAGGTCCTCAAGATCGAGCGATCCGGCATGGTCGTGCTGGTCGATGAGCTGGAAAACGGCGACCTGATTTCGCGCAACCGCGTGCCCGGCGACCGGCGCACCTATGCGCTGCGCGCTACCCCCAAGGGGCAGCGTCTTTGGGAAAAGGCAAAAGCCGCCGTCGAGGGCCACGAGGCGACGCTGTTCGGCGGTCTCCTGAGCGATGAGGAACAGGCGCTTTTGCGCGGCATGCTCCGGAAAATCTGCATGGCAGGCTGACGACGGCAACAGAGCGGGGCCGGTCTGAGGAGAGGCTTGTCCGGCGGAGGAGGAAGAATGGACGTTCTCGACAAGGAACTGACGCTGGTGGCGCATTCGGTCAGGACCGTGGCGCGCCCCGACGGGACGATGATCGCGACATCGAATGTGCCGCTCGATCCGGTCGTCAACCACACAGGCGAATGGCTTGAAAAATGGGCCACCGCGGCGCCGGCCCGCGTCTTTCTGGCCGAACGCTCCGGCGATGGCTGGCGCGAGCACGGCTATGGCGAGGTGCTCGACATGGTCCGCGCCATTGCCGGCGGATTGCTGGCGATGGGGCTAGGCCCGGACAAGCCGATCCTGATCATGTCCGGCAATGGCGTCGACCACGCGCTTTTGTCATTTGCCGCGCAATGGGTCGGCATTCCCGTCGTGCCGCTGGCCGAACAGTATTCGCTGATCGAGGAAGCCCATGGCCGCCTCGCCTATGCCATCGGCAAGGTAAAGCCGGCGCTCGCCTTCGTCGACGATGCCGCACGCTATGCAAAAGCGCTCGAACGGCCGGAATTCGACGATATCGCCGTGGTCGCGGTTAACACAGAAGGCGCGCCGCGCCCGGTCACAGCCTTTGCCGATCTGCTGAAAGGCGATGGCACCGTCGATCTCGAAGCCGCCCACGCAAAGGTCCGCCCCGACACGCTGGCGAAACTGCTGTTCACCTCCGGCTCGACCTCCAACCCGAAGGCGGTGATGACCACGCAAAGGATGATGTGCGCCAACCAGAGCCAGATGGCCTCGGTCCTGCCCTTCATCAGCGAGCGCCCGCCGAAAATCTGCGACTGGCTGCCGTGGAACCACGTTTTCGGCGGTTCGCACAATGTCAACATGATGCTCGCCCATGGCGGCAGTCTCTACATCGACCACGGCAAACCGACCGCCAGGGCGTTTCCGACATCGATCGAGAACATCAAGCAGCATCCCGGCAACCTCGCCTTCAACGTTCCGGTCGGCTTTTCGATGCTGGTGCACGCCATGGAGGCCGATCGCGACCTGCGCCAGGCCTATTTCCAGGACCTCGATCTGCTGTTTTACGCCGGCGCATCGCTGCCGCAGGATATCTGGACGCGTCTGGAGGAAATGGCGATGGAGGTTCAGGGGCGCCTGCCGCTGATGATTTCCTCCTGGGGCATGACGGAAACGGCGCCGGCCACGATCATGCTGCATGAACAGATCGGCCGTTCCGGCGTGATCGGCGTGCCGCTGCCGGGTACCGAAATCAAGCTGATGCCCGACGACGAGATGCGCTGCGAGCTTCGCGTCAAGGGCATCAACATCATGCCCGGCTATTTCGACGACGCGGAGAAAACCGCGCAGGCGTTTGACGAAGAAGGCTTCATGATCACCGGCGATGCGGTTCGTTTCGTTAATGCCGATGATCCCGATCGCGGCCTCGTCTTCGACGGGCGCGTTTCGGAAGACTTCAAACTGATGACCGGCACCTGGGTGCAGGCGGGCAAGCTGCGCCTCGACGCGCTGGAGGCTCTGCGCGGGCTGGTGCAGGATGTCGTCGTCTGCGGCCATGACCGCGGCGAAATCGGCCTGTTCGTCTTCCCGAAACCCGATGCGGTGCACGACGGCAATACATCCGAAGGTGCTGTCATCGACGAACATCTGCAAGCCGCCATTCACTGGGAGCTGCGGCTTCTGGCGCGCAAGGCGACCGGTTCGGCCAAGCGCATCGCCCGCGCCATCATCCTGTCGGAACCGCCAAACCTGAAAGATGGCGAGATCACCGACAAGGGCTCGCTCAACATCCGCAAGATCATCACCCGCCGGGCCGGCCTTCTCGAACGGCTTTACGACAATGAAGATCCGGCCCTGATCCGTGTTTGAAGGTTTCTGAAATGGTTGATTTTTCCAAAGTCCGCGCCATCGATTTCCACACCCACGCCGAGGAGGCCTGCGGCTGCCACCATGATGACGGCTATGACGACCTGCAATCGGCGATGGCCAAATATTTCAAGGCCCCGTGGTCGCATCCGCCGACCATTCCGGAAACCGCAGCGCATTACCGCGAGATGAATATCGCCGCCGTGATCTTTCCCGTTGATGCCGAGCGGGAGACCGGCTACCGGCGCTACAACAATTACGAGGTGGCGGAGGCCTGCGCGAAGGAAAGCGACATCCTGATCCCCTTCGCCTCCATCGATCCGGCCAAGGGCAAGCTCGGCGCGCGCGAGGCCCGCGATCTTGTCGAAAACCACGGCATTCAGGGCTTCAAGTTTCACCCGACCATGCAGGGCTTCTATCCCAATGACAGGATGGCCTACCCGCTCTACGAGGCGATTGCCGAGACCGGCAAGCCGGCGCTGTTCCACACCGGGCAGACCGGCGTTGGCTCCGGCATGCGCGGCGGCAACGGCATGCGGCTGAAATATTCAGACCCGATGTATATCGACGATGTCGCCGTCGATTTTCCCGATATGCCGATCATTCTGGCCCATCCCTCCTTTCCCTGGCAGGAGGAAAGCCTGTCGGTGGCCACCCACAAGCCGAATGTCTATATCGATCTGTCCGGCTGGTCGCCGAAATACTTCCCGGAAATCCTGGTGCGCTATGCCAACACGCTCCTGAAAAAGAAAATGCTGTTCGGCTCCGACTGGCCGATGATCGCCCCGGAGCGCTGGCTGGACGCCTTCGACAACGCCGCCTTCCGCGACGAGGTTCGCCCGCTGATCCTGAAGGAAAACGCCATGCGGTTGCTGGGTGCTGGGGATCGAGAGCTGAGATGACCGAATTCAAGGCCCCTGTCGAGGATATCCTGTTTTCGCTCGACGCCGTTGCCGGGGCGTCCCGTCTTCCGGACTGGGACGGCGAACTGGCCGGCGAGATCATCGGTCATTTCGCGGCTTTCGCCGAAGGCGTGCTCGCGCCGCTCAACGCGGTGGGCGACGCCGAGGGGTGCCGCATTGTCGATGGTCGCGTCGTCATGCCGGACGGGTTCCGCGATGCCTTCGCTCAACTGGCGGAAGGCGGTTGGCAGGGCCTGACCGCGCCGGAGGATTTCGGCGGCATGGGGCTTTCGCCGGTCATCGGCGCGGCCGTCTCGGAGATTTTTTCCGGCGCAAACCATGCCATGCAGATGGTCTGTGGCCTTGTGCCCGGCGCAATCGCGACACTGCTGCATTACGGCAGCGAAGACCAGCAGCAACGCTGGATCGCGCCGCTTTCGGCCGGCACCACGCTTTCGACCATGTGCCTGACCGAGCCGGACGCCGGCTCCGATCTCGGGCGCATCCGCACCAGAGCCAACCGCGACGGTGACAATTGGCGGCTTTCCGGCGAGAAGATCTTCATTTCCGGCGGCGATCAGGACTTGAGCGACAATATCCTGCATCTGGTTCTGGCCCGCACCGGCGAGGCTGCAAGCGGCATCCGGGGGCTTTCGCTGTTTCTCTGCGACCGGGAGAGTGCCGGCGAGACCATAAAAATCACCCGGATCGAGGAAAAACTGGGGCTGCACGCCTCGCCAACCTGCCAGATGGTTTTCGACGCGACGCCCGCCGAACTGATCGGCGCGGAGGGCGAAGGGCTGAAGGCCATGTTCACGGTGATGAACCACGCCCGCATCGATGTCGCGCTGCAGGGCACGGCCCATGCCGCCCGCGCCGGCCATATCGCCGCAAGCTATGTGGACGAACGCCGGCAGGGCCGCAAGGCGGATGGCAGCCCGGCCGTTCTGAGCGACCATGCCGATGTCCGGCGCATGCTCGACGAACAGCAGGCGCTGGCGCTCGGCAGTCGCGCCATGTGCCATATCGCGCTCGTTGAGATGGCGCTTGGCGAAAAGCCGGAACTGGTCGATTTCCTGACGCCGGTGTGCAAGCTGTTTGCCTCCGAGGCGGGGATCAAAGCCGCCGATCTCGGCATTCAGGTGCTCGGGGGCTATGGCTACCTCACCGAATACGGCCTGTCGCAGGTCTGGCGCGACGCCCGCATCACCGCGATCTACGAGGGCGCGAACGGCATCCATGCGCTGACGATCGCGGGCCGCGGCCTGCGTTTCAAGGATGGCGCGGGGGCCGACGCATTCACGGCGCTCGTCGAACAATTGGCCGATGGCGACGCTGAAATCGCGTCCCTTGCCAAAATCTGGAACCAGTGGCGCGGCAAACTGCTGGCCGCCGAAGACCCCGCCCCGCTGGCCAATGTTTTCGCCCGGCTGACGGCGGTGCTTTATTATCGCGCCGTATGGACCCGCATCGCCGCCGCCGGCGCCTCCGGGCCTGACACAGCAAAGCTTCAGCGGCTGAAAGACCACGTGCTTGCCGCACCGCTGCCGGTCCGCCTGCCGTGAGGCCACGACGCTGACGATCAGGCCTATGGCCGATTACTTGTTCGGCGAGCCGATCAGGTCAGAGATTTCGACGGCCGCTTTTGCGACGTGCTTGCGAATGGTCTTGCGCTGCTGCGCGCTGGTGCGGAAAAGCGGCGCGGCAACGCCGATCGAGGCAATCATCGTCTTGCCGCCCATAATGGCGGCGGCAACGCTCCACAGCCCCTCGCCGGATTCCTCATAGCCTTCTTCGTCCGTACGAGTGCTCAAAGCATCGAGCGCCTCGTCGTTCAGAAGTTCAGGTTGATGTTGCGTGCGGTCGATGCCGAACAGCGAAAAATAGCTCGCCTGTCGCTGTGGGACATGCGTGATAGAAACATCCGGGCACTGGGGCATGCCGCCCGAAAGCGAATTCGGATACTGGTTTTAGAAACCACCGAGCCCATAGCGCACCAGATAGGGATGGGCACGTTCGCCGGCTTCGCGGATCGGCATTCCCTGAATTTCCATGCCAAGCGCCACATTGTCGAGCACCGTGCACCAGGGCAAAAGCCGGTCCTTCTGCAGCATATAACCGACCCGGCCGATCTGGCCGGTCGCATCTTCACCGTCAATCAGCACCCGTCCGGTCGTGAGCGGCTGAAGTTCGGCGACAATGTTGAAGATTGTACTCTTACCACAACCGGACGGCCCGATGAGGCAGATGCTTGCGGAAGGCATTGCCGCAAGGCGCCGCGCCTTCCGCAATTTTTCATCCTGCCTTTATCTCGACGATCGCGTCGACTTCCACCAATGCATTGGCAGGCAGGCTTGAAACGCAAACGGCGGTGCGGGCGTGGCGGCCGCTTTCGCCAAAAAGATTGATGAACAGCTCCGATGCCCCATCGGCAATTTTCGGGCCATCCGGAAAGCCGGAAGGAGCGGCAACAAAGGCGCCGAGACGCAGGACGGATACGACATTATCGAGGGAACCGGCAGCCTGTCTGATGTTGAACAGCAGGTTGAGGGCACACATTTCGGCAGCCTTCTTGGCCTCCGTGAGATCGTAATCGTCTTTCACCGGACCGAAAAACTGCGGCACGCCATTCCATTCGCAGATTTGTCCGGCAAGAAAGAGCAAACTGCCGCTTTGCTTGTACGGCAGAAAATTGGCCCGAGACGGAGACGACGTTGGCAGCTCGAGGCCAATTGACTGCAGCTTGTGTTCAATTCCGGAAATTTCCACATTGTTCTCCTTGTATCAGCGAATCTCATGATCAAAAGCGATCGCGCTGAAACGAGCAAGAAGCGTGCCGACATTTACTGCAGAGGCAAAGATAAAGAAGAGCGAGCTTGAGGTGGACTGCTGACCTGCTCCTCAAGACAGGCAACCGACAGGATTAAATGACGACCTTGTAATCACAATCCCGGCGGGTCGATTTGCGCCAACAGACGGTGCCGAAAGATATCCGGGTTGGTTGCTTTTCAGGATCGCATTCCTTTTTCAGCTCCAGCGCAATGTTACCGGCCTGACAGGTCCTTGAGGGTTCGGATCAGGGCGGCGTGATCGAGGTCGCCGTCGCCGTGTCCGACCGCCGCGTTCATGAGATGTTGCACCGTGGCGGTGTTGGGCAATGCCAGGTCCAGCGCCCGGGCCGCGTCGACGGCCAGAGACATGTCCTTGCGGTGGAGGCCAATTCGGAAACCGGGCTCGAACGCCTTGTCGATCATCCGCTTGCCGTGGACGTTCAGAATGGTGCTGTCGGCAAAGCCGCCCATCAGGGCCTCGCGTACCATTGCGGGGTCGGCGCCGGCGGCCTCGGCAAGGGTCAGCGCCTCGGCAACCGCCTGGATCGTGAGGCCGACGATGATCTGGTTGCAGACCTTGGCGGCCTGCCCTGCCCCGACGCCGCCGACAAGGGTGATGCGTTTTCCCATTGTCTCGAGGAGAGGTTTTGCCATGGCGAAGGCCTCGTCCGAGCCGCCGCACATGATCGTCAAGGCGGCATTCTCAGCCCCCGCCTGGCCGCCTGAAACAGGTGCGTCCAGCCATAGGCCCCCGGCGGCCTCGGTCCGTTTGGCGAAGTCCTTGGTCGCCACGGGCGAAATCGAGCTCATGTCGATCACCAACGCGCCCCTGGGCAGCCCCTCGGCCACGCCATCTTCGCCGAAAAGCACGGCTTCGACATCGGGTGTATCCGGCAGCATCAGGATGACAGCATCCGCGCCTTCGACTGCCGCTCTTGCACTGGCAGCCTCCGCACCGCCTTTTTCGACGAGGAAACGGCTGACATCCTTTACGCGATGAAGCGAAACCTCATGGCCCGCTTCGATCAAATGTCCCGCCATGGGGCGCCCCATGACGCCCAGTCCGATGAAACCAATTTTCATGTTCAGATGCCTTTCATCCATTCAAGTTCTTGGGGCGTTCCGGCGGCGGACTTGTATTCCGCAACACGCACCGCCGCGCAGCACCCCGCCAATGACCAGAAACCGTCTTCGTCAGGCGGAAACGGTCTCAAAAGCCGGTCTTTCGATGACGTCGCCATCCGCGTCGAAGATATGGACCGCCTCCAGTTTCGGCCCGACCCGGATTGTCGAGCCGGGGTCGGGCATAACCCGATCCTTGAGCACGGCGACGACCGAGAAGTCGCCGATCCGGCCATGGATCTGCACCTCGGAGCCGATTGGCTCGACCACCGTGACCGTCATGTCCACGCCGTCATCGTCCAGCTGCAGATGCTCGGGTCGCACGCCGTAAATGGCGCCGTTTCCGGCCGCAAACGGGACGGGCAACAATACGCCGCCGGTCGTTCGAAACCCGTCGGCCGTCGTTTTACCTGGAATCAGATTCATGGAAGGGCTGCCGATGAAGGATGCCACGAAAGTGTTGAGGGGCTGATCGTAAAGATCGAGGGGCGAGCCGATCTGCTCGATGATGCCATCGCGCATGACAACGATCTTGTCGCCCATGGTCATGGCCTCGACCTGATCGTGGGTGACGTAGATCGTCGTGGTCCGAAGCTTCTGGTGAAGCTCCTTGATTTCGGCCCGCATCTGCACGCGAAGCTTCGCATCGAGATTGGACAGAGGTTCGTCGAACAGAAAGACCTTCGGAGAACGAACGATGGCCCGTCCCATGGCGACACGCTGCCGCTGGCCGCCGGACAATTGCCGCGGATAGCGGTCGAGAAGGTCGGTCAGGCCAAGAATCTCGGCCGCCTGCAGAACCTTGGCATGCGCTTCCTGTTTGGGAACCTTTGCCAGCTTCAGCGAGAAGCCCATGTTCTGTTCAACGGTTTTGTGCGGATAAAGGGCATAGTTCTGGAACACCATGGCGATGTTCCGGTTCTTTGCCGGCAGATCGTTCACGACGGTGCCACCAATGTCGATGGTGCCGAAGGTGATTTCCTCAAGGCCTGCGATCATCCGCAAGAGCGTTGACTTGCCGCATCCCGAAGGACCGACGAGCACAACGAATTCGCCGTCTTCGATGTCGACGGAAATGCCCTTCATGGCCTGAAAGGCGCCGTAATACTTCTCGACATCCGAAATCAATACCTTGGCCACAGCGCTTCCCCCCTTCTGATTGTTGACTTCATTGCCTGGCTCCCGCGTTACGACGTCGCCCCTTCAGGTTCGCCCGCAAGGACGATGACCTCGAAGAGTTCGAGCTTCGGCAGGTCGATCACCAGTTCGTCTCCCTCATTATGGCTGGCGACCTCTTCACCGGCCCGAAGAAGCCGCGCCGGCCCCTTGCCGCCCCGGATACGGATGCGGGACGGACCGAGCGTTACGTGCGGACCGAAGGCGCGCGTCTTCACGCCCGTCTGGTTGACAACATGGATGACCAGACCTGCGGCCGAGCGGCCGGCGATGATTTCCACCTGCTCGGGCAGATCGGAGATGATTTCGGGTTTCGCGAAGCCGGCGATGGTGTCCTGCAGGAAATCGCGCACCTCGGTCGTGCCGAATTCGCGATAGGTATGGCCCACCGTCCAGGGAAACTGCGTCACCGAACCGCCGCTGACCAGACGCATGGCTGCCGGGCGGTCGCCGGGCATATGGCCGTAGCATTTTTCCGGCGGCCCATAAGGCGCTTGCGGAATATACCGCCCGATCCGTTCGGCCTTGGGTTTCCAGACATAGTCGGCATAGCTGCCATAGACCGGCACCACCCGTGCCGCCAGGCGGTAGTCGCCGGCATCGGGCTGATCCACATCCGTGACATAGCTCGACCAGAGTTCTTCGCCTTCCAGCGGGGCGCCGGACTGCATGACCGCCGGCCCCGTGGCAAGCTCGCTCTCGCCCTCCGCGGTGATGGCGCTTCCGCCCGTCAAAACCACGTGTCCGCCGGCACGCACGAATGCATCGAGCGCCGCGGCCGCGTCCCGGCCGATCTCCCCCACGTCGGGCAGGATGATCAGGTTGAACCGCCCGAGCCCGCCTTCGCAGCCGATCTGCGCGATATGGTCTTTCGACAGCACATCGAACGGCAGGCCGCACTCTTTCAAACCCGAAAAAAGCCCCTGAAACTCGGAAGCGCTCGCCATGTGCCCCATGACCGCGCTGCGGACCAGGTTCGGCCGCACCAGGGCGACCGTCGATGCAGGGCCGAGCCCCTCATAGACGTCATGATGATCCCGGAAAAATCTCTGGATCTCGCCGGCGACCGGCAGGCTGGCATAGGGTATGCGCCCCGGCGCGCCCATGATGTAGGTCGAGGGGTTGCCGCCGCGCGCAATCGCCTGCAGCAGGTATTGCGCGAAGCTTTCAGGCTGCTCGCCGGCCATGCGGTAGGGCATGTCGACGAAGGTCACCGAGTTTACCATGACCGGCACTTCGGGAAAGGCCGTTGCGTGCGCGCCGACCGATTCCGAAGTGATGTGCGGCCACAGATCACGGCTAAAGGCGTTGTTGGCCTCGTGGTAGATGACGTCGGCTCCCTCGCGGTTGAGCACCAGCGCGGCCTCCGGCCGTTTCTTACGGATATGCGCGCCGATCCTGACGCAAAGGTCTCGGATGACCTTGTGTCCATAGCGTTGCCATTCGGCATAGGTGTCGTCGTCCGGGCCGTTCGGAAGCGACTTGCCACCGCTGAATTCGGCGAAGGATGCCTGGCATTTCGCGCAGTGACACGGGCCATGATAGACGCGGCTGTAGTCGAACTCGGGAAAGATGAACCAGTTGAAGAAAAACCCGTCGGCCGGATAGCGGGCAAGGATCTCATCGACAACCTCTATGGAGCGCTCCTGATAATAATCGCCGGCGGGGCAGCAGCTGTAGAGCGTGTTGTAGACCTGCCGCTCGCCTTTCGGAGAGAGGTAGAGCCAGTCCGGATGTTCCGCGGCGATCCGGGACGAAACCTTCGAAAAGTCGCAGCGGCAGATCACCCTGACATTGCGCCTGTGTGCGGCGGCGATTGCGTCGCCGATCATGTCGCCCGAGGCCCGATCGACGAGAAATGGACTGCGCGTCTGGAAAGGCAATTCCGTCGGATAAAAGGAAACGATGCCGGCAGTGTTGATCAGCCAGGTGTCCGCGCCTTGTGCCTCGATGATGTCGAGCGCGCGTTCGACATCCATCGTCGCGTCGACCTCCTGGAGGTTCGACTGGAACACCGAAAAGGGATGGCGCCACCACCCCTCGGTTCCGGTCTCGGGAGACGCTGTTTTAACGGGATTGCTGCTACTGACTGACGACATGGAAAACACATCCTGAAGGCGGAAAATGAAAGGGTCGGCGATGGTGACCGGCCGCTGCCCGATACGTTGCAGCGGCCGGCAGGTTCGATGAAATCAGGCGCGCCGGATTGCGCTGTTGCCGCGGTTGACGAACTCCTCGGCCGCCTCCTGCGGGCTCGAACGGCCAAAGCCGACGTCTTCGTTGACCTTCTTCATCAGGTCGCGCAGAACGTTTTCCGCGCGTGAAGCCGGAGGAGCCGGTTTCGCCGTCGCAAGCGCCGTTTCGGTGTAGTCGAGAACGTTCCGGTCAAGCCGGTCGAGCGTTGGCAGTTCCTTGACGGCCGCGAGCTGCGTATTCGAAGCCGGCGGGCCACTGATGAGGCCGAGAACCTGTCCCGATTCGGGTGAGGTGCAGAACCAGTCCATAACGAACGCCGCGTCGTCCTGCAGCTTGCTGGCTGCATTCATCGACAGCGAACTCGACGGCAGCGGGTAGCAGCCATTGTTCTGCGCCGTTCCCCAGCCCGGAGGCGCCATCATCGCCAGTTCATCCTCGGTCAGCGCCTGCATGCCGCTCTTCAGATCCTGGGTGAACATGGTGGCAAACAGCGCCTTGCCCTGGACCATCGGGGCGTTGGTCCATTCGCCGAAACCGTAGGCGGCCTGAACGTCGGCCGGCACGGCCGCGCCCGTCTTGCGCATTTCCTCCCAGAAATTCAGCCACTCCGCGACGTCTTCAACCGAAACGGCCAGCTTGTTGTTTTCGACCAGCACACGATCCTCTGACCGCAGTTTCCGGATGAAATCCCAGAGAAACGCGCCACCGTCCTGACACCCGTAGAGCGAAT
The DNA here is from genome assembly GCF_040545495.1 of Martelella mangrovi. NCBI lineage: Bacteria > Pseudomonadati > Pseudomonadota > Alphaproteobacteria > Hyphomicrobiales > Aurantimonadaceae > Martelella > Martelella mangrovi. The sequence goes on from NZ_JBEPLY010000004.1 coordinate 409,437, forward strand.
TGTCGGCCTCGTGGATTTCGGCACAGAATTCCCCGAAGCTTTCATAGGTGAACCCCGCGGCCGGCAGTTCCATGCCGAGCTTTTCAAGGGCAGTCTGGTTATAACCCATGCACTGCGTGCTCACCGCGATCGGCAGTCCATAAAGTTTGCCGTCGATCCGGCCCAGATCGAGCACGGAGGACGCATAGCGATCGGCATGAATGATGTCGGGGACGAATTCGTCCAGGGGCTTGATCACACCACGCGTGCCATACTGCGCCAGGTCGGCAGGCCCGGTCGCAAACACGTCCGGCGCATCGCCACCCGCGATCATCGCGATCATCTTGTCGGGATAGGCAGCGCTCGGCGTCCCCTCGAAAACGACCGGGATTTGCGGATGCGTCTCGGCAAACAAGGAGACCGATTCTCCCCGGATCCTGAGCTTGTCGGCACTGCCGTTGATGGCAAACCGCACCGCGTCGCTCTGGGCAAGGGCCTTCGACCCGCCGAAAGCGGCAAGGGTTCCCAGTACGGCAGCGCCTTTAAGCAGCGCCCTTCGGGGCATTGCCGGCCCCGTATACAATCCATAACGATTTACAGGCATTTCAATTCCTCCCTTTTGCTGTTCCGGCGAGGTCTGCCTCGCCGGTTCCGTGGCCCCCCACCACGATCATCCTTTCAGCCCGGATGTGCTGATCCCCTCGACCAGACGTTTTTGAAACACCATGAAGACGATGAAGGTCGGAACGAGACTGAGGACGGACATCGCCAGCAACTGACCATAGACGCCACCCGAATTCCCGATGAGCGAACGCAGTCCGACGGGCACCGTCAGCGTATTCGGCGAAGTCAGGTAGATCAGCTGCGAAAAGAAGTCGTTATAGGTCCAGATGAAGGTGAAGATGATGGTGGTCACCAGAGCCGGCGTGAGCAACGGAAAGATGATTTCGACAAAGATGCGGAACATGCCGCATCCATCGATCGTGGCGGCTTCGTCGAGTTCACGCGGAATGCCGCGAATGAACTGGACCATCAGAAAAATGAAAAAGGCATCGGTTGCCAGAAATTTCGGCGCAATCAGCGGCAGATAGGTATTCACCCAGCCGAGCTTCGAAAACAGGATGTATTGCGGAATGAGGATGACGTGATGCGGCAACATCAAGGTCATCATCATGACGGCGAACAGGGTTTTCTTCAGCGGAAAATTGAGGCGCGCAAAAGCAAACGCCGTCAGCGAGCACGCGAAGACGTTGCCGATTACCGCGCCCAGGCACACAATGAAGGAATTAATATAGTACCGGCCAAAACTCGGGTCCGTTGCAAACCATCCTTTGACGTAATTGGTGAGATCGAGTTTCGTGGGCAGTGAGGTCGGTTGGGCGAAGATCAGGGCATCCGGCTTGAACGAGCTCATCAGCATCCACAGCAGCGGATAGAGCATGATGAGCGCGCCGAAGATCAGGCCGCCATAAGCCCAGAAGGTTCTCGCTCTGATCGGAGCGCGGCGGCGGAGACGTATGGTTTGGTGTTCGATCGCTGTGTCTGTCATGATTCAATTGTCACCGTAGAAGACCCAATGCCGCGAACCCCAGAAGTTCAACGCCGTGATTGCACCGATGATGACGAGGAGGACCCAGCCCATGGCCGAGGCGTAGCCCATGTGGAAGCGGGTGAACCCTTCCTGGTAGAGGTAGAGCGTGTAAAAGAGCGTGGAATCCGAAGGCCCTCCCGACCCGCCGCTGATGATGTAGGCGGAGGTGAAGGCCTGGAACGAGTTGATGACGCCCAGAATGAGGTTGAAGAAGATGACCGGGGTCAGCATCGGGATCGTGACGCCCCAGAATTTCTGCATGGTGCTCGCGCCGTCGATCTCTGCGGCTTCGTAAAGCTCTCTCGGAATCTGCTGCAAACCCGCCAGGAAGATCACCATCGATGATCCGAACTGCCACACATGCAGGATGATCAGGGTGTAGATGGCGTAGGAGGGATGCGAGATCCAGTTCGGCGCATCTATACCGAACGCGGCAAGGAATGAGTTGATCACGCCATCGCCGCCGAACAATTGCCGCCACATCACGGCAATCGCGACGCTGCCTCCCAACAGGGAAGGCAAGTAGTAGATGCCACGGAAAAGGCCGACGCCATGAACCTTCTGGTTCATCATCACGGCGACCAGCAGCGCGAAGGCGAGATTGGTCGGAACGCCCAGAACGACATAAGTCAATGTCACGCTCAGCGCGGCCCGATAGCTCGGATCGTAGGTGAAAAGATCGATATAGTTCTGCAGGCCGAGCCACTGCGGCATGCTGAGCATGTCAAAGCGCGTGAAGGACAGATAGAGCGACGACAGCAACGGCCCGGCCGTCAGGACGATCAGACCAAGAAACCAGGGCAGCAAGAATAGATACCCCTCGAAGTCCCGCGCCTTCAGCCTGCGCCTGGCGGGTTTCCTCACCCGCAGTCCCGTTCCCGCGTCCTGTACAGACATTTCCCCTCCCATCAAAGCGCGACAGCACGCTCTCCTGTCACCACCCGGAAAAACACAGCGCATGAGCCGGAAGCCTTGTGCTTCCCTCGCCTTCGCCGTTTTCCCTGAATGTGGCTCGTGTTCTCCGGACGTCGGCTTGTCCTCCTTCGCCGACGCTGTCCGGTTTGGCAAAACCTGCTATATTTGTAATTATTTGTCAACACAAATTGATAAATGTATATTCCGGCGCCAGCCGCCGTTATGCGTCGGCCGTGTAGGCATCCTCCTGACGCAGAAGGTTGATCATCGTCTCTCCGGCATCAAAGCGCCGGATATTTTCGAGGATGATCTCCAGCGAGCGTTCGGAACGGTCGGGTACCGGCGGCGTGAAATGCGGCGTGATCAACGTATTGGGCGCCGACCAGAGCGGATGCCCGGCAGGCAGCGGCTCCGGAGCGGTAACATCAAGCCCGGCGCCGGCCAAATGTCCGTCTTCAAGCAGATCAATGAGCGCATCCTGATCGACGACCTCGCCTCGCGCCATGTTGACGAGCAACGCACCGCGCGGAAGATGCAGAAGTTCCTCGCGGCCAATCAGGCCGGTCGTTGCGTCCGACAGCGAGAGGCAGAGAACAAGGACGTCGCAGCGCACAAGCATGTCAGCGAGTTGGTCGCCCCTGTCGCTGCTGTAGACCGCGTCGACGCCTTCGTCCTTTTCCTGATCACGTCGGCGATAGGCAAGAACCGTCATGCCAAAGGCCTTCGCGCGACGGGCGAGCTCCCGCCCGGTATTGCCCATGCCGACGATCCCCATACATCGCCCCGAAAGAGCGCGCAATCGCCCGATTTCCGGGCTCCGAAGCCATTCCTGACGCGCCTGGGCCGCCAGAAAAATCCAGGATCGATGCGCCAGCATCAGCGCCAGGAGCAGGGCATGTTCGGCAAGAGCCGGCGCCGACCGTCCGGCAGATCCGGTCACGGCCAGACCGCGTTCGAAGACTTCGGATCGCGCCGACCTGTTCAGCCCGGCGTGGTCGCAATGCACCCATTCAAGATGCGGCGCGCGCAGAAACCTGTCATCCAGATCCGTGGCGATGATGGCGATGCGGGCCGTCGCCAGCGCAGCACGCATGGCCGCATCGTCCTGCGGATCGACGACCGCGACCGCCTTGCCGTGAAACGCCTGCAGGAGCCGGCTCCACTGGTCCTGTGAAAACGGCAATGCGGCGGAAACCAGAACGTCGCAAGCCTGTGTGGATGAGGTTGTCGTCATCGCGTGATCAAGGCACTGAACATGAATACCCCCAATTTCAGTCATTCCGACACGGAATGTTTGATTACAAGGCTACGTTTTGTTATCAAATAATAACAACATTTACAACATTATTGCTATATGTCTATAATTGACGTGCCTTGCGCTTTGTCTCATGTATAATTGGCAAAAGCGGTGATCGACGGAATGCGAGGCGGGAAAACGCCTTTGATGCCAGTGCGAGCCGGCTTGCGAATACGGGTGACGAATTGACCGACAGCGAAACGACCTACAAACTCTCCGATACCGTTTACGAGGAGATGCTTCCGCTGATCCAGGGCGGCGCATGGGCGACGAACGGGCGCCTCCCCTCGGAGCAGGACATGGCGGCGCAATTTCGCGTGTCGCGGCCCGTCATTCGTGAGGCGCTGAAGCGGTTGCGCAGTGAAGGCCTCATTCAATCGCGGCGCGGTTCCGGAAGTTTCGTGGTCCGGGAGATAGCGCCGGAAACTGAATACCCTTCGATTTCCAGCATCGCCGATCTCGGCCCCCTGGCAAGTTTCCGTGAAGGCGTCGAGGGAGAAGCTGCGTCACTGGCCGCCGAGCGGCGCACGCAGGACCAATTGGATTCCCTTTATCGGCTCGTCGATATGCCCCGTGCTGCCGCCGATGAGAAAAATGCCGGCCGCGACTTCGCCTTTCATGTTCAGGTCGCAGAGGCATCGGCAAACCCTTTCTACCGCAACACGCTTTTGTCGCTACGCCGTCAGATGATGCTGTCGATGAACCTGACCTGGAGCCTTTCCCTGTTCGAGGCGGATTTCCTGGACACGGTCGAGGACCAACATCGCAGTGTTGTCGTTGCCATCGGAAACCAGAACAAGGACGAAGCGTGCAGGCTGATGCGGCATCACATCCGCTGGGTGCACAACAGATTTTTGCATGGGCACCAGGGGGTACTAGGATAGCAGTACGCGCTCCACGAATTGGCAAAATTCCGACCGGCGCGCGAGCGATGAGGTGGAGGATCGCACCATGGAGGAAAACAGGTTACTGGTGCCGCTCGGCAATCGGGCCTTTTGTTACGAGTACCGGATGGGCGTGGAGGGAGAAGCCGCGGCGATGGCGGCACGCAACCGGACAAGCCGTGATTTGAAGGATATCCGGGAGGCGATGCACCGGCTCGAAACCACGCATGCGACTTCGGAATATTCCTTCGAACTGGACTTCCGGTTTCATCTCCTTGTCGCCCGAGCGACGAAAAACAGCTTCTTCTTGATGAGTCTCGAGCGCCTTCGCGACACGATCTACAAGGGAATGCTTCTGGCCATCGCGCCGAGCACGACCGACCGGCAGGAAAAGAACCAGGCGATCCGCAACCAGCATCGTGCGGTATTCGAAGCGATTGCCGCGCAAGACGAAGCAAGCGCCCGCGACGCCATGCGCCTTCACCTCACCAAATGCCGCCAGTCGACCGTTCACTGGGCCAATGAAGAACGGGAACTTGAGCTGGAAGCAGAGCCGATCTAGCAGGCGGCGGCACAATGGCAGCGGCGATCCGTTTTGGCAGTCTGACGAGATTACAGACTGCGATTGCGAAGCCGAAGATAGCCCGTCGAACAGATCGGAAAGGACGTTGATCAAAGCGCGCGCCGTTACCCGCACGTTTTATACCGCGAGCGACCTTCATACTTGATGACGGTCGCATCGCCGAGGCAGGTCGGCCCTTCTTCAATAATATGAATCGGGAGACACGAAGGCGTTGACGGGGCTTTTGCGGTTCCATTCGGCGCGGCCCAGCAGCAGGTCCACTGTCGCCTCCTGCATCGCCGTCATTGTCGCCCAGGCGTTGATATAGGTCGGCACCCTTGGCGCGTCGTAGAGATAATAGGGATAGCCGAAGGAAATCATCACGACCGGGATCTCGTGCCACAGCCGGCGCATGGCGCCGTCGAGACCCTGGCCGAGTTTTGCCCAGTCGAGGAATATCCGCCCGCGCGTCAGCAGCGTTTCCTCCGAGAGAGCATAGATCGCCAGGTCATAACCCGACGGGTCGATCGGGTCGCCCATGCGGTGAACGTCGACCGCGAAGCCTTCGGCGCGCAGAAGTTCCGGCAGTTCCAGCGGCAGGGTCTGGCCCTGCATCGGCTCGATGATGCCGGGGGCGAACATCAGGATGCGGCGATGGCGCTGCGGGTCGAGCGGCAGCGTCTGGTTCACGTCCTTTTCCAGCACCGGCGCGCGGCGCGAAACCTGCCGGCTCCAGTCATCGCGTGGCGCGGGGAAGGCCGGCGGCGCGGCTGGCCGATGAAGGCCGAGCGCCGCCTTCAGCCCCAGAACCCGGGTAACCGCGTCGAAGAAACGCTCCGGCGTGATCCGGCCGGTTCTGACGGCCTCGCGCACGCCGGCCATCTCGCCTTCGGGATCGAGCGAAAACAGGATCATGTCCGCACCCGAGGCGATGATCTGCACCTTGCTTTCGACGGCCGGCATGAAGGCCGAAAGCCCGGCCATGCGACTTGCATCCGAAACGATCACGCCATTGAAGCCGAGCTCGTCGCGCAGGAGATCGGTGTTGAGCGCCGCGCTGACCGAGGCCGGGCGGAACGCCTCGACGCCATCTCCCTTGCCGATGCGGCGCGCCCAGTCCGGGAAGGCGATATGGGCGGTCATCACGCTCATCACCCCGGCTTCCACGGCCTCGCGATAGAGGCGGCCATGGGTCGCCTCCCAATCCTCGACCGAGAGCGGATTGATCGTGGTCACCAGATGCTGGTCGCGGTCGTCATGCCCTTCTCCGGGCCAGTGTTTTGCGGTTGCCGCAAGCCCTTCTTCCTGAAAGACGCGGATCTGCGCCAGAGCATGGCGCGCGATCACGTCCGGATCGGAGCCATAACCGCGGGTGGCGACGATGGAGCTGCGCCAGGCCGCATTGATGTCCAGAACCGGCGTGAACGACCAGTTGACGCCCACCGCGCGCGCTTCCCGCGCCATGATCCGGGCAACCTCCTCGGTGACGGAAAGATCGTCGATCGCCGCAAGGGCGATGGGGTTGGGCACCTGCGTGCCGAAGGGAAGGCTCATGCGCGAGCCCTCGAGATCGGCGCTGACCAGCATCGGCACGGCGGCATCGCGCTGAAAGGCTTCGAGACGCGCGCGCTCCGCCGGACCGTCTTCGCCGAAGAAACGCGTCACGCCGCCGGGCGCAAGGCGGGCAATGCGAGCAGGCTCGTCTTCGTCATAGCCCTTCGAACGCAGATTGAAGAGCTGGCCGACCCGGGCCTCTTCGTCGAGCGCCTCCCAGGTCTTGCGCACCCATTCGATGGCCTCCCGGTCGAGAGAAAACGGCGGCTTTTCCAGGTGGGCAAGATTCATGGATGTGGCTCCTCAAGAAATTTCGTTCGGTATTGCATCTGCGTCGGCCCCGGCGCGCGCTGGAAGCCGCTTGCCGGGTTTCGCGTGACGATAAATCAGAATGAGGTTTGAAGATTTCGGACAAGACAGCCGGAATGCGGGCCGACCGCGTCAATGATGCACAGCATATCGGATCGGTCTCGTCTTTTACATGTCTCCTCCCGCCGTGGCCCGTCCTCACCGCGGGCCATCAGCTCCGACAAAATAGCACCGGTTCGGCAACACGCAACATTGCGAAAACTTCGCGCAACGATAAATTCACTGCATGGCTCCGAACCGTGCCGAAGGACGTGGTGAAAATATTTGCGTATCACTCACCGGAGTTATTGCATTGTCTATGCATGCGTCGCGCGTAGTAATATTTCGAGGCATTCGCCCCGGTGTTTGCGTGAGGAGCGTGGGCCACCGGAGTGCCGAACGGCTCCAGCGTGATCGCGCTGGCGAACCGGCAGGACAACACGCCTTCCACCACCAAGCCTTGGGAACATATTCCGGAAAACCCTGTCAAAAGTAGTCCGTGTTTCGGGGCGCGGAGCATGATGCTCTGCGCCCTGATATGACTGTGGGCAAGACAGTAAGCCTGAACTCAACCGGTCAGGCAGGGCCTATTCGGCGCTGCACTCCCAGCTGAAGCGTGAGAAATCGGTGTCCCAGCTCATCATCGGCACGAACTCGTAGCTCTGAAGGCAGCTACTTGCCGCGTAGCGGCGATTTTCCACCAGCATGAAGACATCCGGCTGCTGTGCGACGATCTTGCGCTGCAGCTCCTTGTAGATGTCATTCTGCTTGTCGACTTCGGTCGTGGTGCGGGCATCCTCGATCAGCGCATCGACTTCCGGGTCCTGCAACCATTCCATCGAGGCCCATGTGCCCGACGCGGCCGAGTCGTACTGCACATAGAATACGCTGTCGGGGGATGGATAGCTCGGGCCGTTGAAGACCTGGGTCGTGTTCGGCGTCGTCTCGGGCTTGGCGGCAAGTTCGGTGATGCGGTTCCACGGCTCCGGACGAACATCCAGCGTGACCCCGATCTGTTCGAGATTGGCCTGCATCAGCAGCGCGATGTCTTCTTCGAAGGAAAGCCCGGCCACATAGGAATGGGTCAGGGTGATGTCCTGCCCGGCATATTTCGACTTGGCCAGTTCTTCGCGCGCCTTTTCCAGATTGTATTCCGGCGTCGGCAGATCACCGGCATAGGCATCGGCAAAGGCCGACGCCATCGGGCCGGAGAGTTCCGAACCCGGATAGATGGCCTCGCGGATTGTCGCATAGTCGGTCGCATAGGCAATCGCGCGGCGCACGTGAATGTCATCGGTCGGCGGCAGCTTGGTGTTCATCTTGATGTAGAAGGCCGTTGCCGTCGGCGTTTCGATGAGCTTGTAGCCGTCCATCGCGCCGATGGCTTCATAGGTCTCGTTGGCTTGCGAACCCGATGACATGCCAAGCTCACCCTTGGTCGCCAGCGCCTTCACGGTCGCTTCGTCATTGGTGATCACAAAACGGATTTCGTCGATCGGCGTGCCGCGGTCCCACCCGCGGTGATAATCCGCGTAACGCTCAACCACCATCTGCGAACCACGTTTCCAGTCCTCGAGCGCGTACGGCCCTGCACCGATACTGTGGCTGGCGATGTAATCGCTGGCCCACTCCTCGTCGCTGTTGGCCTTTGCCTCATCCTCGTTGACCACGAGAATCAGCGGCGTTGTCGTCAGGAAAGGCGCATAGACCTTGGTCAGGCCGATTTCGACGGTCTTGCTGTCCACCGCCTTCAGCGTGTCGGGATCGATCAGCTTGGAAAACAGATAGGACGGGCCCTCATTGATCGCCAGCAGACGCTTCAGCGTGTAGACGACGTCGGACGCCTCGACCGGCGAACCATCCTGAAAGGTCGCACCGTCCTTCAGCTTGAAGGTGTAGGTCAGATTGTCGTCCGAAACGGTCCAGCTTTCGGCAAGCTGCGGCACGATGGAACCATCGCCGGCCACCGTCGTCAGGCCGTCATAGAGGTTCACCGCTGCCATGTATTCGGTGTAGTCGTTGATGCGCGCCGGGTCGATGGTGCCGAACACCTGCGTGGCGTTGACCACGATCGAAACCTTGTCCTGCGCGATCGCCGGGACCAGCGCGGTGGAAGCCGAAGCAGCGAGCGCCAGCCCGGCGACCGCAAGCATTTTCCGTGTCATTGCAAGTTCCTCTCTTTTTGAGATCTCAGTTACATTCTGAATTTATTTTCTTGTTATCGTTCAGTTCTTCGACAGGCATGAAGTCGTGGTCATAGCCAAAATAGCCCGGACCAACGAGTTCAAGGCCCGCTTCCGTGCGCCATTTCGCGTCGGCCGGCAAGCCGGTGAACTCCACCAGCAGGCCGTAGCGCATCTGTTCGGTGGTCACCGGCATTCCGGCATCGGCATCCAGCGCGCAGATCAGGTCCGGCGTTGTCGCCATCACCGTGCCCGCATCGTCGCGGGCCACGAGAAACTCGTTCTGGAAATCGACGCTGAACTGCCGCCCGGCAAAGTCATCCGTGCCCTTGATGATCGCCCGTCCGCGGGCGAAACCGCCGACGGTCCTGCGCTCGATATCAACCACGCGGCCGGTGAAAAGGTGGTGGCCTGAAAACCGGGCGCGCAGCGCGGCGCCGGGATGGCGATGGGCCTTGCGTTCGGCCATCAGCGTTTTGCCGATGTCACGGATCATCGTCATCGTGCCCGGCAGAATGCTGTCGCGCATCTGGGCGCCGGTCATGGAGTAAGCCGCCACCAGCGCCGCGCCGCCCATCTGCACCGTATCGGCACGGGCCAGCCGCTCGGTCCAGAGGTTGTCGACGGCATTGATCAGCACGGAATTGCCCTTGTCGTCGGCCAGCACCAGAGGCGTGGCGCGAATGCCCGACATGGTGAAGGATACCATCTGCAGTTCCGGGAAGGCGCGGCCCATGCCGTCGCCATCGATCAGCGGCAGGCCCGTGGCCGCCGCAACGGCAAACGGAATGGTGGAGTTGAGGCCGCCGGCTTCCACGCACATCAGCGCCGTGGCCTTCTTGCCGAGATAGGCCTCGAGCTGGGCAAGAGCGGCCATGATTTCATCGCCGCTCGGCAGTTTTTCCAGCATCACCGTCGGCGCGCCCATCATGAACACCGGCACGCACAGCGCATCGTCAGCCACATCGGCAGGGTCGATCAACGTGACCGGTCCGGTTTCGGACAGCGCGGCCTTGGCCATCAGCTTGCCGATATAGGGGTCCCCGCCCCCGCCGGTGCCCAGAAAGGCGCCGCCCAGCGCGATGGCGTCCAGATCGTCGGCATTGATCAGCGTTTTCGCCATGGCGATCAGGCTCCTGCAAGCGGGCGGTAGGTGACATCGGGAAACCCGAAAGCCTTCGGGCCGACGACCTCAAGGGCTGCCGGCGACTGCAGCAGCGGATGGCACGGCAGAACAAGGATGGCGACGCGCTGCCCGTAGCGCAGCATTTCCGTGGTGATCGCATGCCCGCTGTCGATATCCAGAACGACGATCAGGTCAGGCACGGAGACCTTCACCTCGCCCTCATGGGTGAACAGCAGATTCTCGTTCTGGATCATCACCGAGGCCGCCTCGCCGCTGTGGTTGTCGACGCCGGCCAGCATCGCCTCGCCGACCACGAAACCGCCGCGCAGATGGCGCTTCAGATCGGTGATCTTGCCGGAGAAGATGTGCTTGCCTTTTTCCCGCTCGCAGATGGCGGCGATCGGATCGCGGTGCTGGCGTTGGGCATCCATGACCGCCCGGCCCAGCGCAATCGCCTGGGTATAGGAATTCGGTATGGCGAATTTCTTCAGGAAGGCCCCGGCCATCGGCGCCGACGCCATATCAGAGCCGCCACCCTGCGCAACCACACAGGCGCGCGCCATGCGCTCGTGGAAAATCTCCGTCACGGCATGCTTGAACACGACGATATTGCCGTGAACATCGCACATCACGCTCGGCGTCGAGGTGTGGCCGTAGATGGAATAGGTCGTCATCTGCATTTCCGGGAAGGCCCGGCCCATGCCGTCGCAATCGACCACCGGAAGGCCGGTCATGCCGCCGACGATCAGCGGTTCCATGGCGTTGGAGCCGCCGATTTCCTCGCAGACGATGAGGTCGACCGGAAAGCCCTGCATGTCTTCGATCGCACGCACGCAGCGCAGGCCTTCGCGCCCCTCGCGGAGGCGTTCATGGCCGACGACAGGCGCGCCGATGCCGCCGAGCGAAACGCAGCAGGCCTCGTCCGGCACCTTGTCGAATGGCAGAATGGAAAGCCTATAGCCCTCATCCAGCGCCTGACGCGCGCGCAGCTTTCCGATATAGGGATTGCCGCCGCCGCCGGTGCCCAGAATGGCCGAGCCGATTTCCAGCGCTTCAATGTCTTCACGGTCGAGGATCCACAGATCGGCCGGGTCGAATTCAAATTTCGGGCGGGACAGAGTATCAGTCATTGACGCCTCCCATCTCGCCGACGACCTTCACATGAATGCGGGTCGCATTTCCCGGAAGATAGGCAAGCGGTACATCCTCGCGCTCGATCACCTCGATCGTCTCGGCAAGGGCGCCGGCGGCGACGGCCTTCTCCGTTGCTTCCTTTTCGGCTTCCGCCAGGCAAAGCTCGCGCGTCAGGCCGTTCTCGAGCGCATAGACGCGGTCAACCTCGCCGGAGATCTGGGCAATCGCCGCGCCGACGGCATTGGCGACGGCAAAGTTTTCGGGGCGGATCACGTCGAGGTCCCCAAGCCGGTCGGGCATCAGGATCGAACCGCCGCCGACGGCGATGACCGGAATGGGCTCCGGCGACATCCGGCTGCGCTCGACGGCGTTTTCCAGCATCGCGATCATTTCCGCCTCGGCGGCCCGGGCGAGGTCCGTTTCGACATCACTGACGCGGGCGGCATCACCGACGGCGGCAGAGCCGAGCGAAACGGCAATATCGGTTGCCGTCAGCGTTTCGCCGCCGAAAACCCTGGCGTCCTTCGTGATCCGGTAGCCGACCGATTGCGGGCCGACGCTCACCTTGCCGGTATGGTCCTTGCGCACCAGAGAACCGCCGCCAAGGCCGATGGAAAACACATCCGGCATGCGGAAATTGGTGCGCACGCCGCCGACATCGACCACGGTTGCCGCCTGACGGGGAAAGCCCGCATGCAACGAGCCGACATCGCTCGTCGTGCCGCCGATATCGACGACGATGGCTTCGCGCACGCCCGTCAGGAAGGCCGCGCCGCGCATCGAGTTGGTCGGGCCGGAAGCAAAGGTGAGGACCGGGAAACGGCGGACGACGTCGGCGGCCATCAGCGTGCCGTCATTCTGGGTGATGTAGAACGGGCAGACGAGACCGGCATCGGCGAGCGCCTTTGCGAATGCGCTGACCGTGCGGTCGGCAAGCGAAAGCAGGCTGGCATTCATGATCGCCGCGCTTTCCCGCTCCAGAAGCCCGATCCTGCCGATATCGGTCGAGACAACAACCGGGAGACCGGGGCAGTGCTTTTCCAGTAGCGCCCTGGCCTTTTCCTCCATGGCGTGGTTGATCGGCGCGAAGACACAGGTGATTGCGGCAGCCTTGATGTCATTATCGCGGATTTCACCGGCAATACGCACGATCTCTGCCTCGTCCAGCGGCGAGATTTCACGCCCGTCGAATTCATAGCCGCCCTTGACCAGATAGCCACGATTGCCGACGACCTCCTTCAGATCGTCCGGCCAGTCGACCATCGGCGGCAGGCATGCCGTTGCCGGCAGGCCGAGGCGGATGGCGGCCACCTTGTTCAGATGGCGGCGCTCGATCACGGCATTGGTGAAATGCGTGGTGCCGATCATCACATTGCCGATTTTCGCGCGGTCGATCCCGGCTTTGACAATAGCCCCCTCCAGCGCCTCGATCACGCCGCTGGTCACGTCTTCCGTGGTCGAGGCCTTGACGCCCGAAAGCACCGTGTTGCCATCCATCACCACGGCATCGGTATTCGTGCCGCCGACATCAATTCCCAGTCGATACACGTGGGTACTCCTTGTCCTTTCGCCGCTTTTGATGCGGCATTCACACTGTTTCGTCTTCGCCCTGCTCGCCGGTGCTCTGCACCAGGAAGCGGGCGCGTTCCGCGGCGCTGACCTTCGGCTTTTCCGCCTCTTCCTCGTCACTGAGAACCGGAATGGCGGCGATCAGCGCGCGGGTGTAAGGGTGTTCGGGACGGGCGAAGACATCCGCCGTCGGTCCCTGTTCGATGATTTCGCCCTTCAGCATGATGGCGATGCGCGAGCAGAAATTGCGCATCAGCGAGAGATCATGGCTGATGATCACATAGGTGAGGCCGAGCTCTTCACGCAGCGTCAGCAGCAGTTCGACCACCGTCTTCTGGACCGAAACATCGAGCGCCGATGTCGGTTCGTCCAGAATGATGATGCGCGGCTCGGCGGCAAGCGCACGGGCAATGGCGACGCGCTGTTTCTGCCCCCCGGAAAGCTCGTGCGGATATTTGGAAAGGAAATTTTCCGGCAGCCGCACCAGCGCCAGCAGCTCCTTCTTGCGGGCCTCTGCCCTTTGGCGGTCATAGCCGCCGTAATTCAGCGGAACCGACAGCGTCTGCGAGACGGTGCGCTTGGGGTTCAGCGACGTGCCGGGGTTCTGGTAGACAATCTGCGTCAGCCGGCGCGGGTCGGCCGTCTCAGCGGCCGCGCCAACCTGAATGGTCCCCGATGTCGGTTTCAGAAGGCGCATGATCATGCGCGCAACCGTGGTTTTGCCGGAGCCGCTTTCGCCCGCGATCCCGAACACTTCGCCTTCGGCAATCGACAGGCTGATCGATTTCGCCGCATGGTGGCCGGGCCCGCGTGACATGAGAATGCCCTTCGACCGATAGACCTTGTCGACGTTATCCAGCGTCATGATCGGCGGCTTGTCGCTGACGGGCTGGTTAACCACGCGCGAACCGTAGAGCGGTGGCACCGCTTCCATCAGGTCGCGGGTATAGTTCTCCCGCGGCGCGTTGAAGATGTCTTCCAGCCGCCCCTCTTCCACGATCTCGCCATGGCGCATCACCAGAACACGGTCTGCCGTCTGGCGCACCACGCCCAGATTGTGGGTGATCATCAGAAGCGACAGCCCCTCGTCGCCGACGAGACGGTTGATCAGCTTCAGGATTTCGTCCTGCGTGGTCACGTCCAGCGCCGTGCCCGGCTCGTCGGCGATCAGCAGATCGGGCTGGTGCAGCAGCGAAAGCGCGATCAGCACGCGCTGGCGCATGCCGCCGGACAGTTCGTTCGGCCATGCATTGAAAATGCGCTCGGGGTCTGCAAGCTGAACGCGGCGGAGAACGTCGAAAATTCGACTCTTGCGCTTTCGGGCGTTGCTGACCGTGGCATTGCGCCGGTCGGCGAAATAGAGCACGTCGTCCAGAAGCTTTCCGATCCTGAACACCGGATTGAAGGAGGACAGCGGGTCCTGCATGATGATCGAAAAGGCAGAGCCCTTCAGGCCGTCGCGTTCACGCGGCGACATGGCGAACACATCCGCGCCCCGATAGAAGATATTGCCGCTTTCGATCACCGCATTGTCCGGCAGGGTGCCGAGAATGGCCTTCGAGGTCACGGATTTTCCGGAGCCCGTCTCGCCGATCAGGGCCACGCGCTCGCCGGCGGCGATCTCGAAACCGATATCCTTCAGCACGTGGTTGCGGCGGCCATAGCCGGTAAAGGCGATGTTGAGGTTTTCAACCTTGAGCAAGGGGACAGCCATCGGGTCAGGCCTCCACGTCGAACATGTCGCGCAAGCCGTCACCCAGAAGGTTGAAGCCGAGCGTGGCATAGAAGATGGCAAAGCCGGGGGCGAGCACTTCCCACCATTTTTCCGGCAGGAACTGGCGACCGTCGGCCACCATGGAGCCGAGGTCCGGCGTTGGCGGCTTGACCCCGAAGCCGAGGAAGGAAAGCGTCGCCCCGAACAGGATGACAAAGGCCGCATCCAGCGTGGTTTTCACCGAAATCACCGAAATGCAGTTGGGCAGGATCTCGCGAAACAGAATGTGGAACGGCCCGGCCCCGGCAAGACGCGCGGCCTCGATGAAGTCCTCCGTCGCGATCGAGCGGGTGACGCGATAGACGAGCCGGGCGTGCCATGTCCACCACAACAGCGTGATTGCGATCATCGCGTTGATCAGGTTCGGTTGCAGGATGTTGCCGATGGCGAGCGCCATGACCAATGGCGGCATGGCCAGCATGACATTGGTGAGCCCGGTGATGATGCGTTCCCACCAGCCGCCGAAATAACCGGAGATCATGCCCAGCACCGCGCCCACCGGCACGGAAACGCCGAGAACGCCGATGACCAGAAGCAGGGATACGCGGAAACCGAAAATGGTGCGCGAGAAGATATCGCGGCCCGCCTTGTCCGTGCCGAACCAGTTGACGGCATTGGGCGCGGTGTGGCGGTTGCGGAAATCGACCACAGCGCCGACATGCTCGGGAAACGGCGTGATCCACGGGGCAATCGCCGCCATGAGGAGAACCGAAATCACGATCAGCCCGCCGATGACGGCCGCGGGATTGCGGCTGAAGCGGTACCAGGTCATGTAGCCCGCCGAAAGGCCCGTCTGCTCGCTCACGGTCCGGCCTCCCCAAGTCTCAGTCGTGGATCGATGATGCTGACAATGATGTCGATGGCCAGATTGGCGACGATGAAGAAAATGCCGGAAATCAGCACCACGGCCATCAGCGCGTTGAGGTCTTTCTGCAGGATCGCCGTCAGTCCGTAGGAGGCGAACCCGCCCCAGGAAAACACCATTTCGACCACGAAGGCATTGCCGATGAGCGAGGCGAATTCGAGCCCCATGATCGTCAGCGGCGCAATCGACGACAGTTTCAGGAGATAGCGAAAGACGATGACCGGGTCCGGAACGCCGAAGGATTTCAGCGTCAGCACATGGTCGCGGCGCAGATTGTCGATCATCGCGGAGCGGGTGATGTGGGTAATCTGGCCGATGCCGGCCATGGCAAGCGCTATCGCCGGAAGCGTCAGATGGGCGAGCGCACTCAAGAACACATCGCCGCGCCCGGCCATGATGCTGTCGATCAGCAGAAAGCCGGTCGGGCCTGACGGGGCGCCGAGATTGTAGTCGACCCGGCCCAGTATCGGCCATGACGGGAAAAACCGGGCGGCAACCAGTTGCAGCGTGATCGCAAACAGGAAAGCGGGGATCGTGACGCCGACCAGCGAGAACAGGCGGCCGGCATTGTCGATCCAGCTGTTGCGGTAGCGCGCGGTGATGACGCCGAGCGGAATGGCAAAGGCCAGTTCGATGATGACGGTGACGATGATCAGCTCGAGCGTGGCCGGCAGGAACGCCCGGATATCGTCGACCACGGCATTGCCGGACACGATGGACTGGCCGAGATCGCCGTGAAGGGCATTGCCGATATAGCGGCCGTATTGCACCAGCACGGGCTGGTCTAGCCCCATGCGCGTGCGCAGCTGATCGACCTGTTCCTGCGTGGCGCTCGGCCCGAGGCTCATGCGCGCGGGATCGCCGGGCACCACACGCGCCAGAACGAAAATCATCAGGGACAGCACGAACAGCACCATCGCGAACCCGGCAAGCCGCCTGACAAAGATTTCCAGATAGCGCAGGTTCATCAGATGCGCTGCTCCATTGTTTTACGCTAGGCCACGGCGCTTTCGCCGCGTTTCCCCTTCTGCCGTTCCCCTATCAGGCGACGGCAATTCTGATTTGTAGAGACATTCTGTTGAGTGTCCCGCCCTGCCGCAAGACGCGAAAGGTCTAGGTTTTGAACAATAAAGGACAGGTTTTGGACCAGGTTTGGCGGGGCGCGCGGTTAACCGCCCTGCCTCGCCGGCGATGGCAGGACGGCGACCGAGAGATGTGAGAGGCTGGAGGCAGGCGTCGTCAGTTCAGTCAGCTGCGGGCCCTGGCGACCGCGATTGCCTCGCGCCGTCCGCCGCAGCCAAGCTTGCGATAAAGGTTCGTGAGGTGAAACTTCACCGTCGATTCGGAGATGCCGAGGCGAAGCGCGATAAACTTGTTCGACGCGCCCTCGCACAGCAACAGCAGAATGCGGGCCTCGCGCCGTGACAGCCCCGATTCCTGTTCGATCGTGCGTCCCCTGACCCTGGTTTCGGAAAGGCGCCGCATGATCCGACGGGCGGGGCCTGCGGCATAGAGAAAGCTTTCAATCCGGCCATCGCCCATCAGTTCCTGCAGGAAGCGCCGCTCCTCTTGCAACGGCGCAATGGTGCCCGTGCGGCCCGCGCCGTCGAACATACGCTGGAGAACCGCGCGCGCCTCCGTCAGGCGACCGGTTCGCTTCAGCACATAGGCAAGCCATATCTGCAGGGCGCGACGCTGGCGGCCCGTGATCCGTTCATTGGCGATCATCGCATTGATCTGCCGATCCAGATAAGGCCGTTCCGGCCGCTCGTGAACAACCTGCCTGAGCCAGGCAAACGCGACCTCGATTTCATCGCGCATCGACAGTCGGGACAGTTCATCCACCGCCGCTTCGACCCAGGTTCTGTTGATCCGGCTCTGCATGGCCGAAAGCGTGGCAGCGGCGTCATTCCAGCGGTTGCCGTTCTGCATCACCAGCGCGGCCCGGATTTCGATCATGAAACGCAGGTGGCGGCTGTGACTTTGGTGAAGGCGCCACCGATCCAGAAAACCGAGCGCCGATATCGTTGAAAAATGCTCGCTGAGCGCCTGGCTGCCATAGTGAAGCGCAAATTCAACGAGACTTGGCCATGTCTCGGATTGCGCGAACTTATCGAACGCGTCGTTGATAAAGGCGATCAGCACATGAGGATGGCCATCCTCATAGGCGATGCAGGCCGACACCAGCCGCCAGATGCGCTCATCGGCCGGGCTGTCGAAGGTCACGGCCGCGAAATAGCGTTCGGCTTCCGCAAGGTGTTCCCTGGCCGTCAGGGCATCTCCCGAAAGAAGCCGGATCACGGCGCGATGCATGCAGACATAGAATACAAGAAGCGGTATGCCGGCAGCGCGGTAGCTGGAAAGGGCCTGCAGCGCCGCCATATCCGCTTCGTTGAAGCGACGCTGGCGAATGTAGAACTCCAGGATCGCATTGTAGAACGATCCCCGCAGCAAGGCGGCGTCCAGCGGCAATTCATTCAGATAGTCATAAAGCCTTTCGAACATCGCCTCGGTGATGACGATGTCCTCATAGATCATCATTACAAGCCGGAATCCCTTGAAGGTGATGGAATAAGGGGCGCCGCGTGCAAAGACGGCCATCGGGTCCGTGCTCTGCCGGCCGAAACGGTCGGCAATCAGCTTGCGCGCGGTTCCGGTCTGCCCCTGCTTCAGTGCCCGCATGGCGTTGGACAGAACCAGGGTTTCGTGACTGGCCGCGATCTCCGGACCAAAGCCGGCAAGGATTTCACCATAGGCTTCGGGCCCTTCACTATGGATGTGTAAAACCCCGCCGGCTTCGGTAAAAAGCCGAACGGCCGGCTCTTCCAGACCAACGGACTGAAGAGCGCGGATGGCCCTCGCACTCTGACCGGCCTGGTGAAGCGCTTCGGCAATCAGAGGCGCCGCGTCATCAAATTGCAGACGCCGTTCAATTTCGGCGTCGACCGCTTTCAGCATAAGGTCGCGCAAGATGGGCGAAGGACAGGTCGTCCGGCCTCCCTCGACCTCCCAGAACGGCATCGGCGGTATTGCGTTCAGGGTGGGATCGCTTGCGGCGCCATCACAAAGGCTGCGGCATGCGACAAGCTGTTCAGGCTTCAGATCCCGCAGAAATTCAAAACCCAGATAGGAAACAAACCGGTCGCGTGTCGCTTCGTCATCAAGGTCAAGGCCCGCAAGAAGCGGCCATCCCGACTGATACCGGCGCTCAGCGACATCCGGCGGCAGGCGCAGAAAATCGTCGCCGAACGAGACCGCCTCGCCATAAAGCGCCATCCGCGTCACATACGGTATCTCGACATCGTGTCTGCGGGCAATGACGACTCGGTCGAAGCTCCGCAGAACATCCGGTTCACACGCCACCACGCCGCTGCCAGCCGGAATATCCCAGACCAGTACACGCTTCGCCACCACGGCCGGCGGCTCTGTGCTGTCGCAATAATGCGCGTGAAGACGCCGGGCGACCGTCTTGAGCAAAAGGCTTTTGCCCATGCCCGCAAACGCCGTAACGATGATGACACCGGCCGGGCTTGTGCATATCTGTTCGGCAAGCCTTTCAATATGGCTCAACTCTGCACGCCCTCTGTTCGTGACAATCTGCGGTTCGCGACAAGCCGGATTTGGCCGAAACAAAACAAGCTCCGGTGCTCCTTACACGATATCCAGTGTAACTTGCTCTCAACGGTTTGCAAAAGCGATGACAGCATTGCGGCAAACGAAGTATCACAACCCTGCTGGCGGATTTCATCAGGCTTTTGCCAGGGCGCACCAAACGACAAAAGCCCTCGCGGTTAAGCGAGGGCTTTTGGTGATTGATAAACCGGACTTGGTTGCAGGGTTTGCCGGAATTGGTCGATTCGCAAGCGGCCTTTGCTATGCCGGATCAACATTCTCAAGAATGTGGCGGGCATGATCGATCAGCGGGCGGTCGATCATCTTGCCGTCGAGTTGTACGGCCGCGCCGTTTGCTCCTTCCAGCGCGGCGATAACCCGGCGGGCCCAGACGACTTCCTCGTTGCTCGGTGCAAAGCCGGCATTGACGGGGGCGACCTGGGCGGGGTGGATGCATAATTTGGCGCCGAACCCCATTGATCGGGCGTGGCGCACATCACGCCTGATCGCCTCGGGGTCGGAGAGAGCCGTGGTCACACCGTCAATCGGCGGCAGAAGACCGCCGAGCCTTGAGGCGAGAACGAGTTCGAAACGGGCATGGTCCAGCCCGTAGCCGCCTTCGGGAATGCGCGCATCGGCGCTGAAATCGAGATTGCCGAAGGCAAGCCGCGTCAGACCCGCAGCGTTCACCGTATCGCGCAATGCGGCAAAGCCGGCAACGGTTTCCACCAGCGCCAGAAGCGGGCGGCCGGGGAGCCTTGCCGCAACATCCGCCATCCCCGCCGGTGCGGCCTTGGGAACCATGATCTCCGCCGAAATATCGCGCAATGCGGCAACGTCCTCGTCATGCCAGGGCGTATCGAGCCCGTTGATGCGCACAATGCCCTCCCCGCCTTCAGCAAACCATTGCATGACATGCGCGCGGGCATCGTCCTTGGCCTCGTGGCTGACGGCATCCTCGAGGTCGAAGATCACCGCGCCGGCTCCGGCGCTGGCGGCCTTTGCAAACCGGTCGGGACGATTACCCGGAACGAACAGATAGCTGCGTGGAATGGCCATCGACATCACGCCCCGAACACCGCTTCGGCCTTCATCGCAAGTTCGCCCTGCGGCCCTTTGGCCCATAGCGAAAGACGATCCGGCGTCTCGCCTTCTACCGCTTCCAGCGCGAATTCATCATCGACGAACAGCGGCGCCATGCCGCGAAATTCGAACCGTGTGAGCCTTCCCTCAGGTCGGCAGCGCTGCGCGAAATCCTGCAGCAGGGTAGCGATCAGCGGGCCGTGGACGACGAGGCCCGGATAGCCTTCCTCTTCAGTGGCATAGGGCCGGTCGTAGTGGATGCGGTGGCCGTTATAGGTCAGGGCGGAATAGCGGAACAGCAGGACGGGGTCGGGCTTCACCTCTTTGGTCCAGGCCGCCCCTTCGGGGGCTGCGGCCGGAACCGGTTTCGGCGCGTCGGCCGCCGGCGGCGCGCGGTAGACGATATCCTGCTCCTCCTCGATGCACAGCGTGCCGCCGCTCGAAATGCGGTGGCGGACGGTGACGAAGACCAGCCTGCCGGCGCGACCGTTCTTTTCGGCGACGTTGAGGATTTCGCTCTCCTTCTCGGCGACCGCGCCGACGACAAGCGGGGCGTGATAGGAAATGCGGCCGCCGGCCCACATGCGCCTTGGCAGACCGGTATCGGGCAGGAAACCGCCGGTCTTCGGGTGCCCATCCACGCCGAGGCTGGAGCGCCGGACGAAGGGATTGAAGAACAGCCAGTGAAAGCCCGCCGGCAGCGGCTGGCCGGCCACCGGCATGTCCGGCAGTTCCAGCGTTTCGACAAGCGCCGCCACCCGCTCGGGCAGGATCGTTTCCATCCGGCTTTCCTTGCGCCCGATCGCGGCTTCCAGGCTTGTCTCACGCATGGCGGCTTCAACTGTCAAAATCTCTCTCCCTCAAAACGGCGTCCGGATCAGTAGATGATCCGCTCCTCCACCAGCCGGTCGCGCTCCCTGCGGCCAAGCCCCAGAAGCTCGCCGTAAACATAATCCTCATGTTCGCCGAGGCCCGGCGTCCCGCGCGTCATGCCCGGCGCATCGCTTGCCGAAAACCGCGCCGGAAATCCGGCGGCCATGCGGTTGCTCCCGTCGGTTTCGGTCACCTCCACCACGCTGCCACGGCCGCGCATATGGGGATCAGCGGCGATATCGGCGGCGCGCCAGGAAACATGCGCGGCAATGCCCCTGGCCTGCAGGTCGCGGACGGCCGCCTCGGCATCCACCGTCGCCACCCAGTCCGCGACGATCCCGTCCAGCGCATCACGCGCGGCCACACGGGCCGCCGCGGTGGCGAAACGGGGCTCACCGGCAAGTTCCGGATGGCCGATGATGGCGGCAAGGGCGCGCCATTCCTCGTCCGTGGTGATGGCGATGCTCAGCCAGCGGTCGTCCTCGCGCGTGGCATAGAGACCGTGCGGGGCAAATTGCGGGTCGGCATTGCCCATGCGATGCTGGCGAACGCCGGCAGACGCCGCCGTTATCGCATCGCCGGCAAGCGACGAGGCAACCTCGCGCGCGGCGATATCGACATGGCAGCCCTCGCCGGTGCGTTTGCGGCGCGTCAGCGCGGCAATGGCGGCGAGTGCTGCGTTCATGCCCACCGAATGATCCATGACATGGCGCATTTCCACCGGCGGGCCATCCGCATATCCGGTCAGATGCCCGAGACCGCCCCATGCGCCGAACAGCGGCGCATACCCGGCGAAATGACTGTCCGGCCCGCTCTGGCCGGATGACGAAACCGAGACCATGACGATATCGGGCTTGACCGCTTTCAGCGCCTCATAGCCAAGGCCCAACCGCTCCATCACCCCGGCGCGGAAGCTTTCGGCGGCAAGATCGGCCGCGCTGACCAGACGTTTGGCAAGCGCCACGCCTTCCGGGTGTTTGAGGTTGAGCCGCACCGACAATTTGTTCGAGGCCACCTGATCGAAGGTTGCCGGCCCCGCGCGGCCATAAACCGCATGGGGCTTGCGGAAAATATCAGGACGCAGCGCGGTCTCGATCTTGATGCATTCGGCACCGAGCTGCGACAGCATATGGGTGCAGAACGGGCCTGCGGCGTGAACGGTGAAATCGGCGATCCTGATGCCGGCAAGCGGTTTCATGCCGTCGCCCTCCTTATTGTCGCAGCCGATGAAACAAGTGCCTGATCGGCGCCCGGCTGCGGCGCGGCTGCGGAAAGCCGGGGCGCGTCGGCGCCGAAGCGGAACGGCGCGGTCTGCACCGAGATTGCCCCGACGCCCGGCCATTCCTGTTGCTGGAAGATGCCGCGCGCGGTCTCGTGCGCGCCAGAAAGCACCTGCTCCGGCGTGTTGTAGCGCGCCATAGGCACGCCGAGCTTCTGCGCCCGCGCCACGATCTCCTCGACATCATGGGCGCGCGCCCAGGCATGGATCTCGCAGTTGATCATCTCACCGCGCGCACTGCGCTCGACGGCATCGTTGAAGGCATCATCGGCGGCCCATTCGGGATGGCCCATCAGTTCCACAAGCCCGCGCCATTGCCGTTCTTCCAATGTCAGAAGCTCGACAAAACCGTTGCGGCATTCGATCACGCCGCCATAGCGAAACGAGCGCGTCAGCCGGTGCTCGATCGAACCATCGCCGAAACGCTGCAGCGCGAAGGCGCCGACCGCGAGATTCGCGTCCTGCACCGAAACGTCGACGAACTGCCCCTCACCCGACCACAGCGCTGCAAGGCCGGCGAGTGCCGCAGCCACGCCGCCCTGCATCTCGGCGAAATGGCCGGCGATCTTGAGCGGCGGCCTGTCCGGGAAAAGCGTCGCCGAAAGCCCGTTGGGCAGAAGATAGCCCTCGCCGCCGGCGTGAATGAGGTTGATTTCCTCGCCCTTCCAGTCCGCTTTCGGGCCGGTCGCGCCGAACGGCAGCACGGAAAGATGCACGAGATTTGGGTGGCCGGCGGCAATGGCCGCCTGATCGAGGCCAAGCGACGCCCGCCCGGCAAGCGGCGTATCGTCGATCAGAATGGCGGCATCTCCAATAAGGGCGTCGAATGCGTCGCGACCGGCATCCGTCACCAGATCCAGAACCACGCTGCGCTTGTCCGCCGCGAGATAGGCGAAAAGCGCGCTGCCGCCGCTTTCAAAGAGCGGCGCGCGTTGGCGCAAGGGGCAAAGCTCCGGAGGTTCGACCATGATCACCTCGGCGCCCATGGCAGCGAGCAGGCGTCCGGCCCAGGCCCCGGCAACGCCGCCGGCGTGCTCGACAACCTTGATGCCGCTGAGCGGCTTGTCCTGTTGCATGGCGGGACCTCCTCCTCAAGTCCCTGAGCGCTCCTGCTTTCCAGCGAAAGGCGGGAATGCTCCGGCATTTCGATTGTGTTTCGCCGGTGCCCGCTCTCCCGGGCCCGGCGAAACCGCTTCATTCTCAGCGCACGACGGGAAGCTCGAGATCGAGCGCGGAACCGTCGAAGAACACTCTAAGCTCGGGATCGCGGCTCGGCAGGATCACCGTCGCAACGCCCGGCGTTGTCACTTCGCCGCGCTGGTTTTCGCCCCAGATCTCCAGATCGACGAGCGCATGGCCATCCTTGACGTATTTGCGCGATACCTTGCCCTTGCACCATGTGCTGTCGCCCATGGTGTTGAAGCGGCGCATTTCGGTGCGCACCCGCTTGAGGAAGGCTGCGTCGCCCATCCAATTGGTCACCAGCGATGCCATCCACGAAGACCGCTGCGGGCCGTAGTCATAGACGCCGGGCACACCGACCTCCTTGGCCGTGCTCTCGCGATGGTGGCCGATGCCGGTATATTCGATGCCGCCGCCGGCTTCGGGATTGCGGAAGAAGTGGCCCGGATGCTTCATCGCCGCCTGGAACACCACGCCATGGGTGTGGCCGCGACCGCAGCCGACGAGGAAGCCCATCGTGTCCATCAGCGAAAGCGGGCCGCGCACGATCGGGTCGAGGCTTTCGCCTTCAGTCACGTCTTCGAAGTAGCGCACATTGGCGCCGCGAATGCGTTCCGGCTCGCGCATGATCGCGTCATCGAGCGCCTCATATTCGTCAGCCGTGTATTCGTGGGTCTTGATATCCTTGTACTTGCCGGCATCGCGGGCGGCCTTGCGCTCGTGGCGGGTGCAGGTGCCGAGCGCGCGGGCGACAAGCTCGCCGCGCTGGTTGGAATAGCTCGCCTCGACATATTGCAGCACCAGACGCCCGGAGAACTTGCTCTGCTTTTCCTCGACGCCGACAACGCGCTCGATGGCACTGATGCGGTCGCCGGGACGGATATGGCGGAACAGTTCCCAGTCATTGCCAGCGTAAAAGCCATGAACGCCCGGCAGGCCCCAGCGGGTGCGGCCGACCCAGCCGAAGGCCATGGGGAACATCGGATGGCCCACCTGCCCGCCATAGCGCGAATTGCGGCCATATTCCTGCTCGCGATAGAGCGGGTTCAGATCGCCGATGCCGTTGCACCAGTTGCGCAGCGTATCCGTGGTGGCGTCCTGCAGATAGGGCCCTTCCGGTCGCAGCTGCAGGCCGATCATGTTGCGCGCGGCGGCAACCGCCTCGTCCGTGATCAGCCCTTCCGCCGGCGCGCCGCCGACGGCCTTGTTGGTCTGTTCCTTGGTGTCAGCCATGGTCACGTGTCAGTCTCCTCTCAAGATGCCCGGACGGCGCTCCCCGCACCATCTTCAAGCTTCGTTTGCTGACCTCAGTTAATGCATTTTATTTTCTTTGGTCAATCGATTTCCAGAAAATAATGCATTTTTATTGCTCTATTCGGCCGATATGGCGATAAAATGCACAAGATTGGGCACAATTAGCTGTGCCACGCCCCATTAAAATGCATTTTATGACAGCGCAAAATCCGAAGCGGTCGTGATCTCCGCATAGCGGCGCAAGCCGGCCAGCGCGAAGTCATGTTCCTCCGTGCTCGCCCCGGCGCAGCAATCCTCCAGCACGACGCACTGGTAATCGCGATCATGGCCCTCGCGCACGGCGGCAGAGACCACGCCATTGGTGGAAACCCCGCACAGGATCAGCCGCCTGATGCCCTGCGCGCGCAACAGCGGCTCCAGCTTGGTGGCGTAAAACGGGCTGACCCGGTGCTTGATGATATCCGGGTCGCCCTCCTGCGGCGCAAAGTCCGAATAGACTTCCGTGCCCCAGCTGCCGAGCTTGAAAACCCCGGCGTCGCGCGCCTTGCCAAAGACCGGGGAGGTGGGCGGGCATTCCGCATAACTGGGCGAAAAACCGACGCGGACATAGCCGACCATCACCCCGGCTGCGCGCGCCCGGCGGATGGCAAGCTCCGTATTGGTGTAGACGCCCCGCTCCTGGCATTGCGGAACATAGGATTTCGCGCCCATCCCGTGGGGATGAACGAGGTCGTTGAGCATGTCCATGACAAGCAGAATGCTATCGGCGGGCATTTCGGTCTCCTTTCTGCGATATTCCGGTTTTGGCAGGCCGACCGGAACACGCTTCAAGGCGTCCTAGCCGGTATAGCTGGCCTTGAATTCGTCCCAGCCGGCGCGGATATGGCTGCGCAATGCCGTCAGCATCGCGCCTTCGTCGCGCGACAGGATTGCACCCAGCATCTCGAGGTGCTCCTTCGAGGCGCGGTCGATCCGGTTTTCCAGCCTGTTGATCAGGTCGAAGGGGTAGCGCGCCCAAAGCGCCCGGACGAAACGCAGCGTCTGCGGCAGGCCGGCGGCGGAATAGAGCACCTCGTGAAAACGGTAATTGATGGAGCGCACCGCGTCCTTGTCGTCGCGCGTGGCGGCCGCCTCCAGTTGCGTCTGAAGGTCGCGCAGCTCCTCGACCTGTTGCGCGGTCAGCCGTTCCATGGCGCGCAGCGCCAGTTTCGATTCCAGCGTCACGCGCAGATCGACGATCTCCTCCGTCGCATTGATATCGAAGGGCGCGACCGTCGCGCCGCGATGCGAGGTGCCAAGGATGAAGCCTTCCGCCGCCAGCAGCTTCAGCGCCTCGCGCACCGGCGTGATGCTCATGCCGATGCTCTCGGCGATTTCGGCCTGTTTCAGCTTCGACCCGCGCGGAAATTTGCCGGAAATAATGCCTTCTCTGAGATAGTCCGCGACCTGCTCTTCCTTGGTCTGATGCTTCAACGTATTGACCTTCCATGAAATTTCGCGAACCACTATACCAGTGCTTCACCGGGATAATGCAATATTTCACGGATTGCTCCAAGCTTTTGGTGCGGCATCCAGACGAAGAATATGCTCCTCGCCCTCATGCCGGGGATAAATCTCGGCCAGCCGCGGATCATGCGCCGGCAAAACATGGTCATCGCTGTCGGCAAGGGCGCGGATGGTATCGTGCGCGGCGATCATGTCGGAGGAATTGAACACCACGGCAAAGGGCACGCCGCGCTCATATTCCTCGTAGTAATGGAGCGCATCGGAGGCGAGAACCACATGGCCGCGCGCGGTTCGCACCCGCACGATTTCCTGCCCCGCGCAATGGCCGCCGACCCAGTGCACCGTCACGCCGTCGACGATCTCGCTTTCGCGCCCGTGCAGGGTGAGCCGGCCGCCATGCAGCAGGTTGACCAGCCGATTGATCTCATCCGGCTCATAGGCCCGGCGAAACCACCATTTTTCCATCCACGGGCCGGTGACATAGGCCATTTCCTCGGCCTGCATGAAGAAATGCGCGTTTTCGAACGCGTCCAGAAAGCCCAGATGATCATAATGGGCATGGGTCAGAATGACGGTATCGGCCTCGCGCGCCGAAACGCCCAGCCTTGAAAGCGCGTCTACCGGGCTCAGCACATGGGTGTGGCCGTGCTTTTTCGCTTTCGCCGGGTCCATGCCGGTATCGACAACGATGACGCGGTCATCGCTCACCAGCAGCCATGAATAGAAGTCGAGCGGCAGCGCGCCGGCCGGGTCGCTTTCGAGAATGAAATTCTGCCCCCGCGTCCGGGTCGGATTGATGGCGTGGCGGATGCCGTAAACCTTCCAGACTGTTTCGCTCATCCCTTCCTCCTCACGCGGCCGATGCGGCGCCGAGATAGGCGTCGATGGCTTCCTGGCGGGCGGCGCTGTCGCTCAGTTCCTCGGCGGTGCGGTGGCCGACAAGCTGTCCGCCGCGCAGGAAATGCAGTTCGTCACAGATGCGCATCGTCATCGCCAGGTTCTGCTCGACCAGCACAATCGCCAGATCGCTTTCGCTGCGAAACGCGCCCAGCCGGTCGAACACCCGCCGGACCAGCATCGGCGCAAGCCCAAGCGAAGGCTCGTCGAGCAGCAGCAGCCGCGGCTTTGCCATCAGGCCCCTGCCGATTGCCAGCATCTGCTGTTCGCCGCCGGAAAGCCGCCATGCGTGCCGGTCGGCCTTGTTGGCGATTTCGGGAAACAGGTCCAGCACCATCCCGGCGCGCGATTTCCGCTCCCGGCCGCCCAGGTGATAGCCGCCCAGCGTCAGGTTTTCGCGCACCGTCATGTCGCCGACGATTTCGCGACCTTCCGGCACATAGACAATGCCGCGCCTGACCCTTTCGCGCGCGGCAAGCCCTGATACGTCCTCGCCTTCGAAGACCTGCCGCCCTTCCGCCGGGATCAGCCCGGCAATCGCCTTCATGATCGAGGTCTTGCCCGCGCCGTTTGCGCCCAGAAGCGCGACGACCGAACCGGAGGGCACGGAAAACGAAACATCGTCCACCGCCTGGGCGCTCGCGCCATAGAACACGGAGAGGCCCGATATGGTCAGAAGATCAGTCATCATCGCTCCCCAGATAGATACGGATCACATCCTCGTTTTCGCGCACCTCGGCCGGCGCGCCGCAGGTGACGAGCGCGCCGAAATTCATCACGTAGATCCGGTCGCAGATCGACATCACGAGGTCCATGTCGTGCTCCACCACGACCATGACGAGATCGGGCGAAACCAGCCGCTTGAGGCTGCGCATCAGATCGCGGGTCTCCGAATTGTTCAGGCCCGCCGCCGGCTCGTCCAGCAACAGCACATCCGGCTTGCCGACAATCGCGCGGGCAATCTCGACAAGACGCAACATGCCGGGCGGCAGTTGCGACGGCATCTTGTCCACCGCCTGTGTCAGGCCGAGTTCGGCAAGCGCGGCCATCGCGGCCTCGCGCATGGCTGCCATTTCATTGCGCCCGCGCGCCGTCGGCAGGAAGGCATGGGCCCAGCCGGCGTGATAATTGCGGGCAACGCCGACCATGACGTTTTCAAGCACGGTCAGGTCGGGGCTCAGCGCCACATGCTGGAAGCTGCGCACGATGCCCTTGCCGGCGCGTGCCGCCGGCGGCAGGCCATCGAGGCTCTGCCCGGCATAGGTGATCGCGCCGCCCTGCGGCCGGTAAGCGCCGGTCATGCAATTGAACAGGCTGGTTTTTCCAGCACCATTGGGGCCGATCAGTCCGGTGATCTCGCCGGCGCGGAACTCGACATCGAGATCCTTGAGGACATTGATGCCACCAAAGGACAGCGAGATGCCGTCACCGCGCAACGCCTTGTTTGCCACATCCATCAGTCATCTCCCTTTCGCTGGGCCATGATTGCGCGAAGGCGCGGCAGATAGTGGCCGGCGAGGATCATCGACAACAGGGCAACGCCGTAGAGCACCGGTATCCATGCCCCCGAGGATGACAGGAATTGCGGCACAAGCGTCAAAAATGCACCGCCCAGCAGCGCGCGCGGCAGGCTGAGGCCGTAAAAG
This sequence comes from Martelella mangrovi, assembly GCF_040545495.1. Taxonomy (NCBI): domain Bacteria; kingdom Pseudomonadati; phylum Pseudomonadota; class Alphaproteobacteria; order Hyphomicrobiales; family Aurantimonadaceae; genus Martelella; species Martelella mangrovi. The sequence goes on from NZ_JBEPLY010000004.1 coordinate 438,550, forward strand.
CTGACGACCGAGCCGACCAGAAGGAAGATCGCCGACCAGAAGGTGAAACCGCTGGGGCTGACCGTCGATCCGGCAAAGCCGAGCATGGCGCCGCAAAGTGCGGCAATGCCGCCGCTGATGCCCATGACGGCGACCCGCGCCCAGACCTGGCGCGTGCCGAAGGCATCGGCCGCCGCCGGGTGCGATTTCGACAGCAGCAGGACCAGCCCCTGACGTGAATGGCGAAGCCGCGACACGCCATAGACAGCAGCCGCAAGCACCAGAAGAGCCACATAATAACGCTGCAATCCCATCGGCAGGCCGGGAATGACCGGGGTCGCCACATAAAGCCCTTCATAGCCGCCGGTCAGCCCGTCCATATTGTTGATCAGTTCCGGCACGGCGAGCGCCAGCGCCATGGTCGAGACCGCCAGATAGATGCCCGACAGCTTGCGCGAGGGCCAGGCAAAGGCAATGCCGCTGACAACGCCAAGCGCCAACGCCAGCGGCAGGCTGACGAGCACCGAAAGGCCGTAGCGCGTATCCAGCACGGCAACGGAATAAGCGCCGACGGCGGCAAAGAACGTATGGCCGATCGAGACCTCGCCGCCATAGCGGACCAGCACGGAAACCGACAGCACGCCGATGGCATTGGCAAAGCACAGGCCGAGCGCAAACACCCACGACCCGCCGAGCAGGAAGGGCAGAACCAGCAGCACCGCGACCAGCGCGACATTCGCCGCATCGCCCCGCGACACGCCGGAAAGGCGGGCCGGCAGGATACGATCGTTTTGCAGGCTTGCGGGGTGATCAGACACGGCTGCCTCCTACGCGGGCCAGAATGCCGTTGGGAAAGATGTTCAGCGCCAGAAGGATAACCCCCAGCAGGAAGGTGCTGGAAAACTCCGGCGAGACATAGAAGGTGAAAAGGTTCATCAACACGCCGATGAGGATGCCGCCGACGAGTGCACCCGGCAGGCTGGCAAAGCCACCGATGACGGCGGCGGCGAACGCCTGTAGCATGAAGGAGGCGACCGTGGTGACGCTCAGAAACGTGGTCGGCACGATCAGAAGCGCGCCGACGACGCCAAGCACCGCCGCGACGATCCAGGAAAACAGGTGGATCGAGCGCAGATTGAGGCCGCAGACCTCCGCCGCGAACGGATTGATCGAAATCGCCCGGAAGGCCACACCGAGTTTCGTGAAGTCGACGACGAAAAACAAAAGCGCGATAGTGACGATGGCGACCGCAAGCACAGTCAGGTCATAGCCGGTGATGAAAAGCCCGAGCACCGACATGCCGAAACGCGGCACCGGCAGATCGAGGCTGACGATATCCGCCCCGAAGATCAGCAGCGTTGCGCCCTGCGCGATAAGGCCGATGCCGAGCGTCGCGATGGTGGCGGTGAGATCGCTTTCAAACACCAGCGGCGCAATCACCGCATAGGTGAGGCAGGCAATGGCGATGACCGCCAGAATGGCAAGCAGCACCGCCGCGCCCCAGCTCAACTGCATCAGCGCGCCGCTGGAAAAACCGTAGATCAGAAAGGCGGCGAAGCCGGCGACATTACCATGGCTGAAATTGACCACGCGCGAGGATTTGAAGATCATTACCAGCCCCAGCGCGCCGAGCGCATAGAGGCAGCCGGTGATCATCCCCGACCAGAGCAGCGGAAACAGATCGCGAAAAATGTCGCTCATTCGTTCCCTCCCTTGCCGCGGGCCATGACGCCACGCTCCACCAGTTCGATCACGCCGGGGAAATAGCGCCCCGACAGATCGGTCGTGGTGGCGACCTCATAATAGCGGCGCGCCGCATCGGCTGACGGCAGCGCGACGCCGGATTGTTCCGCCAGTTCGAACACATAAGAAATGTCCTTCAGCACATATTCCGGCGAGAATGCCTTGTCGGGAAATGCGCGCGGCAGCATGGCCTTCAGCCCGTGATTGCGCAGCACGAAGCTGTCGCCCGAGCCCTTGGAGACTGCGTCGAGCAGCACATCGGGGGCAACGCCCGCCTTTTCGCCGAGCACCATCATCTCGGCGAGCGCCACCGTGTTGGCGAAGACCAGCATGTTGTTGACCAGCTTCAGCACCTGCCCCGCCCCGACATCGCCGCCATGGGTGACGTCGGTCGCGATATAGTCGAGCATCGGCCGGATACGCGCGTAAACCGCATCGGACGCGCCGACCATGATGGCAAGCGCTCCTTTTTGCGCCGCCTCGCGGGTGCGGGCGACGGGCGCATCGGCAAAATCGATGCCGTATGCTGCGAGATCGGCGGCAACCTTGCGGGCCGTCGCCACCGGCGTGGTCGAAAGATCGACGACCAGCGCGCACCGGCCGGAAGCCTTTGCAATCTCACCGGTCACCGCCTCGACCTGCGGCCCGCCGGGCAGCGACAGGAAAATCACGTCGGCCTCACCGGCCAGCGCCGCGACCGAGCCGACCCGCCGCGCGCCGGCTTCCTCGACGGCCTTCAGTGCGTCGTCGGAAAGATCGAACGCCAGCACCGCACCGTCATGTTTCAGGGCAATGTTGCGGCACATGGGACCGCCCATGACGCCAAGCCCGATAAATCCGATTGTCTCATTGTTGCTCATGATCTCAATCCATCAACATACCGCCGTTCACATCCAGAACGGTGCCGGTGATCCAGTTGGAGGCGGGCGAGCACAGGAACAGGATCGCCTGGGCGATATCTTCCGGCTGGCCGAAACGACCGAGCGGCACATTGCCGTTGGCGGAAGGGGCGGCACGCTGGGTCACGGTCTCCCACATCGGCGTTTCCACCGGGCCGGGCGCGATGATGCTGGCATAAACGCCCTTGGACGCCCCCGCCTTGGCAACCCATTTCATCAGCCCATGGACCGCCGATTTCGCCGCCACATAGGACGGGCCGGAAGCGACGCCACCGATCTTGGCGGCGATGGAACCGAGCGCGACCATCTTGCCCATGCCCTGTTCGGCCATGACCGGGAACACCGCCCGCACCGGATTGACGACGCCCATCAGGTTCACGTCAAGGATCGCGCGCCATTCCTCATCGGTGCTTTTACCGAGCGGACGATGCGAGATCGTACCGGCGCACAGGATAAGCGCATCGATGCGTCCATGGTCCGACCGGATATCGGCGACCAGAGCATCCGTCTCTTCTCGCGAGGTCACATCATAGCGGCGATAGCGAACGGCCGGATGATCGAATTCGGCTGTCCCGGCGATATCGGTGGCAATTACCGTCGCCCCCGCCTCGGCAAGCGCCAGCGTCGTGGCGCGACCGATGCCGCCGGCGGCGCCGGTTACAAGAGCGATCTTTCCGTTCATATGCGCGGGCGCGCTGACTGGTATCGGGGACATCCCTGTCTTCTCCCGTCATTCAAGAATGCAATTTCAAAAGAACTGCGCGCCGCGCTTTGTCGCGGCGCGCGAAGGCCGTTACTCAGGCTTGGCGTCGAAGACGACGGCCGGATAGGGCCGGAACGGCTGCACCAGATCGAAACTGTCGCCCTTGGCCTGGATGATACCCTCCTGGCGGGTGCCGCGATGATCGCCGGGCTCGAAGGTGACGCCTTTCGCACCGCCGACATCGGCATCCTTCAGCGTTTCCAGCGCGGCGATCAGGTTTTCCCGCGTCAGGTCGTTACCCGAAGCCAGAAGCGCCTCGAACCCCTTGTGGAAGATCGCCGCATTGCTCCAGCCATTGAGGCCGAACACGCCGACCGGATCATCGGGATAGTATTTCTTGATCGAATCCCGGTAGGCGGCGATATCCGGCACGTCGGAACTAACCGGCAGCAGCCAGGACGAGAAATAGACGCCGTCCAGAAGGTCGCCGGCAAGCTTGAAGGTCGACGGGTCGGCCGTGAAGAACGGCGCGAACCAGTCGACATCGAGCCCCTGCAGGTCCGCAGCTTTCAGCGCGGCGGCAAGGTTGGCGTTGGAGCCGAACAGGATCACGGCTTCCGCGCCGGAATTGGCGACGCGGCGAATATGCGGGCTGAAACTGGTGGTCTTCACGTCAAAGGGAATGGACTCCACCGGCTCAAGACCGAGTTCGGCCATATAGGCATCGAAACCGCGTTTGGCCGACTTGCCGAGCTCATCATTTTCCCAGAGCAGCGCGATTTTCTTGTGGCCGAGCGTATTGACCGCATAGTCGACATTGGACGCCGCCGACCAGCCATAATCCGGCAAAAGCGGGAACACGGTCGGCTCGACGAAAAACGCGCTTGCGCCGCCAATCGGCCCGACCACCGGCAGACCAACCTCGCGCGCATAAGGCAGCACGGCAACATTGGTTGCCGTTCCGATTGGCGCAGACAGCGCGAAGATACCGTCATCCTCGACCATCTGCCGGGTGACGGCAACCGAACGCGCCGGCTCATAACCATCGTCCTTGGTCACGTAATTGACGGTCCAGCCGTCAATGCCGCCATTGTCATTGAGGTTCTTGTAATAGGCCTCGGCTGCATGGGTCAGTGTGGCGTAGAACGGCACCGGCCCCGTGACCGGCGTGAAAGCGCCGATGGTGACAACCTTGTTTTCGGCATCAATGCCGGCATCGGCGGCAGCCAGCGGCCCCGCGGCAAGCAATAGCGTACCAATGGCGGCCACAGGGGCCACCCTTCTCAGTTTCGAAAACATGTGATCTCCTCCCAAACATGTTTCGCTCCTCCATCATGACGATACGCAGCCCCTCCGAGCAGGTCAATAGAAAATGCATCTTATTTTATTTTGAGATACTGTCGACGCAGATCGACTTCGTAAAAATATTGAAACCACCTGCCTGCCGACAAAGCCTGCCAAACACTCTTTCGTCTCCCCTGAGCTTGACCCGAAGGCCTGACTACGCTTCGACGCGATAAACAGTTCTTCCATAAAACATCTTAAAAACAAATATTTAAGAAAAATCGAGACGCTATTCCTATGGCGATGTGATTAGATCCTCGGGTCAAGCCCGATGATGACGCTCGTGAGACAGGGAAGGTTCTTCGGGTAGTATGGCGCATGGTGATCAGGCTTTTTCTTCGGGTTGATGATATCCGGATAATTCCATGCATTCGACAAAATAATGCATTTTATTCTTGTCAAAAAGTCGCGGTCCTGACAGTTATAGCCAAGCCCAGCGCCTTTCCGGGCTTCGCAATCAGGGAGGATTGAATGAACAACGGGGTATTGGCCGGCAAGACGGTTCTGGAACTGGGCAGCATGATCGCCGCCCCTTTCGCCACACACATCCTTCAGCAAATGGGCGCCACGGTGATCAAGATCGAGCCTCCCGCCGGCGAAACCACCCGCAAACTGGTGCGCGGCGGCCCCAGCGGCAGCTACCTCGCCTTCAATCGCGGCAAGAAAAGCCTGTGCCTCGATCTTCAGTCGGAACAGGGACGAACGGTCTTCAACCGTCTGGTCGAAGATTGCGACATCATCGTGCACAATCTTTCCCCGTCCGCGGCCCGCAAGCTCGGAGCGACCTATAAAGACTGCGCACAACGCAATCCCGAGATCATCTTCTGCCACATCAAGGGATATGGCGCGGGACCGCTTGAAGAGGAAGTGGCCTCAAATCCGATTGCCGAGGCGGCGACCGGCGTGATGTTTTCCAACCGCGTCGACGGACGTCCGTCCCGGCTCGGCCCGTCCTACCACGATCAGTTTGCCGGCTGTTATGCCGTGATCGCCGTCCTCTCGGCGCTGCTCTCCAACGATCCGGCCAAGCGCAATATCGAACTCGGGCTTTACGAGACCGGGCTGCACATCGCCGCGCGCGACCTGCTCGGCGTGCAGCTCAAGTCGCAGCTTCTCGGTCGACCGGAAACCGAGCCTTCGGCGGAATTCAGCATCCCCGGCTACGGCGCATACGAAACCAAAGACAAACGCTGGATCTATCTCGTCATGCTCACCGATGACCACTGGCGCCGCTTCTGTGTAGCGACAGACATCCCCCCCGATCCTGCCCTTCAAGGCCTCCGCGACCGCCGGCGCGCGCGTCCGCGCGTGGAAGAAATGGTAACCCGGGCGGTCGCCGCACATGATTTTGAGGCCTTGACCAAAAAACTCTCAAGCCACGGCATCGGCTTCACCGAAATCCTGTCCGCCGACAAGGTGCTGGAAGCGCCGCAGGCAAAGGCTCATGACAAGCTCTCCGCATTCGATTTGGGCGACTACGATTTCACCTCCCCAGACTTCCCGATCCCGCCCCTTCTGCACTCAGAGGGCCGCGCCGACGCCCCGCCCCTTCTCGGCCAGAGCACAAGCGAAATCCTGAAAAGCCTCGGCTATGAGCAAGCCACGATCGAAGCCATGCTCAAGGCCGGCGCCGCTGTGGAAGCCGACCAGGGCAAGACGCTCTGGTCCAAGCCGAGCCAGACAGCACAACTCGACCGCCGCGCCGAAGACTCAGGGACACGAGCGTGAAAGAACAGCTTCAACATTCGTGAGAATTGAGAATGAAACCGGAAGGGAAAGGAACTTTCGGCGCAGGTTAACGGTGTTGGGGCCAGTCGATTATTTTTGGAGAGACGGTACAGATTTTGTCTTTTGGACTGAGGTTTTTCGCATCGCACCGGCAGAGCATAATCGGAAGCCGACAACACGCCTCTCAGACACGGTGCAGCGCATCTGCCAAGTCACGCCGGATCGCGGCAAAGGCGGGGGCGTCGCGGCGTGGCGTTCCGGGCGGGCCGAGGTCGGGGTGGACGGTTTGGTGAATGCGGCCGGGGGTTGCGCGCATCACAACGATCCGATCGGCCAGGATCAGCGCCTCGTCGACGGAATGGGTGACGAAGAGGACCCGGCGTTCGGCCTCCTCCTCCAGCACGCTCAGCAATTCGCCCTGCATTTCCTCGCGCGCCAGTGCGTCGAGACTGGCAAAAGGCTCGTCCATCAGTAAAAGCGGGGCCGGCGTTGCAAGCGCGCGCGCCAGCGCCAGGCGCTGCTGCATGCCGCCGGACAGTTCTTCCGGGTAAAGATCGCCGGACCCTTCAAGCCCGACACGGACGAGAAGCGCCTCGACCGTCGCGGCCCTGCCCGATCCGACCACGATGGCGAGGTTTTGCCGCGCCGTGCGCCAGGGCAGAAGCCGTGCATCCTGAAACAGGAGCGCCGTATCCCGGCCCGGGACCGGCGGGCGGCCATCAATCAAGACGGTTCCGCTGTCGGGAGCAATGAGCCCGGCCGTAACCCGCAAGAGGCTCGTCTTGCCGCAGCCCGAAGGGCCCAGAATGACCGTCATCCGCGCGTCGTCTGCCGGAAGCGAGATATCGGAGAGAACCGGGCGCTCCGGGCCGTAGCTCAGCGAAACATGGTCGATGGCGAGGGTTTTCATCTGTTTCAGCGTGAAATGCTGTCTCCGAGATCTGACGGTCCGATTGTCTTCAACACGGCGTCCATCGGGGCAAAATCGATCCACTTGGCCGGATCGACGATATAGGCCGTATTGGTCGCCTCCCCCTTTTGATACCAGGTCTGGGCGTAGAGCAACTCGTCCTTCTGGAAACCGCCATTGACGGTCCAGCTGCCGGCATAAGCCTTTGAAAGCGCCTCAAACGTTTCCGGCGCGATATCGGGGCGGGCCTTTTCCATGGCGGCAACCCAATGGACGGGGTTTTCCGCAAAGTCACGCGCGGCAAGCGTCAGGGCTTCCAGCACGCGTTCCAGATCATCGGCGCGGGCCTCAAGGGTCGGGCGACGCACCACATCCACCTTGGTCACCACGGGCGCGGCATCGAAATAATCCTTTACGTCCACCAGAATATGGAGGTCGCTTGTGTCCGGCAGCGCCAGATAGCTGCCGATGGAAAGCGTTGTCGCATCGACCCGACCGGCCATCAGCGCCTGACCGCGCACCGCAGGCTGGCCGAGCGGCATCAGCGTCATGGCCTCAAGACTGACGCCCTTGGTGCCGAGAACGGCGGCAGACATGGTGGCATCCAGACTGTTGGGCCGACCGATACCGAAGCGCTTGCCCGGCATGGTCTTCAGCGTCACGTCATCGCGCCCGGCAATGATGAAGGGGATCGCCTTGTCGGAGGAGTGGACGGCAACGAAGTCGGATGCGCCCTGGGCATGAAGGTTGATCAACGATGACAACGAGATATTTGCCATATCGCCATCACCGGCCTGAAGGGCGGCAATTGCCATCGGCGTCTGCTGCACCGGCACCAGCGTGACATCGACGCCGGCGCGTTCGAAAAAGCCTTCCTGCCGGGCGAGATAGATCAGCGAATTGGGAACCAGCGGGGTCTCCGTCTCGGTGACGATGATGCGGAACGGATCGGCCTTGGCCGGAATGCCGGAAAGCAGGATCGCGCCCAGAGCTGCGAGAATGAGTGTGCGGAACATATCTTTTCCAATGAGGTCAGAAATTTACGAATAAAGCCGTCGGCGCGACGGTTTCGGCGTCAAAAGGCGCTCAACGGCGGAAAGAAGCGCGGTTGTGCCAACGCCCATAATCGCGAGCGTCAGCATGACGATCAGGTAATTTCCCATCAAAAAGCTGTTGCCATAAGAAATCAGCAATGCGCCGAGCCCGGTCATCGCCATATAGATGTCGGCAACGACCGCCGTCACCAGCCCGGTCGTGGCGCCGAGCCTGAGCCCCGCCATGACCACCGGGAATGCGGCAGGCAGGCGCACATGGCGCCAAAGGCTGATGCGGGAAAAGCCATAGGCGCGCGCCATTTCATCCAGCTTCGGATCGGCATTGCGCAGGCCCGCATAGCTGTTGATGATCACCGGCATGATGGCCCCCATGGTGACGATCAGGATTTTCGAGCCGTCGCCGAGACCGAAGATCAGGATGACCATCGGCATCAGGGCAATCAGCGGCGTCGCCGCGAGCGCGTTGACATAAGGGGTTAAGGTGCGGCCCATCAGCGGCACGGCAGCGAGAAACAATCCCAGCGGAATGCCGATCAGGGCGGAAAACAGAAGGCCGGTCCAGTAGACATAAAGCGTGTTGACCGTGGCGCGCAGATAAAGCTGACGGAAATCCTGCAGCATTTCGGCAAGCGCGCGAGCGGTTTCGGACGGGGTGGCAAAGAAACCGCGCGGCAGATGCTGGGCGGTGAGCGACCACAGGAACCAGGCGGCAATGAGAACGCCGGCGCGCAGCCAGACATGCAACGGCCTTGCCGCGACCCATCTTGCCGCTTCGACAACGCCTTCGCCGAGGTCAAGAACCTCGCCCCGCAGGCTGTGAAGCAGGCCAGCGGGTTTTTCCTGCTTTCCGCTGTCGTTTTCCGTGATCATGGTGATTATACCTTAAGACCTCCCCGCCGAAACGGGGAGGCCGGTGTCGGGTCGATCAGCTCTGATCCGGCAGGGCATAGGCGATCACATAATCGCCCCTGTCCGTGGACTGGCGGGCGCCGCCGGCCGAGATCACGACATATTGCTTGCCGGTCTTGGGCGATTTGTAGGTCATCGGGCCGCCCTGGCTGCCAACGGGCAGACGCGACTTCCAGATTTCCTTGCCGGTGGCCTCATCCCAGGCGCGCAGATAGAAATCCTGCGTGCCGGCGAAGAAGACCAGACCGCCCTGGGTGACGAGCGAACCGCCAAGCGTCGGCATGCCGACCGGGAGAGGCAGGCCCATCCGGATGCCGAGCGGGCCGGTATCCTGAACCGTGCCGACCGGAACCTGCCAGACGACCTTCTGGGTCTTCATGTCGATGGCCGACAGCGTGCCGAAGGGCGGCTCCTGGCAGGGAATGCCGAGCTGCGACAGGAAACGGTCCTTGACGACGGCATAAGGCGTGCCGCCGAGCGGAACCTCGCCCATGCCGGCATTCGGCGATTCGCCGCCGTCGGACAGCGTCGCGTTCTCTTGCTGCGGGAACATCTGAACCCACAGGCCAAGGCGCATGTCGTTGACGAAGATGAGATCGTTGTTCGGATCGGTGGAAAGACCGCCCCAGTTCATGCCGCCGAGAGACCCCGGGAAGCTGAGCGAAAGGTCGGTGCCCGGCGCGGTGTAAAGCCCTTCATAACGCATCGACTTGAAGGAGATGCGGCACAAAAGCTGATCGAAAGGCGTGGCGCCCCACATGTCGGATTCGTGCAGCAGCTGGTTGCCGATCTGCGGCATGCCGACCGAAACCGGCTGCGTCAGCGCATAGGGCTCGTTCGGGATATTCGCCGCCTTGACGGGCCGTTCCTCAACCTCGGTCAGCGGCTCGCCGGTGTAGCGGTCAAGCACATAAAGCTGACCGGACTTGGTGCCGATCACGAGAGCGGGGACCTTTGTGCCATCGGCTTCCGGGAAGTCGATCAGCGACGGGGCCATGGGCAGGTCGAAGTCCCAGAGGTCATTATGAACCGTCTGGAAGTGCCATTTTTCCTGTCCCGTGGTGGCATCGAGCGCCAGAACGGAGGCACCGTATTTGTGGTCGATGTCGGAGCGGGTGACGCCGTAGAGGTCGACCGAGGGCGAGCCAAGCGGCAGATAGACCGTGTTGGACGCAGCATCATAGGCGCTGCCGGCCCAGTTATTGGCCGACGAACGGGTATAGTTCTCGCCATCGGCAAGCGGCGCATTCGGGGTGGCCGAGCCGGTGTCGAAGGCCCAGCGCTGTTCGCCGGTCAGAACATCGAAACCGCGCAGAACGCCGCCGGGCATGTCCACCTGAACATTGTCGGCAACGCGACCGCCAAGCACGATGGTCGTGCCCGCCATGGTCGGCGCCGAGGTCATGGTGTAATAGGCCTTGTTGCCGAGCGGCCCCATGCCGGCCTTCAGGTCGACGACGCCATTGGCGCCGAAGTCGGTGCAGGTTTCGCCGGTTTCGGCGTCGAATTCATAAAGATTGGCATCGATCGAGTTCATGATGATGCGGGTCGCGCATAGCGCATCTTCCGGCAGATTTGCCGGCTGAACCGGTGTCGAACCTTCGACGGTCGGCTGAACGACAGGCTGGGTCGCATCGAAATAGGCAAGACCGCGGCAACGTTCCCAAACGCCGCCGACATTGGCGTTGACGTCGTGACGCCAGACTTCCTTGCCGGTATCCGCATCAAGGGCAATCACATTGTTCTTGGCGGTGCACAGATAAACCTTGTCGCCAACCTGAAGCGGCGTCAGCTGGTCTTCAGCGCCCGAGCCGGTCGACATCGGAATATCGCCGGTGTGATAGGTCCAGGCCACCTCAAGCTCGTCGACATTATCGACATTGATCTGGTCAAGCGCTGCAAAACGGCTGTTGCCGGCCGTATTGCCGTAATGTGACCAGTCCTTCTGCTCGTCGGCCGGGGTAACGGCGACGCGGCTTGCAGCAGGTTCGGCGCTTGTAACTTCCGGATGGATGCTGAACATCGAGCCGAAGCCGGCAATGCCGGCCACCAGGAAAACGGCGGCGGCCGCGAGGCTCTTGCCCGTTGCGGCAGAGCGCCCGGCGGCCTTGTTGAGCAGCGGCAGCGAGGCCGTGATGACAAACGCGCCGAAGGTCATCGCCAGAAGGCGGGAGATCAGGCCCCAGTAATCGAGGCCGACATCAAACAGAGACCAGACGATCGTTCCGGCAAAGGCAATGAGATAAAGCCAGACACCGGCGGGCCGCTGCCTGAAAAACTGGATCGCGGCCAGCAGAAGCACGATGCCCGCAATCAGGAAGTACCAGCTTCCGCCGAGCGTAATCAGCTTTCCGCCGCCAATGACGAAAAACAGCGCAGCGGCCACCAGCACGATGCCGAGCAGCCACAGCCAGACTTTGGCCAGCGCGGAAAGCTTTCCTTGTGATGTTTCCATGATTTTGTCTTTCCTTTTTGCCTGCATTCGGGCGGCAGGAAAGCGTCCCGAAACAGGGATATTCCCAGCAATTAGCGCTCATGGAAAACAAAGTCCACAATCGACTGAGGACCGCCCGCATCGAAGATGTCACAAATACGGCATTAAAATATCTATATTTTTCAGAACATTACGTATCCGCGCGATCACTGAAATAACGAAACAGTGAACAAAGTGTTTTTAAAATGATACGGCGCGACGACCGTCTAAAGCATGTCGAACTTCTCTCTGTTCCTGACCTCATCAGAATAGAGTTCCCGAAGAAGAGTATTCGGATACCCGTGCCCTTTACGACGAACTAGGACGGATTCTGGCGTGGACGGAACGGCAAGCTGTTGGAAAGGCATCAAAAACAACAAAACCCGCCGCTAGTGCGACGGGTTTTGTTGGTATCGGTGGTTGCGGGGGCAGGATTTGAACCTGCGGCCTTCAGGTTATGAGCCTGACGAGCTACCGGGCTGCTCCACCCCGCGTTATATTTTTGAGGCAAC